>NZ_JAGXJL010000019.1:0-208212 GCF_019091475.1 Streptomyces sp. GbtcB6 | reverse complement strand
GCCGGCTTGGCGATCTCGCCGGACTGCACGTCGTCGACGGCCTTGCGGCCGTCCGCCGGGGCGAGGTCGAAGAGGTAAGGCGGGTTCGCGGTGGCCTCGGCGAAGGCCTGGGCGGCGGGTTCGAGCACCGGCTCGACGGGCGTGAACGCCTCGGACATGCGAGTCTCCTGGGATTGCGCGGGGCACACCGGTCGGTCCGGCGCCGCCGCGGCCCACCGTAGGAGCGCTGTGCGCCGGGCAGTTGCCTCCGAGCGCACTCCCGGCGACCCCGCAGCGCACGTGCGGACGCGGTGCGGGGCAGCGCACCGCGGGGCCGGTGCGACGGTGCACTGGGCGGCCGGTGCGAGTGCGCGCACAGGACACACCGCCGCGGGGACCGGACCTAGCGTGACGGCTCGGCGGTCGCGGTTCGCCGCTGATTCGACGGCGAGCAGGGACCCCGGCACCGCAATTCCCATCCCGGAGGGGGTCCCGCAAGCGTGTCCTCAATGCCGGTCGGCGGTCTGGTTCCTCAGGCCGCCGACGATCCCGCAGACCTAGTCGTCCGCAACGCGAAAATCCACACCGGCGACCCGAACCGCCCGCATGCGGGGGCGATCGCCGTCCGGGACGGCGTGGTCACGGTCGTCGGCGACGACAAGGACGTGGCCCCGCACATCGGTTCGGCCACCAAGGTCGTGGACGCGCTCGGGCGGCGGGTGATCCCGGGGCTCAACGACGCCCATCTGCACGTGATCCGCGGCGGGCTCAACTACGTACTGGAGCTGCGCTGGGACGGCGTGCCCACGCTGCGCCAGGGCCTGGCGATGCTGCGCGAGCAGGCCGCCCGGACCCCGAAGGGCCAGTGGGTGCGGGTGGTGGGCGGCTGGTCGGCCGAGCAGTTCGCCGAGCGACGGCTGCCGACCGTCGCCGAGCTGAACGCGGCCGCCCCGGACACCCCGGTGTTCGTCCTGCACCTGTACCAGTCCGCCGTCCTCAACCGGGCGGCGCTGAAGGCCGCCGGATTCGACAAGGACACCCCCGACCCCAGGGGCGGCCAGATCGTGCGCGGCCGGGACGGGGAGCCGACGGGCATGCTGCTGGCCGCGCCCAGCGCCCTCATCCTCTACTCGACGCTGGCCAAGGCGCCGGTGCTGGGCGAGGAGCACCGGAAGTCCTCGACCCGGCATTTCCTGCGCGAGCTGAACCGGTTCGGACTGACCTCGGCGATCGACGCGGCGGGCGGCTTCCAGAACTTCCCCGAGAACTACGGCACCGTCATCGAACTGGCCGAGGCCGGTGAGCTGTCGCTGCGCATCGCCTACCACCTCTTCCCGCAGACCGCGGGCCAGGAGGTCGCCGACCTCACCCGCTGGATCGAGATGGCGGACTACGGCGACGGCGACGCATGGCTGCGGCTCAACGGCGCGGGCGAGAACCTCACCTGGACGGCGGCCGACTTCGAGAACTTCAACCAGCCGCGTCCCGAACACGACGACTACGAGCCGGAGTTCGAGAAGGCGGTCCGTCTCCTCATGGAGAACGGCTGGGGGTTCCGGCTGCACGCCACGTACGACGAGACCATCCGCCGGGATCTCGCGGTCTTCGAGAAGCTGGCCGCCGAGGGCCTCTTCCCGGCCGGGAACCGGTGGTTGTTCGACCACGCGGAGACCGTGTCGGCCGAGAGCCTCGACCGCGTGGCCGCGCTCGGCGGTGCGCTGTCCGTGCAGAACCGGCTGTCCTTCCAGGGCGAGGCCTTCCTGCGCCGCTACGGCCCCGGTGCCGCCGCCGACGCCCCGCCGATCCGGGAGATGCTGGAGCGCGGGCTGACCGTGGCCGCCGGCACCGACGCCACCCGGGTCTCCACCTACAACCCGTGGATCGCCCTGCACTGGCTGATCAGCGGGCGCAACGCCGGTGACCTCGTGCTCCGCCCCCGGTCCAACCGTGTCGACCGGCAGACCGCCCTGCGCATGTTCACCCGGGCCGGCGCCGAACTGACGGGTGAGGAGGGGGTCAAGGGGATCCTGCGCCCGGGCTTCTTCGCGGACCTCGCGATCCTCTCCGACGACTACTTCACCGTGCCCGAACCGGAGATCGCCCACATCGAGTCGCTGCTCACGGTCACCGGCGGCCGGATCGTCTACGCCGCCGGCGAGTACGAGGGCCTCGACGAGGAGCTGCCGGCCCTCACCCCCGACTGGAGCCCGGTGGCGCACTTCGGCGGCTACCAGGCGGCCCCGCGCGGACTGGCGGGCGTACGCCAGGCGGAGGCGCTGGGCGAGGCCGTCGCCGAGTCCGAGCTGCACCGCGCCTGGCGGGTCCGGCGCGGCCTGATCCCGGACGGCGCCGCCACGCCGTCCGACCCCTGCTTCCTCTGAGACTCCCGGACTCCCGGACTCCCGGACTCCCGGACTCCCGGACTCCCGGAAGGAGGACGGCACTTGATCCTCCTCCTTCCGGGTCGCCATCCCGCCCTTGTTCCCTGAGAAAGGTTCTTCGTCATGGTCGACATCGCCCAGGTGACCGCTGCCCCCAGCCCCGACCTCCTCACCCCCGACAACTGCGCCGTGCTGTTCGTGGACCACCAGCCGCAGATGTTCTTCGGCACCGGCAGCGGCGACCGCACCGCGATCATCAACTCCACCCTGGGGCTGGCCAGGGCCGCCAAGGCGTTCGGTGTGCCGGTCGTGCTGAGCACCGTGGCCGCCGAGTCCTTCTCGGGCCCGATCATGCCGCAGCTCGCGGACGTCTTCCCCGGCCAGAAGATCATCGACCGCACCACGATGAACGCCTGGGAGGACGCGGCGTTCGTCGAGGCCGTCAAGGCGACCGGCCGCGAGAAGCTCGTCATAGCCGGTCTGTGGACCGAGGTGTGCGTGGTCCTGCCGGTGCTCTCCGCCCTCGCCCAGGGCTACGAGGTCTACGTGGTCGCCGACGCCTCCGGCGGCGTCACCCCGCAGGCCCACGAGCACGCCGTGCAGCGCATGGTCCAGGGCGGCGCCGTGCCGGTCACCTGGGTCCAGGTGCTCCTGGAGCTCCAGCGCGACTGGGCCCGCACGGAGACGTACGAGGCGGTCACGAACGTGGTCAAGGAGAACGGCGGCGCCTACGGTCTCGGCCTGGTCTACGCCCAGACCATGATCGGCGCCCACGAGGCCGGCTGAGCGGACGTCACGACCCGAGTCAGGAACAGGCAGGAAGAACAGGAAGAACAGGAAGAAATGGACGCTGGACTGCTGGTCCTCCGGCTGCTGGCGGGACTCCTCATCGCCGGCCACGGAGTACAGAAGGTGAGCTTCCGCCTCGGGGGCAAGGGCTTGGCGGGCGGAACGGAGGAGTTCCGGCACGACGGTTTCCGCGGCGGCCGGCTGACCGCGGTCGTGGCGGGCGGCAGCCAGATCGGCGCCGGCCTGTTCCTGGCCGCCGGGCTGCTCACGCCGCTGGCCTCGATGGCCGCGATGGGCGTGATGACGGTCGCCGGGACGGTCAAGTGGCGCAAGGGCCTGTGGGTGCAGAACGACGGGTACGAGTATCCGCTGGTCCTCGTCGTCATCTCGGTGGCCCTGGCCCTCACCGGGCCCGGCCGGTGGTCCGTCGACCACGCGCTGGACCTCACCCCGTGGCCGCTGTGGCTCGTCCTCGCGGCGATCGTGATCGGACCCACGAGCGGGCTGCTCACCCGCGCGGTGCTGCACCGCACCCCCACCGCGCCGGAAGGAGCGCCCCGTGCGCAGGCTGCTGACTGACGCGGTCCACACGCTGGTACCGCCCCGGGACGACCGGCACGGCCCGCTGCCTCCCCTGCTGCTGACGTTGACGGTGGTCACCGGGCTGGTCGACGCGGTGAGTTATCTGTCCCTCGGGCATGTCTTCGTCGCCAACATGACCGGCAACGTGGTGTTCCTCGGCTTCGCGCTGGCGGGCGCCCCGAACCTGTCCGCGCTCGCCTCCGTCGTCGCCCTGGCCGCGTTCCTCGTCGGGGCGCTGGCCGGCGGACGGCTGGGCACCCGGTTCGCCGCGCACCGCGGGCATCTGCTGAAGAGGGCGACGGCCCTGCAGACTGTCCTGGTCGCCGTCACGGTCACCGTCATCGCGGTCGCCGACGGGCGGGTCACCACCGGCGTCCAGTACACGCTGATCGTGTTCCTCGGGCTCGGCATGGGCCTGCAGAACGCGGTCGCCCGGCGCCTCGGCGTCCCCGACATGACCACGACCGTGCTGACGCTGACCCTGACGGGCCTGGCCGCGGACTCCGGCCCGGCGGGCGGTGCCGCGCCCCGGCCGGGCCGCCGGATTCTGTCCGTCCTGGCCATGCTGCTCGGTGCGTTCGCCGGAACCGAACTCCTGCTCCACGGCCACCTGGTGCTCACCCTCGGTCTTGCCCTGCTGCTCCTGGCCGTCACCTCCCTGACGACGCACCGCCTGTCCGCCGGCGATGCCGCCTGGACCCGGTCGGGATCGGCATGAGCACCGCGCCGGCCGACTCCCCCTGGGCGCCCCTCGCGGCCCGTGTCTTCCGGGCGCTGTGGATCGCCCAGCTGGTCTCCAACATCGGCAGCTGGATGCAGACGGTGGGCGCCCAGTGGCTGCTGGTCGGGGACAGCGCCGCGCTGGTGACGCTGGTGCAGACGGCCGCCAGCCTGCCCGTTGTCCTGCTGGCGCTGCCCTCCGGGGTGATCGCCGACCGGTTCGACCGGCGTGCGGTGCTGGTGACCGCGCAGTTCACGATGCTCGCGGTGTCCGGGGCGCTGGCCGCGCTCGCCTTCCTGGACGCGCTCTCCCCGACGGCGCTGCTGCTCCTGACCTTCCTGCTGGGCTGCGGCACCGCGCTGATGGGCCCGGCCTGGCAGGCGATCCAGCCGGAGCTGGTGGAGCGGGAGCGGCTCGGTCAGGCGGCGGCGCTGGGCGCGGTGAACATGAACCTGGCCCGCGCGGTCGGTCCGGCGCTCGGCGGGGCGGTGGTCGCGGCGGCGGGCGCGGGCTGGGTCTTCGCCTTCAACGCGGCGTCCTACCTGGGTATCGCGGCCGTCCTGCTGCTGTGGCGCCGCCCCGCCGCGGCCGCCGCCCCGCCCGCCGGGAACGAAGGGCTGCTGGCCGCCCTGTACGCAGGCCGCCGCTACGTCTGGAACGCGCCCGGCGTCCGCCGGATCCTGCTGCGCACGCTCCTGTTCATCCCCGGCGGCGCCGCCCTGTGGGCCCTGCTGCCGCTGACCGCGAGCCGCTCCCTCGGCCTCGGCTCGGGTGGCTACGGACTCCTCCTCGGGGCGGTGGGCGTCGGCGCGGTCGGCGGCGCCTTCCTGCTGCCCCGCGCCCGTCGGCTGCTCGGCGCCAACGGCACCCTCGCCGTCGGCGCCCTCGTGTTCGCAGCGGTGCTCGTGGCGCTCGCCACCGTCCACGTGGCGTGGTTGGCCGCGCTCGCCCTGCTGCCCGCGGGCCTCGCCTGGATCGCCGTACTCTCCACGCTGAACGCGGCCGTGCAGACCCGGCTCCCCGGCTGGGTCAGGGCCCGTGGCCTCGCCGTCTATCTCCTGGTCTTCCAGGGCGGACAGGCGCTGGCCGCGCCCCTGTGGGGTGCGGTGGCCGACTGGCTCGGGCTGAGCGCCTGTCTGCTGATCGCCGGCGGCGCCATGCTGCTGAGCGCGGCCAGCGTACGGCGCTGGCCGCTGCGCGATGCCGAGGGCATCAACCCCACGCCCTCCGACCACTGGCCGGCGCCTCCCCTGGTGTTCGCACCCGGGGAGGCCGACGGCCCGGTCCTGGTCTCCGTCGTCTACCGCGTCCCGGCGGACCGGCAGGCCGAGTTCACGGACCGGATGCATCGCGTGGCGCGCTCCCGGCGCCGTACCGGAGCCCTGTCCTGGGGCCTCTACCAGGACGGCCACGACCCGGAGCGGTTCGTCGAGAACTACCTCGTCTCCTCCTGGGCGGAGCACCGGGCCCAGCACCACGTCCGGCTGACGGCCACCGACCGCCGGTTCGAGGAGGAGGCCCGCGCACTGCTCATCCCGGGCACCGCGCCCGAGGTGACGCACGCCTTCGACACCTCGGGCGGACCGGCGGTGGTGCCGCGCTGAGCCCTCAAGGGCGGGGAATGTTGCGGAGGTTGGCCCGCGCCAGGTGGACCATACGGCCGACTCCGCCGCTCAGCACCGTCCGGCTCGCGGAGAGCGCGAAGCCGCTGATCTGCTCGGCGGTGATCTTCGGCGGGACGGCGAGGGCGGCGGGGTCGGTGACGACGTCGACCAGTGCGGGTCCGTCATGGGTTGAATCGCCGTCTGCACCACGCGCGGCATCTGGCGCGGCGAGGAGATCAGCTCCGAGTAGTGGCTGCACTCGGCGAACAGCCGGTCGGGGTGGGTCTCCTGGAAGTAGCCGGTGCCGATCTGGCCGCTGGGTATCTGGGCGGCGAGGGCCAGCACCGGGGCCATCGAACGGTGGGCGTCGTACAGGCCGTTGATCAGGTGCAGGTTGCCCGGGCCGCAGGAACCGGCGCAGGCGGCGAGCCGACCGGTGAGCTGGGCCTCCGCGCCGGCCGCGAACGCCGCGACCTCCTCGTGGCGGACCTGGATCCACTCCACCGTGTCATGGCGTCTGACCGCGTCGACGACGGGGTTCAGGCTGTCCCCGACCACCCCGTAGACACGGCGCACGCCCGCTCGCGCCATGAGGTCCACGTACTGCTCCGCGATGGTCGGCCTGGCCATGCCGCTCCTTCGCCTCCGGCGGCGCGACGGGAGCCGCCACGCCGCCGGTCACGGTAAGGGCCAGGGGCGAACCGGAGTTGACCATCAGCGCACCGGATCACTTCCGGCAGCGCAGGTCACGCTCAGTCGAGTTCGCCGCGCAGCCACTGCCGTACGTCGGGGGTCACCGGGTCGGCCAGATCGGCGAACTCCTCGTGCTTCTGGAGGAACCTGGCCACGTACGTGCACACGGGTACGACGCGTTTCCCGCCGGCGCGGACGTCGGTGAGCGCCTCCTCGACCAGCCGGCCGGCCAGGCCCTGTCCGGCGAAGGCGTCGTCGACCTCGGTGTGGTAGAAGACCCGCTGGTCACCGTGGTCGCGGTAGGCGGTGAGGCCGGCGCGTTCGCCGTCGACCAGGATCTCATAGCGGCTCTTGGCGTCGTTGTGTACGACGACGGGGGTGGTGGCGGGCCGGTTCATCGGATTCCCTTCATCGCTGTCTTTTTCATCGGTGGCGCCCTCGGTTCCCAGCTCGGCTCGATCGCCTACCGGTCCGGGGGCTGGAGCGCGGTCAGCGTAGGGCAGCGAGGGCCGTTTCCATCGCGCGGTGGAAGGTCGGGTACGTGTAGATCATGTGCCGCAGCCGCTCGACCGGGACCTCGGCGTGGACGGCGACGTTCAGCCCGTACAGCAGTTCGCCGCCGACCGGCGGACGGTCCGTGTCCGTGCGTGCACCGCGGTCGTCCCCAGAGCGAACCGGGTGCGCTCAGGGGTGCGGGCGCAGATGGAGTTCCCGCCCGGCTGGGCCGTCCGGGACGCGGCCGCGTCCGAACCGGTCCGGGGCGACCTCGGGGTCTGCATCATGCCGCCGGGCGAGCCCCCCGCGGCCGTCTCGGCGCTGCTGCGTCACATCACCCGGAACGAGTTCACTCTCAGTCGAACCGCAGATCGGACAGCTGCCGTTCGAGGGCGGTGATCTCGTCCCCTGGCTCCGGATCCGCCGGCCGGGCGGCCATCAGGGCACCCAGTTCGCCGCCGGCCCGGCGGATACGCTCGGGCAGCCCCTCGGCGTACGTGTCGCCGCCGGTCCCCCAGTCCTCGGACGCCGCGTACACGCCGGTCGGTACGACGACGGCGCGCAGGTGGGCGAAGAGCGGACGCAGCGCGTGCTCCAGGACCAGGGAGTGCCTGGCGGTCCCGCCCGTCGCGGCGACGAGGACCGGCCTGCCACTGAGGGCGCCGGGGTCGATCAGGTCGAAGAACGACTTGAACAACCCGCTGTAGGAGGCGCTGAACACCGGGGTCACGGCGACCAGGCCATCGGCGCCCGTCACCGCGTCGATGGCGGCGGCCAGCGGGGGCGGCGGGAAGCCGGTGACGAGGTTGTTGGCGATGGCGACGGCCAGTTCGCGCAGCTCGACGACGCGGCTCTCCACCTCGTACCCCTGCGGCCCGAGTTCGTCGTGGACCGCCTCGGCGAGCCGGTCCGCGAGCAGGCGGGTGCCGGACGGGGTGCTCAGCCCCGCCGACACGACGACGAGCCGCACCGGGCGACCTCCGGCCGGGACGGTGGGACTCATGCGGCGGCCTCCTTCCGTGCGGCGGCGACGAGGGAGGCGTGGCTCGGTGCCGCGGGCACGTCCGCCGGCCGCCCGGCCGCGGACTCCTTGCGCAGGACGGGTACGACCTCCTCGCCCAGGATGTCGATCTGCTCCAGCACGGTCTTCAGCGGCAGCCCGGCGTGGTCCATCAGGAACAACTGCCGCTGGTAGTCGCCGACCGTCTCACGGAAGGTCAGCGTCCGCTCGATGACCTGCTGGGGAGAGCCCACGGTCAGCGGCGTCTGCTCGGTGAAGTCCTCCAGGGACGGCCCGTGCCCGTAGACGGGCGCGTTGTCGAAGTAGGGGCGGAACTCCCGCACGGCGTCCTGGGAGTTCTTCCGCATGAACACCTGGCCGCCGAGCCCGACGATCGCCTCCTCCGGCCGGCCGTGGCCGTGGAAGGCGTACCGCCGCCGGTACAGCTGGACCATGCGCCGGGTGTGGTCGGCCGGCCAGAAGATGTTGTTGTGGAAGAAGCCGTCGCCGTAGAAGGCCGCCTGCTCGGCCATCTCCGGGGACCGGATGGAGCCGTGCCAGACGAACGGGGGTACGGCGTCGAGCGGACGGGGCGTGGAGGTGAACCCCTGCAGCGGGGTGCGGAAGGTCCCCTCCCAGTCGACGACGTCCTCGCGCCACAGGCGGCGCAGCAACGCGTAGTTCTCCTTGGCGAGGTCGAGGCCCCGCCGGATGTCCTGCCCGAACCACGGGTAGACGGGCCCGGTGTTGCCACGGCCCAGCATGAGGTCGACCCGGCCGTCGGCCAGGTGCTGGAGCATCGCGTAGTCCTCGGCGATCTCCACCGGGTCGTTGGTGGTGATCAGCGTCGTGGCGGTGGAAAGGACGATCTTCTCGGTGCGGGCGGCGATGTGGCCGAGCATCGTGGTCGGGGAGGAGGGCACGAACGGCGGGTTGTGGTGCTCGCCGGTCGCGAAGACGTCGAGGCCGGCCTCCTCCGCCTTGAGCGCGATGGCGACCATCGCCTTGATGCGTTCGTGCTCCGAGGGCGTACGCCCCGTGGTCGGGTCGGTCGTCACGTCACCGACTGTGAAGATGCCGAATTGCATGGGTTTCTCTTCTTCCGGCGAGTTGCGTCGCGCATGCGTGGGATGCGCGGAACGCTAGCCGCCGCCCGTCCGGCCGCCATGACCGTGCGCGCGCCGCGACAAGCCCTCCAGTGCCCTGCCGCCGGGCCCTGGCGCTCCGCGGCGCGACGCCGTGCGCCACGAGGCATGCCGCCGGGCCGTGCGTGCCTACGGTCGGGGCCATGCAGCTTCGCAGAGTTCTTGCCGCCGCCGTGGTGGGTACCACGGCACTCGCCACCACGATCGCGAGTACGGACGCGGCCCTCGCGGCCCGGCCGCCACTGACGTCGACGTCCTTCGTCGCCCACCTCGACCTCGCCGCGGGACAGCAGCCCGAGAACCTCACCCTGCTTCCGCGCGGTGCCGCCGCGGTCACCTTCGCCTTCTCCCGCCAGGTCGCGGTGATCGAACGGACCGGCGTGGTCCGCGTCCTCGCGACCCTGCCCGCGCCGCCGGTGGACGCCCGGACGCCCGTGCTCGGGTCGCCCTTCCTCGGCGTCATCGTCCAGGGCCGCGACCACGCGCTCTACTTCCTCTACGCCACCGGCACCGACGACCTCACCGGCGTCTGGCGGCTGCCTCCCGGCGGCAGCCCGGAGCGCATCGCGGCGCTGCCCGCCGACGCGCTGCCCAACGGCCTGGCCCTCGACCGGTCGACCGGGCAGCTGTACGCCGCCGACTCGGTGCTCGGCAGGATCTGGCGGATACCCGCGACCGGCGGCACCCCTGAGGTGTGGGCGACCGGCTCCGCCCTCTCCCCGGCCGGTTTCCTGGGGGCCAACGGCGTCAAGGTGCATGACGGAGCCGTGTGGGTGAGCAACCTCGACGACGGAACCCTGCTGCGCATCCCGGTCCGCCGCGACGGCACCCCGGGCGCGATCCGCACCGCAGCGACGGACCTGACCGGCATCGACGACTTCGCGTTCACGGGCCGCGGCGACCGGCTCCTCGCGGCGCTGAACGCCGGCAGCGAGGTGGCCCTGGTGTCCGGGAACGGCGGCCGCACCGTCGTCCTCGACCACACCGACGGCCTGCAGAACCCCACCTCCGTCGCCGTCCGGGGCAACAAGGTGTACGTGGCCGACGCCGCCTATGTCACGCAGCAGGACCCCAACCTCCTCACCACCCGCCTCCACTGCCCGTCGTCCCGCTGACCCGACCCGACAGAGGACGTCCCATGAGCTCCCCTCGACCCGATTCCGGCGAGACCGCGTTCGACCCCGAGCGGTTCCTCGTCGTCCCCGCCCGGACTTTCGGCGAACTGAAGGTCGGCGAGGTGTTCCGCGCCCCCAGCCGGACCCTGACCGACGCCCACGCGGCGGCCTTCCAGACCGTGTCCGCCGACAACCATCCGGTCCACTACGACGCCGAGTGGGCCCGCCGACATGGCCACAGCGCCCCCGTGGTGCACGGCCTCCAGGTCCTCGCCTTCACCGCACCGGGCGCGACCCTGTTCCCGCACGTCATCGGCGAGGTCTTCGTCAGGTTCACGGAGCTGTCCTGCACCTTCACCGGCGAGGTGCACTCCGGGGACACGCTGTATCCGGCGCTGACCGTCATCGCCCTCGAACCCGCCGCGGACGGCAGCGGCACCGGGGTCGTCACCGCCGCGGCCACCGTGCACAACCAGCGGGGCGAACTCGTCCTGTCGGGGCAGCACAAGTACCTGCTGCGCTGCTAGGCGCTTGCGGAAACGGCGCAGGGAAGGCAAGCGGCCCCGCGCCCGCCTGTGCCGGCTCGGAAGTCGTCGGACTCGGGGATCACGTGCATCGCGGCCTCCTCGCCGGTCATGCGCGCTCCATCGTCACCCGGGCCATCAGTTCGATCCGGCCGTCGACCGGAAAGGGCAGGAGGTCGAGGTCGCGGTCCGGCAGTGCGATCACGAAAGCGGTGGCGGGAAGGGCGGAGCGGACGGCGCCCAGGACGCGGCGGGCGGTGGCCCGGTCGAGTCCGGCGGTCGGCTCGTCCAGCAGCAGGACCGGCGGATCGCGCAGCACGGCCCGCGCCAGGGCGAGCCGACGGCGCTGGCCCTGGGAGAGCCGGCCGCCGTTCGGGCCCACCGGGAGGTCCGGCGGGATGTCGTCCAGGGCGACCAGGGCCAGCACCTCGGCGAGCCGTTCCGGGTCCGCGTCCGGGGCGGCCAGCCGCAGGTTCTCGGCGACGGTCGCGTCGGCGAGCCAGTCCTCGGCCTCGACCAGGGTCAGGTCCCGCGAGGTCGAGTGACCCGCCAGCCGACCCAACAGCGTGGTTTTCCCGCTGCCGTTGGGTCCGGTCACCAGGGTGATGGTGCCGGGCTCGGCATCGAGGGTCACCGGTGTCTCCCCCGCCGACCGGTCACGGACGGCGTTCAGCGGGGCCAGCCTCCGCGCCGCGGCACGCGCCCGGCCGTACGCGGGAAGAATCCTCGGCAGTCGCTCGACCAGCTCGTAGCCGGCGGCGACCAGCAGGACCTCTCCGATCGCGGCGGACACGGACTGCGCCGTCGCCGCGAGGTCCAGGGCGAGGGCCAGGACGAGACACTGGCCGAGCGCGCCGAGCAGGCGGAGGGCCAACTGCCCGGCCCGCGACGCCCGTCGGGTGTCCTCGTCCGCGCGATGGGCGCGCTCCATCGCCTCCCCGATCCGGGCCCGGGCCGGCGGCACCGCGTCCAGACAGATCAGTTCGGGCAACGCGTCCCGGGCGCCGAGGAGTTCGGTCCGTACCGCGGCCCGCTCGCGCGCCGACCGTCGCACCGCGTCCTCCGCGCACCGGTGCGTCGCCGCGGCGGTCGCGGCGGCGAGCAGGAACACCAGCAGCTCCGCCGCGCCCAGCCAGGCGTCGGCGTGCCACAGCAGCCCGGTCACCACCGCCGCCGTCACCGCCGTACTCGCCAGGGGGGCCAGGACGTCGGCGGGGAGCGCGGCGACGGTCGTGACGTCGTCCGTGAGCCGGCCCAGCAGGGCTCCGTCCCGCAGCGCGCGCAACTGCCGCGCCGGAAGGGCCGCGGCACCGCGCACCAGCCGGGCCCGGAGCGCCACCGTGGCGTTGAGCAGGACACGGTGGCTGACCAGGCGCTCCGCGTAGCGCAGCCCCGTGCGTGAGAGGGCGAGGGCGCGGACGGCGCCGGACGGGTACATCCACGACCACGTGGTGTCGGCGCGTACCGTGACCAGGGCGCACGCCGTGAGGAACCAGCCGGACACCCCGAGCAGGGTGGCGGCGGACAGTTCGGCTGCGGCGGCGAGGAGCAGGCTGTGGAGCAGGTCGCGCCGTCGTACCGCCGTTCTCAGCAAGCGCAGTGTCATACGAGCCGTCCCTGCTCCAGGGTGATCACCCGGTCCCCGAGGGGAAGGAGGGCCGGGCTGTGGGTGGCCAGCAGGACGGTCCGGCGCCGGGCCAGGCGGCGCAGCGCGTCCGCCACGGCCGTCTCGGCTTCGGGGTCGAGATGGGCCGTCGGCTCGTCCAGGCAGAGCAGCGGCGCGTCCCGCAACAGGGCACGCACGAAGACCAGTTGCTGCGACTGGCCGGAGGAGAGGCCGGAGCCGCGTTCGCCGACGGGTGTGTCGAGGCCGTCGGGCAGCGCGGCCGGCAGGCCGCCGAAACCCAACTCCTCGAAGGCGTCGAGAAGTTCGGAATCATCGGCTTCCGGCCGGACCAGCCGGAGGTTCTCGCGCACGCTCCCCGGAAGCAGGAAGCCCGGCTGACCGACCCAGGCCACGTGTGCGGGAGTTGCCCTCTCGTGCCCGTGCCGGACACTGCCCCGGTCGGGCCCCAGCAGGCCCGCCGTCACGGACAGGAGCGTGGACTTGCCGGCGCCGCTGGGGCCGGTCACGACGACGAACTCCCCTGCCCGGATGTCGAATTCGACCCGGTCCAGGGCGGGCCGCGCCCGTCCGGGACGGATTACGGACACCTCGCGGAGGCGGACGGACAGGGGCGCGGCACCGCGGGCGGCCGGTCGGGAACCGGGTTCGGGAGCCGAACCCCGCATCGCCCCGGCGATCAGGTCGGCCGCGGCCGCCGCCTGGGCGCGGGCGTGGTAGCCGCGGGCCAGTTCGCGGGCGGGCGCGAAGTAGGCGGGCGTCAGGGTGAGGACGAACAGGGCCGTGGCCAGGCTCATGTGGTCCGGTACGCCGGGCAGGCGCAGGTAGTCCAGGAGCACCAGGCCGCAGTAGGTTGCGACGACCGCGAGGGTGCCCGTGATGAGCAGTTCCACCCAGGCGGTGGACAGGAAGGCCACCCGCAGGACGAGGGTGGTGCGGCGGGCGAGTTCCTCGTCGTCCCGGCGCAGGGCCCGCGCCGCCTCCTCCTGCGCGCCGAGTCCGACCAGGGTGGGCAGCCCGCGCAGCTGGTCCAGGAGTCGGCCGTGCAGGGTGCGGACGGCACCGAGCTGGGCCTGTACGGCGGCCTTCGTGCCCATCCCGATGACCTTGAGGTTGGCCGGCAGCAGCGGGGTGGCCAGCACCAGCAGGAGGGCAACGAACCAGCTGCGCAGGGCGATGGCGGCGAGGACGACTCCGCTGCCGAGCAGCATGGCGCGGCGGGCGGGGACGTAGTCGGTGAGCCAGTCGTCGAGGCGGGCGACCTCGGCGTCCAGGGCCTCGGCGTAGGCGATGTCCGCGAGTCCCCGGCGCGGTGCCCGCCCCGGCAGTGCCGCGCGCAGGACGCGGGCGCGCAGCGCGGACCGTACCCGGGCGGCGCCCGTCGCCGCCGCCCGGTCGGCCGCCGCCAGCAGCGCGGCGCGCAGCGCCAGGCCGCCGGTCACGGCCCCGGCGGCCGGTGCGACGGCCGCCGGAACGGTGTGCAACTGCTGTGTTTCGAGCCCGCGTTGGGCGGCCCAGCCGAGGCCGGCCGCCCAGATCACGGTGCCGAGCTGGGCGAGGCCGCGCAGGGTGCCCGCTCGGTGCAGCTCCGGTTCGCCGATCCGTGCCCAGGCGTGCAGCCGACGCATCGAGGCCCGTTCGCCGTCGCCGTCGGCGAGCTCCGCCACCAGGTCCGCGGTGTCGGTCACGGGCGCTCGCCGCCGGGCAGGTCGTACTCGCCGAGCCGGTGGGCCCTGCGGTCGCCGAGAATCCAGGCGACGAGCGCGGTGCCGGACAGCAGAGCGATGCCGAGCGGATCGACCCACGTCGACTCGCCGCCGAAGACGTCCTGGGAGACGGCCGCCAGCAGGATGCCGAGCAGGGTCAGCAGAGTCCGGCGGACGATGACGACGGCCCGGGACTCCGGCCGGGGCGTGACGGGCTCGGCCGTTCCGTCGTCCGGTGCCGTCGTGGGCGGCACCGGCCGCCCGCTCTCCCGGAACTTCCCCCGGAAGACCCACCAGGCATAGATGTTGTAGGCCAGCACGAACGGCATGCACAGCCCGACCCCGACCACCAGGAACACCTGCGAACCGTGCGGGCTGGACGCCTCGTGCAGGGTCAGGGACGGCGGAACGACGACCGGTACCGTCGCCGCCACCAGCGCCAGCAGCCCCGCGGCCTCTGCGCCCAGCACCGCCGCGAACGGCCGCCAGTCCGGGCGCCGTCCGAAGCCGTACCAGGCGACCGCGCCGCAGACCGCCGCGGCGGCCACGGCGAGGCCGAAGAGCGTGGCGCGCAGGGGCTGTTCGAAGGGGAAGTACTGCGGGTCGGCGACCTCCAGGCCGAAGCCGAGGGCCAGCGCGGCCACGGCGGTCGCGCCGAGCAGCGGACGGCCGAGCCGGCCCGCCCACTCGTGGGCCGTGCCCTCCGTCTTGTCCTGGAGCCAGGCGGCGCCCGCCAGCAGGTACACGCAGACCAGGCCGAGCGCGCACAGCACGCTGTAGGGGGTGAGCCAGGCCAGGGCGCCGCCGGTGAAGTGGCCGCCCCGCTGCGGGAGTCCGGACAGGACCGCGCCGATCACCAGGCCCTGGCCGAGGGTGACGGCGAGGGAGACCCCGCCGAAGAGGAGTCCCCAGCCGCGCCGGTACGTGCCGGACGCGCTCTGGAACTCCAGGCCCATGCCGCGCAGGATCACCGCGAACAGCATGGCGATCATCGGCGGGTACACCCCGGGCAGGACGGTCGCGTACGCCCCGGGCAGTCCGGCCCACAGGGCCACGCCGGCCAGGATGATCCAGCTCTCGTTGGCGTCCCAGGCGGTGGCGACGAGCTCGTTGTACTCGCGGCGCCGCCGCTCGCTGCGGTCGAAGAGGCTCAGCATGCCGACGCCGAGGTCGTAACCGTCCAGGACGACATAGGCCCCGAGCGCCAGCAGGACCAGGGCGTAGGTCAGGTACTCAGGCAACGGGGGCCTCCGGCGCGGGAGTTCGCAGGTCCGTGACCGGTTCCGGGCCGGCCTTGACGGTGCGGACGATGTAGCGGATCCAGATGGTGAGCAGGGTCGCGTAGAGGAGCACGAACCCGGTCAGGCTGAGGGCCGCCTCGGTGAGGCTGAGGTGGGAGACGGCGTCGGCGGTGCGCAGCCTGCCGTAGACCACCCAGGGCTGGCGGCCGGTCTCGGCGGTGATCCAGCCGCCGGTGATGGCGATGATCCCGGCGGGGGTCATCCACACCAGCCAGCGCAGGAAGCGTGGGGAGGTGAACAGGCGGCCGCGCAGGCGGAGGACCAGTCCGGCGAGGGCGGTGGCGAACATGGCGAGTGCGGTGAAGTACATGGCCCGGAATCCGTAGAAGGCGCTCCACATGTTGGGGCGTTCGTCCGGTGGGGTCTGCAGCAGGCCCGGGACCTTGGCCTGGCCGGTCAGGTCGTGGCCGATGACCGCGCCGAGATGGGGTATCTCGATACGGAGGTTGTTCTTCCCCTTGCTCGTGTCGGGGATGACGACGAGGTTGTAACCATCGTTGTCGGTCTTCCAGTTGCCCTCGAATGCCTGCAGTTTGGCGGGCTGGTGCCCGCCCATGAAGACGGCGGTGGCATCTCCGACGTAGAGCTGAACGGGCATCAGGATCGCGAGCACGCCCAGGGCCACGGACAGGGTGCGCCGGGCGAACGGCAGGGCGGACGCCCGGCGTTTGACCAGGTACCAGGCGCTGATGCCGGCGACGAACCAGGACGCGGAGATCAGGACGGCGATCAGCATGTGCGGGAAGCGGTAGCTGAACGCCGGGTTGAGGAGCACCTGCCACCAGTCGGTGACCTGGAACTGGCCGTCGACCTCCGTGTATCCGGCCGGGTCCTGCATCCAGCTGTTGGCGGAGAGGATCCAGGTGGTGGAGAGCAGGGTGCCCCCGGCCACCATCCAGGAGGCAAGGGCCATGGTGCGGGGCTTCACCCGGCCGTCGCCGTACAGCATGATCCCGATGAAACCGGCCTCCAGGAAGAAGGCGGTGATCACCTCCATGCCGATGGTGACGCCGATGACCGGGCCGACTGCATGGGCGTAGATGCCCCAGTTGAGGCCGAACTCGAAGGTCATCACGGTGCCGGCGACCACGCCGAGGCCGAAGCCGACGGCGAAGATCTTCTTCCAGAAGCGGAAGATCTGCAGGTAGAGCGGGTTGCCGGTGCGGACGTACACGGTGTAGGCGACCGCGAGCAGCAGGGACAGGCCGACGGTGAGCGCCGGGAAGGTCATGTGGAAGATCGCCGTGATCGCGAACTGCCAGCGCGACAGCTCCACGACGGAGAACGAGGCCAAGGTGGGCTCCAGGAGGGTTGATCAGAGGTCGCTGCCCTGGTGCAGTTCGGCCACGTAACCGCCGGGGAACTGCACCATCGCCGAACCCGCGGTCGGTCCCCGGAGCACCGTCGCGCCCGCCGTCCCGGCCTTGCGCAGGGTCGCCGTGAGGTCCTTGACCGAGTAGCCGGTGGTCTCCCGTCCGAACGGGTAGGGCAGGTGGCCGTCCGTGACGCTGACGACCGTGTTGCCGAACGGGGAGCGGAGGGCGATACGGCGGTAGGTCTTCCCGGGCAGTCCGAGGTCACCGCCGTCCGCCGCGCGGTCGTCGGAGACGATCCGGCCGCCGGTGAAACGCTGATAGGAGTGGAGGAAGTCGGTCACCGAGTCCGGTGTCAGATAGACGCGGTTGTCGGGCACGGTCTCCGGGGGCGGGTACGACGGGGCCTTGGTGTGCCAGTACAGCTGGGCGTTGATCCCGCCCGGGAACTGGATGACCGTGTCCTTGCCGATCGGGTCGTCGAACGGCGCTACGACGACGTCCGCACCGCTCTGCCGGGCCAGCCGGACGCCGCGGTCGAAGTCACTCATGAGCCAGCCCGTCCGTTCGGTGCCGAACGGATAGGGGACGGGCGTCTTGAAGTCGAAGACGGACAGCGTGCCGACGGGCGAGAGCACCAGTTCCGACTCGGCCTGGCTGGGCGTCGGCGTGACGTCGGTGACGACCTTCGTGGTGTGGGTCCCGCCGAAGGTCGCCAGCCAGCTGTCGGCGAAGGCGTCCTCCTTGCCGGGGGTGACATAGACGTGTGTGGAGTCGTACTGGGGGCCGACCGCGGTGGTCGAGGCGCGGACGGTGCTCTGGGCCGGGGACGGCGCCCCGGCTCCCACCACGCTCAATGCCACCAGCAACGCGGGGAGTGTCCGTGCCATCGCCGTGCGCCTCATTCTCGCCCCTTTCTGCGGGAAACCCCGGTGGTCCGAAAGGTAGGCGGCGCGGGCAGGTGCGATCAGTCCCAGAGCGTCCCGGGTGTGGGCTGTCAGGGAACAGCCCGCGCTCTCGCTTTCCCTCCGGCCGCCGTCCGTCGCCACTGCGCCGGTGACATCCCGTACGTCTCGCGGAAGGCCCGGCTGAAGTGGGAGGGGCTGGTGAAGCCCCAGCGGGCGGCCACCGCGGCGATCGGCCGGTGGGCGGCGCCGGGCCGGGCGAGTTCCTCGTGGGCCGCCTCCAGCCGGCGGGTGCGCACCCAGGCGCCCACGGTGGTGCCCTGGCGCTGGAAGAGCCGGTGCAGATAGCGCAGCGAGATGGTGTGCTGGTCGGCGATGTCCTGCGGGGCGAGCCCGGGTTCGCCGAGCCGGGTCCGGACGGATGCGGTGATCCTCTCCCACAGGGCCGACTCGGGCTGTCCGCCGATGCGTTCGAGGGCCATGGTGGCGAGGATCTCCGCGATGGTACGGGCCAGTTGTTCGCGTCGGGGCAGGCCGGGCCGGGAGACCTCGTCGACGAGTCCGTCGAGCAGGGGCAGCAGCAGGCCCGCGGCTCCCCCGTCGGCGCCGTCCACCACGGTGGCCGTGAGGGCGTGCAGCTGCCGTTCCTCCAGGCGCAGCAGGGCGCGGGGCACCATGAGGATCCGTGCCCGCTGCCGCTCGGGGAGCACGATCCGGAACGGGCGCCGGGCGTCGTGGAAGGCCAGGTCGCCGGGGCGGAGTTCGGCGGTGCGGCCGTCCTGGAGCAACAGGGCGGTGCCCTCCAGCTGGCGGCGCACCAGGATGTGGGTGCGCGGGTCGGCGGCCACCGAGCGGGCGCCGCGCAGAATCGTTCCGGGGCCGAACTCCTCGATGGCGATCTGGAGGGCGCCGAGGCGTTCCGCGGCCAGTTCGCCGGTCCACGGGCGGTCGGACTCCACGGTGACCTCGACATCCACGAAGGTCCGCGAGACGGCGCGCTGCCAGGCGGCGAGGCGCTCGCCGGGTGCCGGCTCCCGGGGGGCGCGGGACACCCCGGGGGCGTGGCCGGTCAGCATGGCACCCCGCCCGCGCGCACCCGGTCCAGCCAGTCCGAAGGCGACAGCCCGAAGGAGCTGCGGAAGGCCTTGCCGAACCCGGCGGGGCTGGCGAACCCCCAGCGCCGGGCGACCTGGCCCAGACTCACGGAACCCGGCGGCTGCGCGGCGAGCTCCTTACGGCACTCCCGCAGCCGCTGCTCGCGGATCCACCGGCACACGGTGCTGCCCTCGGCCTCGAACATCCGGTGCAGATAGCGGACCGAGATGCCGTGCACCCCGGCGATGACGGACGGGGTCAGGCCGGGGTCCGACAGGTGCCAGCGGATGTACGTCCTGACACGCTGCAGCAGGACACCGTCGGCGCCCGGCAGTTCGGCGGGGTCCGCCCCCAGCTGGTCCGCCGCCGTGGCGGCGACCAGGTCGATGACGCTCTCGGCCAGTCGCTCGGCCGTCGGTGTCGTGTACGACTCGGAGGTGTCCGCAAGCCGCTCCAACAAGGGCGCGAGCAGGGCGGGGAGCCCGCCGCTCGGGCGTATCGCGCGGCCGGTGAGCCGCCGCACGTCGGCCTCCGGGAGTTCCAGCAGCGGGCGCGGGACCGCGAAGATCTTCAGCCGGAAGCGTTCCGGGAAGGTGGTGCGGAAGGGGCGGAGGGTCTCGAAGAACCCGATGTCGCCGGTCCGCAACTCGGTGCTGCGGCCGTCCTGTTCGACCTGGGCCCGGCCGGCGCTCTGGACGGCCACGAAGACCTCGCGTCCGTCGCCGCGGGCGATGAAGCGCGGCGCCCGGTGGACGTGGCCGGGATCGGCTTCCACCGTGGTGATCTGCAGGTCCCCGAGACGGTCGGTGCGCAGGGTCGCGTCGTAGGTACGGCCTTCGGCGGCGATGTCCATCCCCACCAGGGTGTCGAACACGGCGTCGTGCCAGTACTCCAGGCTCTCGTCCGGCGGAACCGAGTGCGTGGTCAGCACCCTGGTCCGCCCGCCTGCCGAGCCGGTCGGACGCCGGCGTCCCTCCTCGTAGGAGTCGATCGCTGTTGGCATGCCGTCAGCCTGTCGTGGCGGCGCCGGTGGGTGCATCAGTCGGCCGACTGGTCCTCGGTGGCTCCCGCTGCCCGTCACCGCAGACGGGCACGCAGAAAGGCACATCCGGTCAGAATCGCCGCCCGGGTGGGCACGCTGTCGGCCAGCGCGTGCAGCGCCACGAAGTCGTGGATCGTGCCGAGGAACCGCACGGACAGCGCCTCGACGCCGGCCTCGGCCAGCCGTCGCGCGTACTCCTCGCCCTCGTCGCGGGCGACGTCGGCCTCGGCGGTGACGACCAGGGCCGGCGGCAGCCCGGTCAGCTCCTCCGGGCGCGCCCGCAGCGGTGCCGCGGTGGGTTCGGTCCGCCGTGCCGGGTCGGCGACGTACCGCTCCCAGTAGGTGCGCAGCGCCCGGCGGGTGAGCAGGTAGCCGGTGGCGAACTGCTGTTGTGAGGGGCTGTCGCAACGGGCGTCGGTGAGCGGGTAGTAGAGCAGCTGCGCGTCGATCCGCGGCCCCTGCCGGTTCTTCGCCAGCATGGTCACGGCGGCCGCCAGCGTGGCCCCGGCGCAGTCCCCCGCCACCGCCGACCGGTCCGGATCCAGCGCGAGTTCGCCGGCGTGGGAGACCACCCAGGCCAACAGGGCGTAGCACTCCTCCAGGGCCACCGGGTAGCGGGCCTCGGGGGCGCGACTGTACTCGGGGACCACAGCGCACACGCCCGCGCCGGTGACAAGTTCGCTGACGAGGCGGGCGTGGGTCTGGGCGTCGCCGAGCGCCCACCGGCCGCCGTGCAGGTACAGCAGGGTCGGGAGCCGGCCGGGCATCGCGGCCGGGCGGACGGTCCAGAAGCCGAGCAGCCGCGACGGGCCGACCGGTGCCACACGGAAGACCGCGTCCACGTCGAAGTCCTCGAACCGGTCGGCCTGGGTCTCCCGCAGCGCCCGCCGTGCCGCGTCCGGGCTGAGGTCGTCGAGGGCGGGCGGCGCGGCGGAGGCGCTGACCAGGCGCTGCACCACGCGGTCGAGGACCACGGCCGTACCCGGTCGTCCGGGCCTCATGAACCCTCCTCCGGCCGGTCCGCCGGCCCCCTCACCGGCCCTGTACCAGGTCACGAAGCTGATGGCGGCTGCTGACGCCGAGCTTGGGGTACACGTTGTACAGATGCGAGCCCACGGTGCGCGGCGAGAGGAAGAGCCGCTCGCCGATCTCGCGGTTCGACAGACCGCGTGCGGCGAGCTGGACGATCTGCCGCTGCTGTGCCGTCAGCTGCTCCAGCGGGCCGTCGTCCTCGGGGGCGGGCGCGGCGCCGCTGGCGCGCAGTTCGCGATGGGCGGCGGCCGCGAGGGCGCCGGCGCCGAGGCGTTCGGCGGTCTCCAGGACCGTGGTGAGCTGCTGGCGCGCCTCCAGGGTACGGCGGCAACGGCGCAGCCAGACGGCGTAGTTGAGGCGGACGTGGCCGCACTCCCACGGCCACCGGTTCGCCCCGTGGTTGACGAGCGCGAGCTGGAAGTGTTCCTCGGCCTCGCCGTCCGGGCCGACCATGGCGGTGGCGTGGTGCAGGAGCAGCGTCATCCTGGTGCTCGGGCGCTCGCCCTGCTCCGCCCGGACCCGCTCCAGGATCGGCAGGGCCTCGGCCGATCTGCCGGTGCGCTGGGCGGTGACCGCGAGTTCGGCGATGCTCCGCGCCGACAGGAAGGGGTGCAGGGGCGCTCCGTCGGCGGTGAACAGGTCGCGCAGTTGCCGCCAGGCGCCTTCCATGTCTCCTTGCGCGAGGGCGGCGAGTCCTCGGCCGCGCAGCAGCCGGGCATGGGTGGCCCGGTTCTCGTCCAGGCAGACGGCACGCCAGACGGCGGGGGTGAGCCGGGGTGCCGCCGGAAGGGTTCCGCGCAGCGCCCGCACGGTCAGGGCCTGTGCCTCCAGATCGGCCTGGAGGCGGGGCAGGCGCAGCACCGCGGCCTCGGTCATGGCGTGCTGGATCACGGTCTCGGCCTCCGGGAACCGCCCGATGGCCACGAGGGTGTCCACGAGGGCGAGGACCGACCAGCCGCGCAGGCCGAAGGCGCGTGCGGTCCGCAGCCGGTCGTCGGCCGTGCGCGACTGCCCCAGGTCCACGTCCGCCTCGTCCGCCTGGTGGGCCACCGCGGCCAGGACCGCCCGGGCGGCCGGCGCGTCCGGGCCGACGGGTGAGGCGCCGTGCGGCCGGCCGAGGCCGGTCAGCGAGCCGGTGGCGGACCGCGGCCGGGCCACCGCGGTGACCAGCGCGTCCAGTGCCCGTCGGGTGTGGGGTGTGTCCAGGCGGACCAGTGGTCCGGCCGCGGCGGGGCGCCACCGTTCGGACCCCTCGGCCTGCCGGGCCCGGTCGAGCAGCGTGGCCAGGGCCGCCGTGTGCTCCGGCAGACCGGACTGGGAGGCGATGCCCGCCGCCAGGCCCGCGAGCGCGAGCGCGAGGGTCCGGTCGGCCACGGGGAACAGCTCCGAGACGTCGGCCAGCAGCTCGAAGGCCTCGCGCTGGGCGGACTCCTGGGAGAGCGTGGAGGCCAGGGCACCGGCCGCGGCGCAGAGGAGCCCCGGATCGTCGGTTTCCCGGACGACCCGGGCGTACAGCTCCCGCACCCAGCCGGGGTCGCCCACCGCGTGCGCCGCCGTCAGGGCCTCGGTCAGCCGGCGAGCACGTTCCGGGCGCCCTGAGCTGAGCCGGGCCGCCTGCTCCAGGGCGTACGCGGCCTGCGCCGCGTCCCCGCGCCGCCAGGCGGAGGCCTCCAGCGCGGCGGCGACGAACGCGTTGGTCTCCACGGTGGTGGCGGCCAGGTGCCGGGCCCTGACCTCGGGCAGCAGGGCGGCCTTGGCGAGGTCACGGTGTGCCTGCTGGCGCTCGCCCGCCGGGCGCCCCAGATACGCGGCCGACCGCGCCAGCGGATGCCGGAAGTCGAGCCGGTCCTCGACCAGCGTGACGAGTCCGGCAGCCTCCGCCGGCGCCCACACCGCCAGGTCGCCGGTGCCCAGGGCCGCCATGACGGCGGCGACGGGTTCGCCGGGCCCGGCGGCCGCCGCGTACAGCAGGGCCCGGCGCGTGTCGGCGGGCAGCGCGTCGAGCCGTACGCCGAAGACGTGCTCGGCGGGCGCGCGCCGCAGCGCTCCGGCTGGTCCGGGCGCGCCGCGACCCAGTTCGACCAGGGCCAGCGGGTTGCCCTCGGCCTCCGCCAGGATCTCCAGCCGGTGCCTGCCCGCGGGTGCCGTCGGCTGCCGGTCGAGGAGCGCGGCGGCCGCCATGTCGTCGAGCGGGCCCAGGCACAGGGTTTCGGTGCCCGGCGGCGGGCCGGGCAGGGCCGCCTCGTGGCGGGCGGCGAGCAGCATCGTCACCGCGCGGCCGGGCAGCAGCCTGGCCGCGGCGAACAGCGTCTCCAGGAAGGCCCGGTCGCACAGGTCGGCGTCGTCCACGCACACCAGCACCGGCCGGGACGCGGCGAGCCGGTCCAGCAGCGCCGTCACCGCCGCGTGCAGCTCCGCCTCGTCCGGTCCGCCGTCCCCTCGCAGTACGGCCGTCAGCACCCGATGGTGCGCGGCGGACAGGACGGCCGGTTCGCCCATCACCGGCGACGCCAGCAGCTGGTGCAGACAGGCGTGCGCATGCCGCGGGTCGTCGGCCCAGCCCTGCGCGGACAGCACGAGCACGCCGTCGGCGGTGGCCCGTTCCCGGACGTGCCCGAGCACCGCGGTACGCCCGATCCCCTCCTCCCCGAGGAGCAGCAGGGTCTGGGGAGTGCCGGGCTCGCGCGTCACACACCGCAGGATCCGCTCGATCTCGCCGTCCCGGCCCAGGACGGTGGCCTCGTCGCCGGTCGTGGACTGCTGGGGTGGCTGGACCGTCATTCACTTGCTCCCGTGGCGGTGGCGTTCTCCCTGGCCAGGGCACATCATCGCGGACACCGCACGGGAACGCTTCTGTCACATGACCAGTCGCCCGCCGTTCCGGCCGGGTCGGCGGTCGCTGGCAGGATGACGGCATCAAGGGCTCGACGACAAGGACTGTTCATGCACGCCGGCACCGACCATCCCTCCGATCCGGGCATCCTGGGCCGGGCCGCCGAACTGGCCCGCCTCGACCGTCTGCTCGCAGCGGTGGACGGCGGCGGCCCGCAGGTGCTGGTGCTGACCGGGGAGCCGGGAGCGGGCAAGAGCACGCTCGTCGACTGGACGGCCGAGCGGGGGCGGGCCCGGGGCCTGGGGATCCTGCGGGTGCGCGGCAGCGAGGGCGAGGCGGGCCTCGGGCTGTCAGGGATGCACCAGCTTCTGCATCCGTTGCTTCCCGGGGACGGTCTGCCCGCGGGGCAACAGGAGGCCCTGGACCGCGCCTTCGGTCCGGAGGCGGCGCAGTACGAACTGCGCCTCGACCAACTGTCCCTGTGTGTCAGCGTGTTCGCGCTCATCGCCGAGGCCGCCGCACACCGGCCCCTGCTCCTGCTGGTGGACGACGCCCAGTGGCTGGACCTCGGCTCGGTGGACGTACTGGCCTTTCTCGCCCGGCGGCTGGAGGGCAGGCCGGTGGCGCTGCTGCTGGCCGCCCGTGAGGAGAGCGTGCCGGCCCGCTTCGACCGGGACTTTCCGCAGGTCACCGTGGGCCCGCTGGGCCGTACCGCGGCGGGGCGGCTCCTGGACGCCCAGCCGGACCCGCCCCGGGGCAAGGCCCGGGCGGAGATCCTCCGGCAGGCGGCCGGCAATCCGCTGGCCCTGATCGAGCTGCCCCGCGCCCTGGCCCGGGGCCGGACCGGGGGTTCCGGAGGTGCCTGGGATTCCGGGACTGCCGTGGGTACCGCCCTGCCGCTCACCGCGCGTCTGGAGAACCTGTTCGCCGCCGACCTGCCGGGCCTGCCCGCACCCACGCGGGAGGCCCTGCTCCTGGTGGCAGCGGCGGGCACGGCGGGCCTGACGGACCTGGTCCGTGCCGCCCCCGCGCTGGACGTCGTCCGGGCGCTGGACCCGGCCGAGCGCGTCGGCCTGGTGCGGGTGGAGAGCGGCCGAGTGCTGCTGCGTCACCCGCTGGTCCGCTCGGCCGTCTACCACGCGGCCTCCTTCCAGGAGCGCCGGCAGGCCCATCTCGCGCTGGCCGCCGCGCTGGCCGAGGAGCCGGACCGCCGGGCCTGGCAGCTGGCCGCCGCGGCGACCGGTCAGGACGCGGAGGTCGCCGACGCCCTGGCCGAGAGCGCCGAACGCGCCCGTGGCCGGGGCGGTTACGCGGCCGCCGCGACCGCGCTGGAACGCGCCGCCGAGCTGACCCCGGCACCGGAGCTGCGCGCCCGGCGCCTGCTGACGGCCGCGCAGTCGGCGATGTTCGCAGGCCACCCGCAGTGGGTCGGCGAGATGAGCGGCCGGGTCGGTGACCTGACCGAGGATCCCCGGCTGCGTGCCGAGGCCTCGCTGCTGGGCGGGTGGGCCCTCGGGGTCACGCTCCGGCACGAGGACGCGCTGGCCCTGCTGCTGGGCGTCGCCGAATCCACCGCCGCCTCGGCCCCGGACCTGGCCCTCGGCGCGCTCAGCAACGCCGCGACGTCCGTCTACAACTCCGGGGCGTCCTGCTACCGCGCGGAACTCCGCCGGATCGGCGGCCTGATCGACGAGGACGGCGATCCCGCCGGCTGTGCCTGGGCCCAGGCGGTCATCGATCCCCATCGCGAACGGCCGCGTCTCATACGGCTCCTGGAGGACGGGCTGGCCGCCCTGGCACAGGAGGAATCCCTCGGGAGCCTCACGGCGCTGGGCGGCACGGCCTGGATCCTGGACGAGACCGAGCAGGCCGTACGCGTCCTCGGCCGGACCATGGACCTCCTCCGGCGCGCCGGCAGCGCGGGCACGAACGCGACCGTCACCCAGGCGCTCGCCCTTGCCCTGTTCGAGAGCGGCTCGTGGACGGCGGCCGAGGAGGCGGCGGGCGAGGCGTTCTGGATGGCGACGGAGGCGGGGGCCGACAACGTGACCGTGGGCGCCCGCGTCCTCCGGGCCACGCTGCGCGCGCTGCGCGGCGACCACGCGGCGGCACGGACACGGGCGACGGAGGCCGTACGGGGCGTGGACCTGCGCAGGTCCCTGAGCCTTCAGGTCCGCCACCGGCACGCCATGGGCATGGCCGCGTTCGTGGCCGGCGACCACGCCGACGCCTACGAGCAGCTGCGCGCGACCTTCACCCGGGACTTCCGCCCCGCCCCCGTCCACTACCACGCCTCCCTCTACTACCTGGGCGACCTGGCCGCCGCGGCGGTCCGCGCCGGGCGGGCGGACGACGCGCGCACGGTGGTCGACGCCGTGGCGCACGGCCTGAAACCCGACCCCTCCCCCAGGCTGGCCGCCGTACTGCACCGGGCGACCGCGCTGCTGACCGGCACCGGCGACGCCGAACGCCACTTCCGTGCCGCCCTCGACGACCCCGCCACCGACTGCTGGCCCTTCGAAAAGGCCCTCGCCCACCTCGACTTCGGCGAGTGGCTGCGCCGGCACCGGCGCAGCGCCGAGGCCCGCCCGCACCTCAACGCGGCACTGGAGTGCTTCCAGCGTCTCGACGCCCGCCCCTGGACCGAGCGCACGGCGGCGGAACTGCGGGCGGCGGGGGCGGCGACGGCCACCGCTCCCGCCGGCGAACTCACCCCTCAGGAACGCCAGATCGCCGAACTGGCCGCCCAGGGCCTGACCAATCGCGACATCGCGGCCCGCCTCTACCTCTCCCCCCGTACGGTCGGCTACCACCTGCACAAGGTCTTCCCCAAGCTCGGCATCACGGCCAGGGCCCAACTCCGGGACGCCCTCATGCAGGAGGGGCAGGAGGGTCGGGGGTAACCGGGCGCCGGGGCCGTACCTCGGTCCCGGCCAGGTATGCGGGGGCGGCCCACGCCACGTGTAGTGCGGTCCGCCCCCTCGGCGCCGCCTTCGGCCGTGCGACCGGCTTCGGCCGTGCGACCGGCTTCGCCTCGGCGCCGCGATGACGTGGTGGCCGTCGCCGATGACATCCGCCGCTCAGGCCGCCCCCGTCAGCCCATGCTGTCGGATTCTGACCATGCCTCGTCGCAATTGCGTCGCTTCCCTCGGTGACTCGGCTCATAGGTTGAGAGCGCGGCGCGGGTACTGCCGTTCGTCGCTCAGTGCGACGTCGCCGCCGTGATCCTCACCCGGTCGACCGGCCGCCGGAGACGCCTGTGTCCGTCCGAAGGCCAGGGGTGCTCCGCCCGCTTCACTCAATGACAGGCAGGAAGGCACGACCATGACCGAGACGCGAGCAGCGGTGGTCCGCCCGGGCACGGGGACGTTCGTCTGGGAGGAGGTCCGGCTGCAGGACCCCCGGCCGGACGAGGTCCTCGTACGCATCGTGGCCGCGGGCATCTGCCATACCGACCTCGCCGTCCGGGACGAGAAGCTCCACACCCCGCTGCCCGCCGTCCTCGGCCACGAGGGGGCCGGTGTCGTGGAAGCGGTCGGCTCCGACGTCACCCGGGTCGGCGCCGGTGACAAGGTGCTGCTGTCGTTCAGTTCCTGCGGCCGGTGCGGTGCCTGCGAACACGGTCATCCCGGCTACTGCGACACGTTCATCGCGCGCAATTTCGCCGGCGCCCGGCCCGACGGCAGTACGCCGATCCACGGCGCCGACGGCACCCCGCTGGGCGGACGCTTCTTCGGCCAGTCCTCGTTCGCCCACCACGCCGTGGTCGACGAGCGCAGTGTCGTACCGGTCGAGGCCGCCGACGAGGACGAGCTGGCGCTGCTCGCACCCATCGGCTGCGGGATACAGACCGGCGCGGGCGCCGTACTCAACGAACTGCGCCCCGGCCCGGGAGACACGGTGGCCGTCTTCGGCGCGGGGGCGGTGGGTCTGTCCGCGGTCATGGCGGCCGCGTTGACCTCGGCCGCCCACGTCATCGCCGTGGACATCGTGCCCTCGCGCCTCGACCTCGCCCGTGAGTTGGGGGCGACCGATGTGGTCAACGGCAAGGAGGAGGACGTCGCCGCCCGGCTGACGGAGATCACGGCGGGCCGGGGTGTGACCCATGCGCTGGAGAGCAGTGGCGTTCCCGCTCTGCTGCGGCAGGCCACGGACTCGCTCGCCGTTCGGGGGACCGTGGCCGTGGTCGGGGCTCCGCCGGTCGGCACCGACGGCACCTTCGACGTCAACTTCCTGCTCAATGGGCGCGTCGTCCGGGGCGTCACCGAGGGCGACAGCGATCTGCTCGGTTTCGTACCGTCCCTGGTCGGTCTGTTCCGTGCGGGGCGCCTGCCGTTCGACCGGATGATCCGCTTCTACCCGCCGGACCGGATCAACGATGCCGCAGCGGACGCGGCCGGCGGCAAAGTGGTGAAGCCAGTGCTGCGATTCCCCGCCTGACGGCGCTGCGCGGCGCCCCGGGACGGCTCCGGCCTCCGTCGCACCGGCTGCTACCCGCCCTGCTTCCCGCCCCGGCGGATGTCGGCTTCTGACCATAAGAAGTCAGGATCCGGACCGATAAGCCCGGCAGGGGCGACTTAGTTTGAACACATCGCATCCGGCTGCCGACGTCGTCATCGGCAGATTCGTCTCCGGCCTTTCCCCGATCAAGGAACCGAAAAATGTTGGATCGTCGCTCTCTCTTGCGCAACACCAGTGCGGCCACGCTCGGCGCGCTGGCCCTGACCGCGGTCGCCGGCGGTACGGACCTGGCGGCCGCGGCCGAACGCCACCCGGACCTGTTCGGCGACCCGGCCTCGACCCCGGAGGCGGAGTCGCTGTGGCCCGCGCACCTCACCGCCGTCGAGTGCCGCAATCTCAGAACCTTCGACGAGCTCGACTTCCAGGTCTACTCCGGCCAGGAGTGGGACCGTCTCGGTGAGAGCCACGCCCAGAACGTCCGTGTGCACTGGCCCGACGGCCACTACACGGACGGCATCGAGCGTCATCTCGCCGATCTGAAGTCGCAGTTCGTCTGGGCGCCCGACACCCGTGTCAGCGAACACCCGCTCCGCATCGCCAAGGGCGAGCTGACCGCGGTCACCGGAGTGCTGACGGGCACGTTCTCCAGGCCCATGCCGGACGGGACGGGCGGTTTCATCCGGCCGACGAACAAGAGCTTCGCCGTCAACATGGTCACCGTCGGGCTCTGGAACAAGCACGGTGTCATGGACGAGGAGTTCCTCTTCTGGGACAACCAGACCTTCAACCAGCTGATCGGGCTCGCCTGACTCCCCGCCGAGCTCTGCTCCGATATCCGTTCCGGAACCTTCCATGACCACCTCGCCGGAGCCTGCCATGGCCGACTCGCGCTTCCCGTCCCACGGCCTCACCGAGCGGAGCGTCCCGCCCCCGGCGCTTCCGCTGGCCGCCTACCGCGAGGCGATCGCCCTCGACGAGCCGTTCCGCCGGTCGGCGCCTCCAGCTCCCGCCGACCGGCTGGACGACCACGTGCGTGCCGCGCTGCGCATGCTCAGCGGCGATCCGGCCGTGCTCCGGCTCGGCCTGCGCGCCGGCTCCCTGCCCGATCCCGGTGCCACCGACCCGGCTACCGCCAGGCGACTGCTGCGCGCCCTGCTCACGGTCCGTCCGCCCGGTCCGCTGCCCGACGACACCACCAAGGTGCTCGACGCCGTACTCGGTGCGGAACGCCACCTGCGGCCCACCGTCGCGGTCCGCCAACTGGGCACGATCGAACAGAAGTTGCCCCGAAGCGCCTTCCGGGCGGCTCGACACACCACGCTGTGGCGGGGGGACATCACCACGCTCGCCGCGGACGCGATCGTCAATGCCGCGAACAGTGCCCTGCTCGGCTGCTTCCAACCGCTGCATCCCTGCATCGACAACGCCATCCACAACGCCGCAGGACCCCGGCTGCGGGACGACTGCGAGACCGTCATGAGGCTGCAGGGCGCCGCCGAGCCAACGGGCACCGCCAAGATCACCCGAGGGCATCACCTGCCCGCCCGTTACGTCCTGCACACCGTCGGCCCGATCACCGACGGCAGGCCCCGTACCGGTGACGCGGCGGCGCTGGCCTCCTCCTACCGGTCCTGCCTCGACCTCGCCGCCGAAGTGGAGACCGTCCGCACCCTGGCCTTCTGCTCCGTGAGCACCGGGGTCTTCGGATATCCCAAGGACGAGGCCGCCCGGATCGCCCTGAACACCGTCGCCGACTGGCTCGACGCGTACCCCGACCGGTTCGACCGGATCGTGTTCACCGTGTTCGACGCCGACGACGAGTCGGCCTACCGAAGAGCCCTCGGCACAGCCACGTGAACCGCGCCCTGACGGGTTGCCGGCCGCGACCCGGCCGCCCGCGGCTGCCCCGTACCTCCCGTACCTCCCGCACCTCCCGTACCTCCCGTACCTCCCGTACCTCCCGTACCGAAGGAAACCCCCCATGCCCCTTATCCGCGACATGCTGATCGACGGCAAGGACGTACCCGCGCTCTCCGGCCGTACCACCGAGGACATCGACCCGTACACGGGCGAGGTGTACGCAACCGTTCCCGCGGCCGGCCCGGAGGACGTGACACGTGCCGTGGACGCCGCGGACGCGGCCTTCGCACAGTGGGCCGCGCTTGCCCCGTTCGTCCGCCGGGCGATCTTCCTGAAAGCCGCCGACCTGCTGGAGTCCCGGACCGGGCAGGTCGTCGAGACCATGGCCCGCGAGGCGGGCGGAACGCGCCCGTGGGCGCACTTCAACGCGCGCCTCGGGGCCGACATCCTGCGCGAGGCCGCCGCCGCGGTCACCGCGCCGCGCGGTGAGGTGCTCAGTGCCCAGGAGGAGGGCGTGCTGGGGCTGGCCGTACGCGAACCACTCGGCGTGGTGGCGGCGTTCGCGCCGTGGAACGCTCCGGTCATCCTCGGTGTGCGGGCCGTCGCGGGTCCCCTGGCCGCGGGCAACACGGTCGTCGTCAAGCCGAGCGAGGACGCGCCCGTCGCCTGCGGGCTGCTCATCGCCGATGTGCTCCGCGAGGCGGGTCTGCCCGACGGCGTTCTCAACGTCGTGACCAACGACCGTGAGGACGCCGCCCTGATAGCGGAGACGCTGATCGCGGATCCCCGGGTGCGGGCCGTGAACTTCACCGGCTCCACGCACGTCGGCCGCGTCATCGGCAGACACGCGGCCGACCATGTGAAGCCGGCCGTCCTCGAACTGGGCGGCAAGAACGCGGTGATCGTCCTCGCCGACGCCGACGTCGACCACGCCGTCGACGCCGTCACCTTCAGCGTGTTCATGAACTCGGGCCAGATCTGCATGTCGGCCGACCGCGTCCTCGTGCACGCCTCGCTCGCCGAGGAGTTCAAGGAGAAGTTCACCGCGAAGGTCGCCGCGCTCCGGGCCGGTGACCCGAGCCACCCGGAAACGGTGGTGGGCCCGCTGGTCAGTGCGTCCGCCGCGGAGCGCGTGGCCGGTCTGGTCCGGGACGCGGTCGCCGAGGGCGCCACCGTGCTCACGGGCGGCGGCCGGACAGAGCGCGCCGTGCATCCGGCGACCGTGCTCACCGACGTGCCCAGGAGCGCCGAGCTCTACTACGCGGAGGCCTTCGGCCCGTTGTGCGTCATCGGGACGTTCTCCGACGACGACACCGCGGTAGCGCTCGCGAACGACACCGACAACGGCCTGACCTGCGGCATCATCACCGAGAACGCGACCCACGGTCTCACCGTCGCACGCCGCGTCCGCACCGGGATCGTGCACATCAACGACCAGTCCGTGGCCGACGAGCCGCAGGCGCCCTTCGGCGGTGTCAAGGCGTCCGGTTACGGCCGGTTCGGCGGACGGTGGGGCATCGAGGCGTTCTCCAACACCCGTTGGGTGACCATCGCCACCCAGCAGGCCCGCTACCCGTTCTGACCACCCGCCGGTTCATGAGCGGCCTGGCGCCCGCGGACCTCGTCGCGGAAGTCGATCGGGGACCGGCCCACCCGGTGCAGGAAGTACTTGCTGAACTGGGAGGGATTCACGAAGCCGAGTTGGTCCGAGATCTGGCTTGCGGTCCGGTCGCTGTGCGCGAGCAGACGTTTGGCTTCCAGGACGACGCGGCGGTCGACGAACTCCTTCGCGCTCAGCCCGGCGCTGTTCAGTGTGGCGCGGGCCAGAGTGCGTGGCGAGTAGCCGAGCATCCGGGCGTAGTCCTCCACGCGCCGGGTGCGGGTGAAGTTCCGCTCGACGACGTCACGGAAGCGGAGATAGATCTCGTCCGGTTCCGGCGTGGGGCTGCCGGCCGGAACCGTCAGGTGGGCCAGACGCAGCACCAGAACCGCCAGCAGGTGGCGCAAGGCCGCCGTGTGCACCTCCAGCGGCAGGTGACCGAGCGCCTGGAACTCGTGCCTCAAGTGCTCGGCGGCCTCGTCCAACGCCCGGGCGTCGTCGGCGACCGGGACGCTGACGACGGGCGCGTACGGGTCGTCGACGCGGGCGGCGACGGCGGTGGCGGCGTCGAGCATGTCCTGCTGGAACAGGATCAGCGTCCCTTCCGCGTTCGCGAGGTTCCCCCACTGGTGCACCCGCCCGGGGCGCACCCACAGCCAGGAACCCGGCCGGAGGACGTGTTCGGTGAAGTCCACGGTCTGCCGGAGCTCCCCCGAGGTGAGCGTGAGCAGTTGGTGGAAGTCGGGACGCTGGGGCCGGGCGAGGGACGGCTGCGGCACACGGCCGCGCAGCTCGGCCAGCGACATGACCTCGGCGCCCGTGGGCGTGCCCGCAGGCGCGGCGAACGGAAGCTCGGGGATCTCCCGCGAGGCGGCGTGTCGGTTTTTGACCATCATCATCTGCCATCAGGCTAACCGGAAGGACCCCAGGAATGGCGAGTTCCACACGCGACACCCACACCTCCGCGCCACAGGCGGTCGAGACACTGCGTTCCTGGCTGGCGGAGGCCGACCGGGTGCTGGTCGCGGCGGGGGCGGGTCTCAGCGCGGCCGCCGGCTTCGACTACGGCGACGCCCAGCGTTTCAGGGAGCTGCTGCCCGCGCTGTACCGCCTCGGGCTGCGGTCACGCTACCTGCTGGGCGTCCCACTGCCGGCGGACATGATGTGGGGCTACTGGGCCGTCCACATCGACGACATCCGCCACAGCCCGGGCACCAACGAGCTCTACCGGCGTCTGCGCACACTGGTCGGCGACCGCGACCACTGGGTCGTGACGTCGAACGTCGACGCCCTCTTCGCCCGCAACGGCTTTGCAGCGGACCGCGTCTTCACCCCTCAGGGCGACTACGGCCGACTCCAGTGCACGGTGCCCTGCACACGCGAGACCTGGCCCAGCAAGCCGTACTTCGACCGGATCCTCGCCGTGTACGACCGTGAGAGCGGGCGGGTGACCGACCCGGCCGCGCTGCCGCAGTGCCCTCGCTGCGGTGCCGCCGTCTTTCCCAATGTCCGGGTCGGCCCCGAATTCGTCGACGACGCCTACCTTCCCGCGGGGCGGCGGCTGTCCCGCTGGCTCGACCGGGCGCCCGCGGACGGCAGGCTGCTCGTCCTGGAGATCGGTGCCGGCTTCAACACCCCGGGCGTGATCCGGATGCCGATGGAGAACCTGGTACGCCATACCCCGCGGGCCCGGCTCGTGCGAGTCAACCCCGATCATCCCGACGTACCGTCCGACCTCGGCGACCGAGCACTGTCCCTGCCGTACGGAGCCGGCTCGCTCCTTGACGCGCTCACGCCCCGGCTGCCGGAGGGGTGACGGTCGGTCAGTGCTGGGTGTCGCGGAAGGCGCCCGGGGTCAGGCCGGTCGTGCGGATGAAGAACTTGCTGAAGTTGGTGGGTTCGGTGAAGCCGAGCCGGTCGCTGACGGCTGCGACGGGCAGATCGGTGTGGGCGAGCAGCCGCTTGGCCTCCAGTACGACCCGGTCGTCGACGAGTTGCTTCGCGGTGTGGCCGGTGGCCCGCTGACAGGCGCGGTTGAGGGTCTTGAGGGAATAGCCGAGCCGGGCCGCGTATTCGTGGGCCTGGCGCAGGACCGCGAAGGACCGCTCCAGTTCGTGCCGGAAGAGACGGTACGGCTCCTCCGTGACCGCTTGTGCGCAGCCGTCGGAGGCGGGGAGACGGGCGATGCGCAGCAGCAGGGCCGCGAGCAGTTGGCGCAGCAGTTCCTTCGTGATCTCGGGGTCCTGCTCGGGGAGGTCGGTGTACTCGGCGGCGAGGTCCGCCAGCGCACGGTGGAAGCGCTCGTGGTCGTCCGGGCCGAGGAGCCGGTACGCCGGGCCGAAAGCGTCGTCCGTCACACGGGCGGTCGCGGAAAACCGGGGCGGGAAGTCCGGGGTGAACAGGACGACGGTGGCGTCCAGGTCCGCCGGAGCGTCGCCGGACGTCATCGGCAGGCGCTGTACCTGACCGGGCCGGATGTACAGCAGAGTGCCGGGCCGAAGCGGCACGTCGACGAAGTCGACCATGCCGGTCGCCTCGCCGCTGTGGACCAGGGTGAGGTGATGGAAGTCGAGCCGGTGCACACGCCTGAACTCATCGCCCGGCAGACGACGAGCGAGGTCCGTGAAGGTGAGCACCTCCATCCGCAGATCCGGCCGGGCCGGGTTGCGGTAGCCCCGCTCGATCACCGGAGCTTGTCCCATTCCGACCATAGCCATGCCTGATTCTACCGTGTGCCGGCGCGGGCCGGCCGCGAGAGTGGATGCAGTCCGGCGGGCAGGTTGTCACCGGAAAGCGCAGATAGGAGAGGTGCCATGAGCAACAAGGAGATCGTCCTCAAGGCGGCCGGCGAGCTGTTCGGGGACAAGGACCCGAGCGCGGTGGACCGCTGGGTGGCCGCCGACTACCGTCAGCACAGCAGCCTCGCGGCGGACGGCCCGGAGGCACTGCGGCAGCTGGTGGCCGGACTGCCGGACGGCTTCCGCTACGAGGGCGCCCGGGTGATCGCCGACGGCGACCTGGTGGCGCTGCACGGCACGTACCACGGCTTCGGCCCCGAGCCCCTGGTCGCCTTCGACCTGTTCCGTGTGGACGCCGACGGCAGGCTCGCCGAGCACTGGGACGCGCTGACGCCGGTCGTGACGGCGACCGCTTCCGGACGCTCGCAGACCGACGGTCCGGCCGAGCCGGCCGACCTGGAGCGGACCGAGGCCAACCGGGAGCTGGTCACCGAGTTCGCGGAGAAGGTCCTCAAGGGCGCCGACTACTCGGTGCTCACCGACTACATCTCCACCGAGACCTACCGCCAGCACAACCCGGAGGCGGCCGACGGCCTGGCCGGCTTCGGCGCCGCCGCGGCCAAGTGGGCCGAGCAGGGCAAGAACCTGGTCTACAAGAACGTCCACAAGGTCGTGGCCGAGGGCGACCTCGTGCTCCTGCAGTCGGAGGGCGAGTTCGGGGTGCCGGTCGCCTACTGGGACCTGTTCCGTGTCGTCGACGGCAAGATAGTCGAACACTGGGACGTCATCGCTCCCGTCCCGGCCGAACTGCCGCACTCCAACGGCCTGTTCTGAGACACCGTCCGCCTGTCGATCGCGGGGCCGGTCTGGGGCCGTTGACCAGGAGAAACACAGAAGTCCGGCTGGAGTACCAGTGCTCTTCAGCGCGCCGCCGTAATCCCCCGGCGCCGAGGCTCCGGCACTTCTGAACGTCCTCGGCGCCCAGGCCGGTGGCCATCTGCGCCAGCGCCACAGCGGACACCGGCGCGAGCCTCACCAGGCACTTTCCCGCTGGTCTTCCGTGGCACGGAAGCCTTCTTGCGCACCCCCGGAGCCCGTCCCGACGATGTCGCCACGACCCAACGACGGGAGCCGAACGCCATGCCGCACATGACCGCCTTCGCCAGGAACCAGTGGTACGTCGCCGCCTACAGTCACGAGGTCGGGCGGGAGTTGCTCAGGCGGACGATCCTCGGAGAGCCCCTCGTGTTCTACCGGGCGGAGGAGGACGGTGCGCCCGTCGCCCTCGGCGACCGCTGTGTGCACCGCCGTTACCCGCTGTCGGAGAGCGGGCTCGACGGCGACCGGATCGTGTGCGGGTACCACGGGTTCACCTACGACCGCACCGGCGCGTGCGTGTACGTGCCGGGGCAGAAACGCATCCCGCGCACCGCCCGGGTCGCCTCCCACCCCGTGGTCGAGCAGGACTCACTGGTGTGGGTGTGGGTCGGCGACCCGGCGCTCGCCGACCCGCAGGCGATACCGCGGGCCCGCCACCTCGACTCCCCCGGCTGGACCACCGTCCGGGGCATGGAGCCGATCGACGCCGACTACGGCCTCCTCGTCGACAACCTCCTCGACCTCTCCCACGAGACCTATCTGCACGGCGGCTACATAGGCACCCCCGAGGTCGCCGAGACCCCCATCACCACCGAGGTCGACGAGGGCGCCGGGATCGTGCGGGTCAGCCGGCACATGGACGACGCCGAGTGCCCGCCGTTCTACGCCCGTTCGACCGGGATCGCGGGGCGCATCACACGCTGGCAGGACATCGAGTACCACGCGCCGTGCCTGTACCTGCTGCACAGCCGGATCGCTCCGGTCGGCGTCCTGCCGGAGGCCGACGGCAGCGACCCGAACGGCTTCCACACCGAGATCACCTACGCGATCACCCCGTCCGCGGACGGCAAGGTGTACGACTTCTGGATGGTCTCCCGGGACTGGGCGACCGATGACGCCGAGGTCACCGAGTTCCTGCGGACCAACAACCACACAGTGGTGATGCAGGACGTGGACGCCCTCAACCTCCTCCAGAAGACGCTGGGTTCGGAGCGGGCCGGCTACCAGGAGCTGAGCATCAACATCGACACCGGCGGCCTCGCCGCCCGCCGCATCCTCGCCCGGCTGGTCGAGGAGGGCGACAAGCCCGTGGAGAAGGTGCTGTGAGCGCACCGACCGGTGAGGTCTACCGCATCGACTGGCTGCCGGGCACCGACATCCTGCACGGCACCTGTCACTGCGGCGCCGAGCACACCGCCCAGGATCCGGTCGTGATGTGGGAGTGGATGCTCGGCCACCCCGAAGGCCACCAGCCCCAGCCCCAGCCCCAGTTCCAGTCCCCGGAGCACGCCCCATGAGCCTGTACGAGGCCGAACTCGTCGTAGCCGAGCGTGTGTCGGCGGCCGAGGGGGTCGTCGCCCTCACCCTGCGGCATCCGCTGGGCGAGGAACTGCCCGGCTGGGACCCCGGAGCCCATGTCGATGTCGTGCTCGGACCGGAGCTGGAGCGGCAGTTCTCGCTCTGCGGGGACCCCGGGGACCGCTCCGGCTGGCGGGTCGCGGTGCTCAGGGAACCCGACAGCCGGGGTGGATCCGCCTATGTCCACGAGCAGTTGGGCGTCGGCGACAAGGTGCGGGTGCGCGGGCCGCGCAACCACTTCCGGCTCGAATCCGCGCCCCGCTACCGGTTCGTCGCGGGCGGCATCGGTATCACCCCGATCCTGCCGATGCTCGCCGCCGCCGAGGCCGCGGGCGCCGAGTGGACGCTGTTGTACGGCGGGCGGAGCCGTCAGTCCATGGCGTTCACCGGCGAGTTGGCGCGGTTCGGCGGGGAGCGGGTCACCGTCGCCCCGCAGGACGAGACCGGGCTGCTGGACCTGGCCGGCGTCCTCGACGACGTCCCGGACGGCACCCTCGTGTACTGCTGCGGTCCTGGGCCGTTGCTGGACGCGGTGGAGGAGCGCTGCCCGGCCGGCGTGCTGCGGGTCGAGCGGTTCCGGCCCAAGGAGCAACAGGCGGGCGAGGAGCGGGAGTTCGAGGTGGTGCTCGCGCAGAGCGGTCGTACTCTCACCGTCGAGCCCGGCGTCTCCGTGCTCGACACCGTCCGGGCCGCCGGGATCGAGGTGCTCTACTCCTGCACCGAGGGCACCTGCGGGACGTGCGAGACGGATGTCCTCGAAGGCGACCCGGACCACCGGGACTCGGTGCTCACCGAGGAGGAGCGGGCGGCCGGGGAGACCATGCTCATCTGCGTGTCGCGGTGCCGGGGGGCGCGTCTGGTGCTGGATCTGTGATCCGCAGGTCCGCCTCGATCCGCGCCACCGCCGCCAGCAGGTGCGCCAGCAGATCGCGGCGGGCCGCCACGGCGGACGTCCGGCCGGAGTGCATCGCGAGGCTCACTCCGGCCACCACCCGGCCGCTCCGGTCCCGGACCGGGGCGGCCATCGTGCTGACGCCGGCCTCGGGATCGCCTTCCAGCAGGGTGTAGTCGGGTTGAGGCTCAGCCGCCAGCAACACTCTCCCCATCGCCGTCCCGTACGCCGGTAAGCGCGCTCCCACCGCGATCGTCGCCGCCATCACCCGCCGGGGCCGGGCGGCGGCGACCGGCACGACGGCGTCGCCGTCCAGCAGGCACAGCGCCGCCGACTCCCCCGCCACCTCGGCGAGTCGTACCAGATGCGGCTGCGCGAGGTTCGGCAGCTCCAGGCCGGAGAGGTAGGCGTAGCCGAGCTCCAGGACGCGCGGGGCGAGGCGGAAGCGGCGGCCGTCCGAGTGGACGTAGCCCAGGTCGGCGAGGGTGAGCAGCAGGCGGCGGGCGGCGGCGCGGGTCAGGTCGCAGGCGCGGGCCACCTCGCTGAGCGTGCGCGCCGGATGGTCGGCGTCGAAGGCCCGGATGACGGCCAGGCCACGCTCGAAGGACCTGACGAAATGCGGTGCGCGGGCATCCCTCGACATCGTCGCCTCCCGGTCCGACACTGTCCGACTCACGGTCCGACACGGAGAACACGGTGAGAGCGCGGTTCGATAACTGTCAACAATTTTGTCAGCTAAAACCATTGACCGGGTTGTACGGCCGGTTCTACGTTCCCGCTGAGCACCAACCGAGCACCAGTGTGCGCACAGCGCACAGCCTGTCGGAACACCGTTGTCTGCACAGGAGGAGCCATGCGTCGTCTGCTTGCCGGTCTCGCGACCGGCACCTTCCTGCTCGCCACGGCGGCCTGCGGCTCCTCCGGGGGCTCGTCGTCCACCTCGCCCTCGTCGGGCGGCACCACCACCGTCAAGGTGGGGATCATCCCCATCGTCGACGTGGCCCCCCTCTACCTCGGCCAGAAGGAGGGCTTCTTCAGCAAGCGCGGCCTGAAACTGTCGATGACACTCGCCCAGGGCGGCGCGGCCATCGTCCCGGGCGTGACGAGTGGTCAGTTCCAGTTCGGCTTCAGCAACATGACCTCGCTGGTGATCGCGCAGTCCAACAACGTGCCGGTGCAGGCGATCGCCAACGGCGTGGCCTCGACGGGCGTGGCGGGCAAGGACTTCGGCGGCCTCGTCGTGAAGAAGGGCAGCAGCATCACGTCGCCGAAACAGCTGGAGGGCAAGAAGGTCGCGGTCAACACGCTGAAGAACATCAACGAGACCGCCGTACGCGAGTCCGTGCGCAAGGCCGGCGGCGACCCGGACAAGGTGCAGTTCGTCGAGCTCGCCTTCGACCAGATGCCGGCCGCCCTCGACAAGGGCCAGATCGACGCCGCGATGGCGGTCGAACCGGCCCTTGCGACCATGAAGCTCCAGGGCGCCACCGAGATCGCCTCGCCGCTCGTCGACGTGGCGAACAACCTGACCGTCGCCATGTACTTCACCTCGACGTCGTACGCGCAGAAGAACCCCGGCGTCGTGACCAAGTTCCAGGCGGCCGTCGCGGAGTCGCTGTCCTACGCGGACGCGCACCCGGACGAGGTCCGGCAGATCGTCACCACCTACACCAAGACCCCGGCGGACGTCCTCGCCAAGGTGACCCTGCCCAAGTGGCCCGCCGAAGCGAACCGTTCCTCGATCGAGACGCTGGAGAAGCTCAGCGAGCAGGACGGCCTCTTCAAGACGGCACCCGACCTGGACAAGCTGCTGCCGTGAAGGGTCTGAACACCGTGCTCGGCGCGGCCGGGCTCGCGGCCTTCCTCGCCCTCGGCGAGGCGGTGCCGCGGCTCGGCCTGGTCAAGGCCGACTACTTCCCGCCGACCAGCCGGATCGCCCGCGCCCTCGGCACCGAACTCGCCGACGGCGCCTTCTGGTCGGCGCTCGGCGACACCCTCACCGGCTGGGCGGTGGGGCTGGCCGTCGCGGTCGGCGCCGGCATCGTGGCCGGGGTCGTCATCTCGGTCGTCCCGCACCTGCGCGAGGCCACCGCCTCCACGATCGAGTTCCTCCGCCCGATCCCCTCGGTCGCCCTGATCCCGCTCGCGATCCTCCTCTACGGTTCCGAACTCCGCTCGGTCCTCCTCCTCGTCGTCTACGCCTCCTTCTGGCAGGTGCTGATCCAGGTGATGTACGGCGTCCAGGACGTCGACCCGGTAGCCGAGGAGACGGCACGGTCGTACGGTCTCGGCACCTGGGCCCGGGTCCGCCATGTGCTGTGGCCGACCGCGCTGCCGTACGTCATGACCGGTGTCCGGCTGGCCGCCGCGGTCGCGCTGATCCTCACCATCACCGCCGAACTGGTCATCGGCGCACCGGGGTTGGGGCAGCAGATCGCGCTCGCCCAGTCCTCGCAGGCGGTGCCGGACATGTACGCCCTGATCGTGGTGACCGGGCTGCTGGGGCTGGTCATCAACGTGGGCGCCCGGTCGGTGGAGCGGCGGGCGCTGGCCTGGCACCAGTCGGTGCGCGGGGAGGTGGCGGTGTGAAGGCCGTCCTGCTGAGAGCCGGGTACGTCCTCGCCCTGCCCGCCGTCCTGGTCGCGCTGTGGTGGCTGGCCTCCGACGGCAGCACGAACGTCTACTGGCCGCCGCTGCGCACGATCCTGAGGACCTTCCCGGACGTGTGGACCGGTCAGCGGCTCCACGACGACCTGCTGCGCAGCGTGCTGCGGCTGCTCGCCGGATACGCGTCGGCGGCCGTCCTGGGCGTGGCCCTGGGCACGGTCATCGGCTCGTACCGGCGGGTGCGGGCGGTGTGCGAACCGGTGCTCGAGTTCCTGCGGGCGGTGCCGCCGCCGGTCCTGGTGCCGGTCATCATGCTGTTCGCGGGCATCGGTGACGCCATGAAGATCGTGGTGATCGCCAGCGGCTGTGTCTGGCCGATCCTGCTCAACACGGTCGAGGGTGTACGGGCGGTCGACCCGGTGATGGCGGAGACGGCCCGCTCCTACGGCATCACGGGCCCGGCCCGGCTGCGTACGCTGGTACTGCGTTCGGCGAGTCCGCAGATCTTCGCGGGCCTGCGGCAGGCGCTGTCGATCGGGATCATCCTGATGGTCATCAGCGAGATGTTCGCGGCCAGCAACGGGCTCGGCTTCACCATCGTGCAGTTCCAGCGCGGCTTCGCGATCCCCGACATGTGGACCGGGATCCTGCTGCTGGGCCTGCTCGGCTTCGCGCTGTCGGTGGTCTTCCAGGTGGTCGAGCGGCGGATGCTCGGCTGGTACCACGGGCTGCGCGCGACAACCCGGCGGTCCTGAATGAACCTTGCGAAGGGGCGGTCCATGCTCGACGTACGCGGCCTGCAGAAGGTCTACGACGGATCCGGCCGCCGTGTCGAGGCGGTGCGGGACCTCACCTTCACCGTGGAGGCGGGCGAACTCGTCTGTCTGGTCGGCCCGTCGGGCTGCGGCAAGACCACCCTGCTGAAGTGCATGGGCGGCCTGCTCACCCCGACCGGCGGCGAGGTCCTCCTGGAGGGCCGCACAGTGACCGGGCCGCCCCCCGGGATGGCGTTCGTCTTCCAGGAGTACGGCCGCAGCCTGTTCCCCTGGATGCGGGTCGCCGAGAACGTCGAACTCCCGCTGAAACAGAAGCACTTGCCGCGCGAGCGGCGGAAGGTGCTGGTCGCCGACGCACTGGACTCGGTCGGTCTCGCGGATGCCGCCGGCGCCTACCCGTGGCAGCTCTCCGGCGGTATGCAGCAGCGGGTGGCGATCGCGCGCGCCCTCGCCTACGAACCTCAAGTCCTCCTGATGGACGAGCCGTTCGCCGCCGTCGACGCCCAGACGCGGGCCGATCTGGAGGACCTGGTCCGGGGGTTGTGGCAGGACCGCGGGATCACGATCCTGTTCGTCACCCATGACATCGACGAGGCGGTCTACCTGGGCCAGCGGGTGATCGTCCTGTCCGCCTCCCCGACCGTCGTCCAGGAGCAGCTGAAGGTCGATCTGCCGGACGAGCGCGACCAGTTGCACACGCGGGTCGCCCCGCGCTTCGCCGAACTGCGGACCCACGTCTACGAGCAGATCCAGGCGGCGAAGCGCGGGGTTCCCCGGGGGGAGGACCCGGTCACGAGGTCAGATACGCCTCCGCCTCACTGAACTGGCCCGCCGGCCAGCCGTTGTTGGCGGTGACGGTGAGCCGCAGGTAGCGCAGGTTGGTGGAACCGGGCAGAGGCACGGTCACGGTGTTGCCGGTGGCCGGGTCGAAGCGGTACCCCGTGGAGCCCACCACGGTCGAATAGGTGGAGCCGTCGGTGCTGCCCAGCACGGTCACGGTCTGGGTGCGCGCGCTCCAGGCCGAGGACGGGGGCAGCTTCAGCACCAGCCGGCGGGCCGCGTAGGAGGAGCCGAGGTCGATGGTCAGCGACTGCGGGAAGGCGTTGTTGGCGGACTCCCAGTAGCTGTTCGCGTCGCCGTCGACCGCCTTGCCGGGCGTGTAGACGTCCTGCGAACCGGTGGCGGTCGCCGGGCGGCCCTTGGCGAGGTTGCGGTTCGGGTCCGGGTCGGGGTTGCCCTGCCCCGGCGTCGGCCAGGTGGTGCAGTCCGACCAGGTGCCGGCCCAGCCGGAGTTGCCGCCCCCGTCGGTGAGCGCGAAGGAGCCGGAGTTCGCCGGGTAGGGGCAGTTGTAGATGCCGGCCGCGCCGACCCCGGTGGCGGTCACGTTGCGGAAGGCGGCGGCGCCCTGCGCCTCGGCCTGCACCACGACCGTCCCGGTGTTCTGCACGGTCGCGCCGGTCACGTTGACGTTCCTGACCGGGTACCCCTGCCCGCCGCCGGAGACGAACTCGAAGGCGCTGTAAGGGCTGTTGGTGATCGTGGTGTTGGTGATGTTGACGGTGGCGTTGATGGCGCTGTCGTAGGAGTCGACGCGCAGCGCGCCCATCGGGTGGTTCCAGTTGGGGTTCATCGCGCCCGTGCGCACGAGCGTGTTGCCGTCGACCGTGATGGTGCCGGACAACGGGGAGAACGGGTCGAGGAACTTCTGGTTGGAGATGGCGATACCGCTGCCGAGGGCGTTGGTGTCGGAGATCAGGTTGTTCTTCACCGAGAGGTCGGTGCCGCCGTAGATGGCGATGCCGTTGGCCAGGTTCGGCTGGGAGATGGTGTTGTTCGTGAAGCCGGAGTTGGAGTCGGCCGAGTTCAGGGACCACATGGCGAGGGAGTCGTCGCCCTGGTTGCGCAGGAAGTTGTTGCGGACCTGGACGCCGTGGGCGTTGCCGTTGAGGTTGAGGCCGTCGGCGGTGGTGTCGAGGATGCGGTTGTTCTCGACGACCAGGTTGTCGTTGTTGCCGGTCAGCCAGAACCCGCACTTGAGGTGCTGGATCCACATGCCGGAGACCGAACTGTTCGGCCCGAGCGAGCCGTTGACGAAGTTGTCCGGGTTGGAGTCGACGCGCTCGGTGACCTCGCCGATCACCGCGAAGTTGTTGATGTGGACGTTGCCCGAGGAGCTGGTCTGGTCGATGAACCGGGAGGTGTGCACGACCGAGTACCAGCTGCCGGCGCCAAGGAGGGTCACGTTCTGCACGCCACTCAGGGAGGACGTGAGTTTGTAGTCGCCCGGCGGGATCCACACCGTGCCGCCCTGGGCGGCGGAGATGGCGTCCCGGAAGGCCTGGGTGGAGTCGCCGTTGCCGCTGGGGTCGGCGCCCCTGGAGACGACGGAGACCGATCCGGCGGGCTGCCCGGCGGCCGCGGCGACCTGCTCGAAGTCGGCCACGTCGACAGTGACTTGAGTGCCGGTGGACTCGAAGGCGACCTTGTCGCCGGCCTGGATGTTCTGGCCGAGCAGCAGCCGGGCGTTGTCGAAGAAGTGGTGCTGCTTGGCGCCGGCGATCCAGCCGGTGTCGACGTAGGAGTACTTGGAGGTGACGGCCAGGGTCTTCGCCAGCTTGACCCCGTTGACGTACACGTTCAGGGTGCCGGTCTGGCCGTCGGGGACGCTGTAGGAGAGGTTCACGGCGTTGGACGCCTGGGGGGCGGTGAACTCGACCCGCTGCCCGGAGGCCAGGCGTACGGCCTGGCGTCCGGAGGCCTCGGAGGCGAGGGTGCCCTGGGTGTAGTCCGGGCCGATCTTGGTGCCGGTGGTGGTCGCCGACTCCGCTTCGACCGAGGTGAAGGGGAGGCTCGCGCCCGCGGCCGCGTGGGCGGCGGGCGCGACGGCGACGAGCATGCCCGCGGCGAGCGCTACGGCGGCCGCGACGGCTGGCATGCTCCTGACAGCTCTGCCCGTGGTGCTCTGCATGTGCTGATCCCTTCGTTGTGGGGGGACGGGGATAGCGAGAGCGGTACCGGCGGCTCAGTTCGTCAACCAGGCCGCCGTGTCCTGCGGCAGCCGGCCCGCGTCGTCCAACGGGCCGCTGCTGAGCAGGAGTCGGGAGTGGGCGGGGAGTTCGGCGGGGGTGGCGGCGAGGTTGACCACGCACGTCACACCCTCGGCGCGGGTGAAGGCGAGGACTCCCTCGGGGGCGGACAGCCAGGTCAGCGGGCCGTCGCCGAAGCGTGGGCGCAGGGCGATGGCACGTCGGTAGAGGGCGAGCACGGAGTCGGCGTCTTCCTGCTGACGGTCGACGGCGTACGACTCCCAGCCGGCCGGCTGCGGCAGCCACGGCTCCTCACGCGCACCGAATCCCGCGTACGGCGCCCCGGCCGCCCAGGGCAGCGGCACCCGGCAGCCGTCCCGGCCGGGGTCGGTGCCGCCGGACCGGAAGTACATCGGATCCTGGATGCGGTCGACCGGGATCTCGGCCTCGGGCAGCCCCAGCTCCTCGCCCTGGTAGATGTAGACCGCGCCGGGCAGGGCCAGGGACAGCAGGGCGGCCGCGCGGGCCCGGCGGGTCCCGAGGACGAGGTCCGTCGGGACGCCGAAGGCCTTGGCCGCGAAGTCGAAGCCGGTGTCCTCGCGGCCGTACCGGGTGGCCGTACGGGTCACGTCGTGGTTGCACAGCACCCAGGTGGCGGGGGCGCCGACCGGGGCATGCTCGGCGAGGGTGGTGTCGATCGAGTTCCGCAGCCGGGCCGCGTCCCAGGGGCAGGACAGGAAGGAGAAGTTGAAGGCGGTGTGGAGTTCGTCGGGGCGCAGATAGCGGGCGAAGCGTTCGGCGTCGGGGAGCCAGACCTCGCCGACGAAGACGCCGTCGTAGTGGTCGGCGACCGCGCGCCAGGACCGGTAGATGTCGTGGAGGTCGTCGCGGTCGACGAAGGGGTGCGGATGCGGGTGCGAGGCCAGGTCGGGCAGGTCCGGGTCCTTGGCGAGCAGGGCGGCCGAGTCGATACGGACGCCCGCGACGCCCCGCTCGAACCAGAAGCGCAGGATGTCCTCGTGTTCCTGGTGGACGGCCGGGTGGGCCCAGTTGAGGTCGGGCTGTTCGGGGGTGAAGAGGTGGAGGTACCACTCGCCGTCGGGCAGCCGGGTCCACACCGGTTCGGTGGAGCCGACGAACTGCGACGGCCAGTCGTTGGGCGGGAGGTCGCCGTTCGGGCCGCGGCCGGGCCGGAAGTGGAACAGCTCGCGCTCCGGGCTGCCCGGTCCGCCGGCCAACGCGGCCTGGAACCAGGGGTGCTGGTCGGAGACGTGGTTGGGGACGATGTCGACGATCGTCCGGATGCCCAGCTCCCGGGCCTCCGAGATCAGTTTCTCGGCCTCGGCAAGGGTGCCGAAGGCCGGGTCGATCGCCCGGTAGTCGGCGACGTCGTATCCGCCGTCCTTCATGGGCGACGGGTACCAGGGGCTGAACCACAGCGCGTCCACGCCGAGTTCGGCGAGGTACGGCAGCTTGGCGCGGACCCCCGCGAGGTCGCCGGTGCCGTCGCCGTCGTTGTCGGCGAAGCTGCGGACGTACACCTGGTAGATGACGGCCGAACGCCACCAGTCGTGGTCCTCGTGGTCCTTCGGGGCATGGCTGGGCTGTCCCACGGTGCGAACCTTTCTGTCGGAGGAAGGGCCGTCAGCCCTTGGTGCTGCCCGCGCTGATCCCGGCGATGATGTGCCGCTGGAAGACGAGGAACAGCGCGACCATCGGGATGCTGGCGATCACCATCGCGGCGATGAGCACGGTGAGCTGGATGTTCTGCGACAGCTGGACCAGGGCCACGCTGATGGGCTGCTTGTCGGTGTCGGAGAAGACCATCAGCGGCCACAGGAAGTCCTGCCAGACCGCGACCAGGGCGAAGATCGACACCACCCCGAGGACCGGGCGGGACATGGGCAGGACCACGGACCAGAGGATGCGCAGCTTTCCGGCGCCGTCGATCTCGGCGGCCTCCAGCACGTCGCGGGGCAGCTGGTCGAAGAACCGCTTCAGCAGATACAGGTTGAAGGCGTTGGCGACGGCCGGAAGCCAGATGCCGAGCGGGTCGTTGAGCAGGCTGGTGTGGATGAGCGGCAGGTCGGCGGCGGTCAGGTACTTGGGTACGACCAGGGCCTGGGCCGGGACCATCAGGGTGGCCAGGATGCCGCCGAGGATCACCTTGCCGAAGGCAGGCTTCAGCCTCGACAGGGCGTAGGCGGCGGCCGTGCAGAACACCAGCTGGAAGGCCCAGGCGCCGGCGGCCTGCACCACCGTGTTCCACAGGTGCTCCGGGAGCTGCATCAGGTCCCAGGCGTCGGTGTAGCCGGACAGGTGCCAGTGCTTGGGGACGATGGTGGGCGGGGTCTGGGCGACCTCGTCCGGTGACTTCATCGCCCCGGTCACCATCCAGTACACGGGGAAGAGGAAGGCGAGCGCGAAGAGGACGACGACACCGGTGAAGACGGTCCAGTAGACCGCCCTGCCGCGTGGACGGGCCAGCGTCGCCGGCGAGATCAGGGTGCGGGTGGCGCTGCTCATCCGTCCTCCCCGGAGCGGGTCAGCCGCAGGTACCCGGCCGAGAAGATGCCGAGCAGCACCAGGAGCATCACGCTGAGCGCGCAGGCGCCGCCGAAGTCGTTGTACAGGAACGCGTACTTGTAGATCAGGTAGAGCACGGTGACCGTGGCGTTCTCCGGTCCGCCCCCCGTGATGACGAACGGCTCGGTGAACACCTGCATGGTGGCGATGATCTGAAGGAGCATCAGCATGAGGATGACGAACCGGGTCTGAGGGATCGTCACATGCCGGACGCGCTGCAGCAGGTTGGCGCCGTCGAGTTCGGCGGCCTCGTACAGCTCGCCGGGGATGGACTGGAGCGCGGCCAGGTAGATCAGGACCGTGCCGCCCATGTTGGCCCAGGTCGCCACGATCACCAGGGAGATGAGCGCGGTCCCGGTGCCGTTGGTCCAGTTCGAGGTGGGCAGGTGCAGGAAGCGCAGGGTCTCGTTGGCGAGGCCGGCTCCGGGGTCGTAGAACCACTTCCACAGCAGGGCGCTGACCACCGGCGGGATCATCACCGGGAGGTAGACCACGACCCGGAAGAACGACTTGGCGTGCCGCAGTTCGTTGAGGACCAGGGCGAGGACGAACGGGATCGCGAAGCCGATCAGCAGGGCCAGCAGGGTGAAGGTGAGGGTGTTGCGCCAGGCCGCCGAGAACTCGGGGTCGTGCAGGACCCGGGTGAAGTTGGCGGTGCCGACCCACTCGGGGGACGAGCCCGGCGTGTACTTCTGGAAGGAGATCACGACCGCGCGGATCGCCGGGTACCAGGAGAACAGGGCGAAGCAGATCAGTCCGCCGAGCAGGAAGCCGTAGGCGCGGGCCTGGTCGGTGATCCGGCGCCGCCTCCGGTCCCCTGCCGGGGGCGGCGCCGGGGCCTGTCGTACGGCGACCGCCGCCGCGGCGGCGGGTCGTCGTGCGGCCGTCTTGGTCATCGTGGTCAGCCCCGGGCCAGGATGCCGTTGATCTTGTCGTTGGCGTCCTTGAGGAGCTGGTCGATGTCGGCGTCCTTCTTGGTGAGGACGGCGGAGACGGTGCCGTCGAGGACGGAGTAGATCTGCTGGGCGTCCGGCGGCTCGATCTTCATCTGCAGGGACTGGTTGCCGTTCAGGAACGCCTGGTAGTTCTCCACCGGCACGTTCGAGTTGGCCTTCTTGACCGCCTGGTCCTTGGCGTCGGCGGCGCCGGTGAACAGGCGCGGCTCGGGCAGGCCCACCGGCGCGTTGTTCTTCTTGGCGCGGGCGTAGTCGCCGAGGAAGCCGTCACCGGGGGTGAGGAACATGGAGTCGAGCCACTTGAGGCCGGCGCGGATCTGGGCGGGGGTGTCCTTCTTGTTGAACATGTAGCCGTCGCCGCCGATGAGGGTGCCCTGGCCGCCGGGCATCGGGCCGAGGGCGAGGTCGTTGTAGTTGCCGCCCTTCTCCTTGACGAGGATCGGGATGTTGTCCGGCGCGGAGAGGTACATGCCGAGCTTGCCCGAACCCATCATCTGCTGGACGTCGTTGATGATGAGGAGCTGCTTGCTGCCCATCGAGTTGTCGGTCCAGCGCATGTCGTGCAGGTTCTGCAGGACCGCGTGGCCCTGGGGGGTGTCGACGGTCGCCGTCTTGCCGTCGGCCGACACCACGTCGCCGCCCTGCGAGTACATCTCCGCGGTGAAGTGCCAGCCGCCCTGGTTCTGGGCGCTGTAGTCGGCATACCCGACGGTCCCGTTGCCGAGCGCGGCGATCTTCTTGGCGTCGGAGCGGACCTCGTCCCAGGTGGTCGGCGGCTGGTCCGGGTCGAGGCCGGCCTGCTGGAAGAGCTTGCGGTTGTAGATCAGGCCCATCGAGTAGCCGGTGCGCGGGATGCCGTAGACCTTGCCGTCGACGGTGTAGATGTCCCGCAGCTGCTTCTGGATGGTGTCGTAGCTCTTCAGGTCCTTGAGGTACGGCGTGAGGTCGGCCGCCTGGTTGATGTCCACGACGTGCTTGGCGTCGGTGAAGTACGTGTAGAACACGTCCTCCATCTGGCCGCCGGCGAGCTTGGCGTCGAAGGTCTTCGGGTCCTGGCAGGGGAACGCGTCGTGCGCGACGACGTCGATGTCCGGGTTCTTCTTCTGGAAGGCGGCGATGTCCTGCTCGAAGAACGACCGGTCGACCTTGGCGCTCTTCGGCGGCTCGCAGTTGACGGTGATGCGCGTCTTGCCGCTGCCCGCGTCGTCGCCGCTCGACCCGCAGGCCGAGGCGGAGAGCGCTAGCGAGGAACAGACGCCGAACGCGACGAGAGCACGGCGGAACCCGGTGCTGGACATCGGTGGACCCCCCAGAACAGGAGCAGTTGGGCGCCGCACCGGGACCGGTGGGCGCCGCACACTCAAGCACCGGCAGCACCGCCGCGCAAGATGTCACGCAGAATCTGTAATTATTCGACAGCAGATTGGATCTGCCGGGCCTCAGGCTTTCGGCGCTTGCGCGGTCGACCCCCTGACAACCAGCTCCGGCTCGAACAGCAGCTCCTCCGCCGGGACCACCGTGCCGCCGATCTGAGCGTTCAGCAGTTCGACGGCGGCCCGGCCCATGGCCTCGATGGGCTGGCGGACGGTGGTGAGCGGGGGCTCCGTGCAGTTCATGAACGCGGAGTCGTCGTAGCCGACGACCGACACCCGGGACGGGACGTCCAGGCCCTTGCGGCGGGCCGCCCTGATCGCCCCCAGCGCCAGGGGGTCGCTGGCGCAGATGATGCCGGTGACGCCCTGGTCGATGAGGCGCGTGGCGGCCGCGTGACCGCCCTCGATCGAGAACATGGCCCGGGCGACGCTCGTGTCCGGGAGGTCGCCCATGGTGCGCGCGGCGGCCAGCTTGCGGGCCGACGGGATGTGGTCGGCGGGGCCGAGGACGAGTCCGATCCGCTCATGGCCGAGGGAGGCGAGGTGCCGCCAGGCCTGTTCCACCGCGACGGCGTCGTCGCAGGACACACCGGGGAAGCCGAGATTGTCGATGGCCGCGTTGACCAGCACCACCGGGATGTTGCGGTCGGCGAGCAGCCGGTAGTGGTCGTGCGGTGCGTCGGCCTGGGCGAAGAGACCGCCGGCGAACACCACGCCGGACACCTGCTGTTGCAGGAGCAACTCCACGTAGTCCGCCTCGGAGACCCCGCCCTTCGTCTGCGTGCACAGCACCGGAGTGAGGCCGAGCTGGGCCAGGGCGCCGCCGATGACCTCGGCGAACGCCGGGAAGATGGGGTTCTGCAGCTCGGGCAGGACGAGACCAACGAGCCTGGCGCGTTCACCGCGCAGCTGGGTGGGGCGCTCGTAGCCGAGCACGTCGAGGGCCGAGAGCACCGCCTGCCGGGTCGCCTCGGACACCCCCGGCTTGCCGTTGAGCACCCGGCTGACCGTGGCCTCGCTGACCCCGACCTTTTTGGCTACTTCCGCAAGTCGTCGCGTCATGCCCGCAAGACTAGCGCAAGATACGCAAGCCTTTTGCGTAACGCCTCAAGGTCGTGGATCAGACGCGGCTGGCGGTCGCCGTGTCCGCCGACAGCCTTTGCGCAACGTAGATCGGGACGACGGACAGCAGTACGAGCACGGCCGCCACCACGTTCACCACCGGCGCCTGCTGCGGGCGGGTCATGTTGTCGAAGATCCACAGGGGCAGGGTCTGGACGCCCGGCCCGGCGGTGAAGGTGGTGACCACGATCTCGTCGAAGGAGAGCGCGAAGGCGAGCAGCCCGCCCGCGAGCAGTGCCGAGCGCACCAGCGGGAAGGTGACGTCGACGAACGCGCGGAAGGTGTCGGCGCCCAGGTCGGCCGCCGCCTCCTCGTAGGTGCCCGAGGTGCGGCGCAGCCGGGCGACGACGTTGTTGAAGACGATCACGACACAGAAGGTGGCGTGCCCGACGACCACGGTGAACAGGCCGAGCCCGACGCCGAGCGGCTCAAGGACCGTGCTGAACGCCGAGTTGAGGGCGATGCCGGTGACGATGCCGGGCAGCGCGATCGGCAGGACCACCACGAAGGAGAGCGCGTCGCGGCCGAAAAAGCGGTACCGGGCGACCGCGAACGCGACCAGGGTGCCGAGCACCAGGGCGATCGCGGTGGCCCCGAGTCCGGCCTTCACCGAGGTCCACAGCGCCTCGCGGGCACCGGAGCTGTGCCAGGCGGCCGACCACCAGCGGGTGGTCAGGCCGGACGGCGGCCAGCTCGCGCTGCGGTCGGGGCTGAGGGAGTTGACGAGGACGAGGAGGAGGGGGACGTAGATGATGGCGAAGCCCAGGGCGGCGGCGAGGCGGAGGGCGATACGGGCGGGCCGGGAGAGTGTCATGTGTGACATGTGACATAGCACCCTGTTGTCAGAGGCTGCTCAACGCCCCCGTCCGCCGCATCGCCAGCAGATACAGCACGATGACGACGACCGGGACGGTGGCGAGGGCGGCGGCCATGGGCAGGTTGAGTTCGATGTTGGCGTAGACGAGGTTGCCGATGAGCTGGGTCTTGCCGCCGACGATCTGCACGGTGATGTAGTCGCCGAGGCTGAGAGAGAACGTGAACACCGAGCCCGCGGCGACCGACGGCAGCACCATCGGCAGCACCACGGACCGGAAGGTCCGCCCGACGCGGGCGCCCAGGTCGGCCGAGGCGTCAAGGAGGTTGTCGGGCAGCTGCTCCAGCGCGGTGTGGATCGGCAGGATCATGTAGGGCAGCCACAGGTAGGTCAGGGTCAGTACGGTGGCCGGCAGTCCGAAGCCCGGCCCGCTGAGCCCGAATGGCTTGAGCAGCCAGTCGGCGAGCCCGCCCTCGGACAGGATCAGCCGCCACGCGTACACCTTGACCAGGTAACTCGCCCACAGCGGCGTGAGGATGGCGACCACCAGCAGGGGGCGCCGGCTCGGCTTGGCGACCCGGGCGGTGTAGAAGGCGACCGGGAAGGCGATCACCGCGCACAGGGCGGTCACCGCGAGGGCGACGCCGACGCTGCGCAGGATCACCTGCCGGAACACCGGCGTGGTGAACAGCTCGTGGAAGTTGTCGGTCGACCAGACCTTGACGACCTCGGAGGTGAAGGAGTCCGTCGTCCAGAACGCGGAGACGAACAGCACCGCGAGCGAGCCGAGGTAGAGCACGGCCAGCCACAGCAGCGGGGCGGTCAGCAGCAGCGCGAGGCGGAGCCGGGGGCGCCGGTGCAGCGCCCCCGCGGTCCGGGTGAGCAGGGCCATGGGTCAGCCCTTGATCTCGGTCCAGGCCTGCACCCACTTGGCGTACGGCACGCACTTGACGTCGGTGCGGCCGTCCAGGCACTGCTCGATGGGCGTGTTCCAGAAGGCGATGTTCTTCCAGTAGGTCTCGTCGGCCGCGTGGTAGGTGGTGCAGAAGTTCTTGTCGCTGGTCAGGTCGCAGGCCTTGGCGTTGGCCGGGGCCTCGCCGAAGTACTCGGCGACCTCGGCGTTGACCTTCGGGGAGACGATCCAGTTGAGCCACTGGTAGGCGCAGTTGGGGTGCTTGGCCTTGGCGGACACCATCCAGGTGTCGGACCAGCCGGTGGAACCCTCCTTGGGTACGAAGGCTTTCACCTTCGCGCCCTCGTCGGCGGCGAGGTTGGCGATGACCTGCCAGCTGGTGCCGATGACGGAGTCGCCGCTCTTGAAGGCGGAGATCTCCTTGAGGTAGTCGCTCCAGTACTCGCCGATGTCCGCGTTCTGCTTCTTCAGCAGCGCCACGGCCGCGTCGAACTGCTTCTGGTCGAGCGCGTAGGGGTCCTTGATCTTCAGCTCGGGCTTGGTGGCCTTGAGGTACAGGGCCGCGTCGGCGATGTAGATCGGCGAGTCGTAGGCGGTGACATGGCCCTTGTACGTGCCGGCGTCGTCGAAGACCGCGGACCAGGAGGTGGGCGCGGGGCTGACCTTCTGGGTGTTGTACATCAGCAGGTTGGCGCCGCGGCCGTGCGGGATGCCGTACATCTGGCCCTTGACCGAGTTCCAGGCGCCGTTCTTCAGGCCGCTGAAGATGTCCTTGTAGTTCGGTACGAGCTTGGTGTTGACGGGGGCGGCGTCGCCGGAGGCGATCAGGCGCAGGGAGGCGTCGCCGGAGGCGGAGACGGCGTCGTACTGGCCGGTCTTCATCAGCTTGACCATCTCGTCGGAGCTGGCCGCGACCTTGGAGTTGACCTGGCAGCCGGTCTGCTTCTCGAAGTCGGTGACCCAGTCCACCTTGGGGTCGTCGGAGCCGTCCTCGACATAGCCGGCCCAGGCGATCAGGTTGACCTCGCCCTCGGACTTGCCGAGCTTGGCGAGGGGTTTGAGGTCGGGCGGGTTGAGTCCGGTCGAGGAGCCGGAGCCGGAGGAGCCGCAGGCGGTGGCGGCCAGCAGCAGCGCGGCGAAGGCGGCCGCGGTGAGGGGACGGGTGAGGCGCACGGCGTACTCCATGACGTGAGGGACGGCGGGTCAGTCGGGGACGTGGACGGTGTGCCGGCGCTGCCAGCGCAGCCGGACGCGGGTGCCGCGGTAGGCGGCGACGTCCTCGGCGGAGGTGTCGAGGTTCTGCTGGAGCGCGGTGAGCCGGCCGCCGCCGTCCAGGTCGACCAGGAAGCGGGTGGCGTCGCCGAGGTAGACCACCTCGGCGACGGTGCCCACGGCGGTGGCGTGTCCTTCCTCGTCCGGGTCGGCGGTCTCCTTGAGGACCCGGATCTTCTCGGGCCGGACGCTGTGGGTGCCGCTCTCGCCGAGCACGCGCAGGGCGGCCTCGCCGGTGAGCAGGTTGGAGGTGCCGACGAAGGAGGCGACGAACGCGGTGGCGGGGCGTTCGTAGATCTCGGCGGGGGTGCCGACCTGTTCGATGCGGCCCTGGTGGAAGACGGCGACGCGGTCGCTCATCGTCAGGGCCTCCTCCTGGTCGTGGGTGACGAAGACGAAGGTGATGCCGACCTCCCGTTGCAGCGCCTTGAGTTCGATCTGCATCTGCTCGCGGAGCTTGAGGTCGAGGGCGCCGAGGGGCTCGTCGAGGAGCAGGACGCGGGGGCGGCCGACGAGGGCGCGGGCGAGGGCGACGCGCTGGCGCTGGCCGCCGGAGAGCTGGGACGGGCGGCGGCCGCCGAAGCCTTCGAGGCGGACCTCGGCGAGGGCCTTGCGGGCCCGGACCAGGCGTTCGGCCTTGGGGACCCGGCGGACCTTGAGGGAGTAGGCGACGTTCTGCTCGACGGTCATGTGCGGGAACAGGGCGTAGTCCTGGAAGACGGTGTGCACGTCCCGTTCGAAGGGGGCGCGGCGGGTGACGTCCTGTCCGGCGAGTTCGATCGTGCCCGAGGTGGGGCTCTCGAAGCCGGCGACCATGCGCAGGACGGTGGTCTTGCCGGAGCCGGAGGGGCCGAGCATCGAGAAGAACTCGCCGTCCCGGATCTCCAGGTCGACCCCGGCCACGGCGCTCGTGTCGCCGAACGACTTCCGCAGATCCCGCAACCGGATCGCGCTGGCCTCCATGGGCGGGAACCTTTCTGCCGCTCTCTTGCGTTGCACCTGGTGACCGGAAAGATATGAAGTCATAGTTCAAAGCTCAAGACCCTTCTGAGGTAAAGCTTGGGTCAACGCATAGGGTGGTGGGCCGTGAGACAGCACCAGACGGACGGCGGCGCCCGAAAGGCCGTCTTCGCCCCGGTGGACAGCGGGGCCCGGGTCGCCGCCGTCGTACGCCGGATCGGCGACGCCATCGACCTCGGCCTGCTCGCCGACGGGGAGCAGCTGCCCGGCGAGACCGAGCTGGCCGGACAGCTCGGGGTGTCCACGGTGACCCTGCGGGAGGCGCTGATGGCACTGCGCCAGCAGGGTCTGGTGGTCACCCGCCGGGGCCGGGGCGGCGGCAGCTTCGTGTCCTCCCCCGAGGTGCCCGACCGGGAGCGACTCACGGAGCGGCTGCGCGGCTGGAGCCCCGAGGAGCTGCGCGACCTCGGCGACCACTGGGCGGCCCTGTCCGGCACCGCCGCCCACCTCGCCGCGCAGCGCACGGAGGACCACGACCTCGACCAGCTCCGCCGGACCACCGAGGAGCTGCGCGGGGCGCCGGACGCGGCGGCGCGCAGCCGGGTGTACGGCCGCTTCCACGTGGAGCTGGCCGCCGCCGCCCAGTCGGCCCGGCTCACCCGGGAACAGGTCGCGCTCCAGACGGAGATCGGGGCACTGCTCTGCCTTGTGCTCGGTGACGACGAATATCGTGAAGAGGTGGCGGACCGTCACCGGTCCGTAATCTCCGCCGTGCAGGATGGGGCGCACGCACCGGCCAGGGAGCTGGCCGAGCGGTGCGTACGGGACTCGACGGCACGGCTCATCGCCCTGCGGCTGGCCCTGTAGCCGCGCCGCGCCCGCTCCCCCGTCCGCTGGAGGGCACCATGAGCCGCAGCACCGTCCCCTCCGGCCCGGTGGCGGCCACGCTCGACGTCGCCGAGGAGTACGTGGCCGCGCGGGTCGGCCATGCCCTGGAGGCGGTGTTCGACGCCGTCGCGGCCACCCGCGCCGACACGACCGCACTGCTGGCCCGGGTGGCCGCGGAGGGCCGCCGGCCGGTGACCGCGGACCTGGCCGCACTCCGGCCCGGTCTCCATCTGCGGCTGGCCCGCCAGGAACTGGTCTCCGGTGTCGGGTTCGTGGCCGCGCCCGGGGTGCTGGCCGACGTCCCGGCCTGGCTGGAGTGGTGGCAGAGCGACGCCTGCGGGGACGTACGGCCGCTGCTGCTCGACCTCGACCCGCGCACCTCGGCCTACTCCGACTACACACACTGGGACTGGTTCGCGCTGCCCCGGGACACCGGGCGGCGGGCGGTGGCCGGGCCGTACGTCGACTACCTCTGCTCGGACGAGTACAGCCTCACGCTGTCGGCGCCGGTGGAGGTGGGCGGCCGGTTCCTGGGCGTGGCCGCCGCCGACGTGTACCTGCGGCACTTCGAGGCGGCCGCGCTGCCGCTGCTGCGCGAGCTGCCCGGACCGGCGCGGCTGGTCAACGCCCGCGGCCGGGTGGCGGCGTCGGCGGACCCGGCGCAGCTCGCCGGTTCACTGACCAAGGGGCCGGACTTCGCGGCGGTGCTGGAGAGCGGGCGGCCGGGCACGTTCGGCGGGCTGCGGCTGGTGCCGTGCCGGGGCGTGCCGCTGGTCCTGGTCGTGTCAGGGGGATGAGACGTCGCCGGCGTCCGGCCCGGCGCCGTCGGCGACCTGAACGCCGACGGTGCCGGGTCAGCCTTCGGGGGCCGGGACGACGGTGAGATGGGCACCCAGGCCGCCGGGCCGGCGGGAGCGGCGCGGGGCGGCGGGGCGGGGGACGGCGCGCAGCACCAGGGTGTAACGCGCGTAGCCCATGTCCTGGAGGGTCTTGGGGGTTTCGCCGACGACCCGGCACTCGGTGGCGCCCAGCAGCGGGTCCGGGTGCAGCAGCGGCCGGACGGCTCCGTCGAGCTGTGCGCCGTCCTCGCCGACCACGCGCAGCCAGTGCGGCAGGCCCTGCCGGAAGGCGGCCTCCATGATGGGGTCCTGGGCGATCTCCCGGCGGATCGACTGGAGTTCGTGGTCGTGGCCGTACCGCTCCAGGGTGGTCTTGAACTGCGCCAGCATCGGCAGGCACCAGCCCGCCTCGTGGGCACCGAGGACCGATCCGGCGTCCGGGTGGAACAGGACGAAGCGCAGGAAATTATCACCGGGCATCGCGGTCGGATGCGGGGCGACCTCCCGGAAAAGTGTCTCGAACGCGCCGTTGGCCAGCACGACGTCCCAGCGGTGGTCCACCACCAGGGACGGGAAGGGGACAGCGTCCAGCAGTAACGCGTAGTCCTGGAGATACGCCTGGGCCTCGAGGCCCTCGGGGACGGGCCGCGGCACCGGCCGCCGCCCACCTGCCTGATATGCCATCGGGAGGTCACCCCTCTTGCCTATGCGGCCTTCTCGCGGCGATGTGATCCTGCTGCCCCACCCTGAGTCATGTCAACTATCGTGGCATTTCATGCCTGTTGACGTCCGAAATTGGCCACAGTTGTGGCGAGACCTGGATGTGAGTTCGAACCACCCGCTAATCTCCGGGGGGTTCATGCCGGGTGGATCACGGCAGTGCTTGTGAGAAGCCCCTGATTCCCCTGATTTGATTTCCCTGAGAGACGTAGGAGTTCTGTCGGTGACGGATGGCTACGAGGATCCGGGCGCCGCGGCGACCGCCCAGCTGCCGGCCGCCGTCGCCCGCGTCACCGCGCTCGCGGACCGGCTGGGTGTGCCGCACGCCGAGGTCTTCCACGTCGGACGGCTCTCCTTCGCCTGTGGTGTCCCCGAGCCCGTGGTCCGGGCCCTGCTGACCGGCCGCCCGGCGGGCGAGCCCGATGTCCAGGCCCGCTTCCTGCAACGCCTCGACCTGCTGCGCCGCACCCGGCTCAAGCCGAACGGCCGCAAGCACACCCAGCAGGAGATCGCCGACGGCGCCGGCATGTCCCGGCAGCAGGCCGGCGCCCTGATCAACGGTGACCGGCGGCCGACCATGGAGCACTGCGACGCCCTCCAGCGCTTCTTCCGCGTGCACGCGGGCTTCCTCACCGCCGAGGACCCCGAGGCCCTCGCCGGCGCCCTGCAGCGCGTCGAGCAGGAGCTGCTGCAGAAGCTGGCCGACCGGGAGCGGGCCGCGGCTGAGGCGGCCGTGGACCCGCTGGAGCGGCTGCTGCAGGACCACGGGGTGCGCGGCATCGCGTGGCGGGCCGCGCAGCTGCCCACCGACCAGCACCGGGACAAGGTCGCGGAATGGCTGGACATGCTCCTGGAGAGCGTCAAGCGGCCCGAGTCGTGAGCCGAGAGTCGTGAGCCGAGGGAGAAGAGTGGGCATCGGCAGGGACATGCGCCGGCTGAGCGGTGAGCTGGTCGGGGAGCTGACCCTGCCCGCGCCCGCCCCGCCGCAGGAGCTGTACCGGGCACTGTGCGACGCGCTGAGCCGCCGCCGCGGCCGCCCCGTCCAGTTCCGTACGGCGGTCTTCCCGCCCGGCACGGCCAGCGGGCTCTGGCTCGACCTGGCCGACCGCGACCTGGTCGTCGTCGAGGAACGTACCGTGCCCGACCACCAGTTGGTGATCCTCGGCCACGAACTGTGGCACATGCACGCCGAGCACTGCGGCCATGACGTGGAGGGGGTCGGGGTGGCCGCGCGACTCCTCGGCGCGGCCGCCGGCGCGGGCACCGGTACCGAGGCCGACCAGGCCGCGCTCCAGGCCGCCGTCCAGCGGGTGGCCGCCCGTACCCGCTTCGACCGGGCCGAGGAACGGGACGCGGAGACCTTCGGGCTGCTGCTGGCCAGCAAGTGCCGGACCTGGCTCGCGGGTTCGGCCCTGCGCGGGCCCCTGCGGCGGCACGACGTGGCGGGCCGCATCGAGGTGTCGCTGGGGTACCTGGGGAAGTAGGCGTCGCGGCCTCGGGGCCGTGACCGGCGCGGCACGGGCTCAGGTGGCGCTGCGTTCGCTCGCCTCGCGCAGGTCTCGCTGCGCGGCCGGGCCGTGGCCGGTGTCGGGGCGGCCGTCGAGGAGCAGGGTGCGCCAGTGCTCACGGCTCCAGTCCGCCGGGGCGGTGGTGGCTGTGAACTCCTGGATCAGGGCGACGAACCGGGCCGGGTCGGCGTGGAACGGGAAGTGCCCGGCGCCCTCGAAGATCTCCAGCCGGGCGCCGGGCATGGCCTCGCGGGCGCGGTGGGCGTGCCGTACCGGGACCACGCTGTCGCGGTCGCCCCACAGGAGCATGGTCGGCATGCCCTCGGTGAGATAGCAGCGGTCCAGCATGGTGACGACCTGGCCGCGCCAGTCGACGACCGCGCGCAGGGTGCGGATGAAGGCGTTGCGGGAGGTCTCGTCGGGGAGCGCGTCGACCAGGGTGAGCAGTTCCGGGGCGTCCTGGCCGAGGCCGGTGTCCAGAAGTCTCAGCAGGCGTACGGCCAGGCCCACTTGGAGGCGCATACCGGGCAACCGCAGCGCGGACAGCAGCAGATGGGCCCCGGGCAGCGAGACGAGCCGGAGCACCGGGTTGACCTCGCGGCCCACCCCGCCCGCGCTGACCAGGATGAGCCGCTCGGTGCGCTCGGGGAACTGGTAGGCGAACTGCATCGCGACTCCCCCGCCGAGCGAGTGCCCGACGAGGGTCACGGACTCGATGCCCAGGGTGGTCAGCAGGTCCCGCACCCCGTTGGCGTAGGCGGCGACCGAGTAGTCGGCCCGGGGCTTGTCCGACTCGCCGTGGCCGAGCAGGTCGGGGGCGATCACGGTGTGGGTGCGGGCAAGGTCGGGGATGAGTCGTGCCCAGGTCTCCGAGGAGTCCCCGATGCCGTGGATGAGGACCAGGGCGGGCCCGTCGCCGGCGATGCGGTAGGCGCGCCGGTATCCGTGCACGACCCGGTGGCGCGCCACGAGTTCCCCGTCGCCCACCGGGCGCAGGTGCGCGGTGCGCTGCGGACGGCTGGGCATCGCTTCTGTCACGGCTCGGCCTCCCCCGCTGTCCCGGGCCCGCTGCGGCCCGGCCGGATTTCTCTCCTTCCAGGGTAGGAAGACATTTCCCCAGGGGGTTTCGGTGTGGTTTCCGCTCTGCTAAGCGGGCGAACCGAGGCCGGGCGCGGGGGCGTTGTCAGTGGTGGACGGCAAGCTGGGGGGTGCGCACCGCACACGCGGTGTGCGCGCGCCGTCCGGGCGCGTGACCTCGACGACCGACGGGGAGAGCCGACCGATGCACACCGCCGTACTGACCGACCGTGAACGCGCCGCCGTCCAGGCCTATCTGCGGCTGCTGCACACCGTGCGCGCGGCCTTCGACGGGCCGCCCGGCGGCTCGCGCCCCTTCCTGGTGCCGCCGGCCGTGCTCGCCGAGGCCGAGGAGGCCCTGGCCGGGGCCGGACTGGCGGGCAACGAGGAGGCGTTCTTCCGGCTGCTGCACGACTGGTGCCCACCCACCTGAGCCGGCGGGGTGCGTCAGGGGTGCGGCACGACCACGGCCGAGGTCAGTATGCCGTGCCCCACGCTCCAGCGGCCCTCGAAGACCTGCAGCCGCCGCCCGCCGACCTCCGGGCCGGGGACGAGGAGGCGGGCGCGCAGGATGCCGTGCGGCCGCTCACCGGGCTCCGGGACGAGCTCGATGTCGGCCTCCATGAAGTCCAGCCACTTCCCGGTGAGGGGGAACCACGCCTTGTAGACGGATTCCTTGGCGCTGAACAGCAGGCGGTCCCAGTGCACGCCGGGCCGCTCGGCCGCGAGCCGGGCGAGCCGCTGCCGCTCGGCGGGCAGCAGCACGGAGTCGGCGACGCCCTCGGGGAGCGCGGCGTGCGGTTCGGCGTCGATGCCGAGGGAGGCCAGGTCGGCGGCGCGGACCAGGGCGGCGGCGCAGTAGCCGTCGCAGTGGGTCATGCTGCCGGCCAGCCCGTCCGGCCAGCGCGGGGCGCCGCGCTCACCGCTCACGACGGGCTGCGGCGGGACTCCGAGCTTCTCCATGGCACTGCGGGCGCAGGCGCGCACCGCGGCGAACTCACGGCGGCGCTTGGGCACCGCCCGGGCGACCAGCGCCGCCTCCTCGGGGTAGAGCGGGGCCTCGCGGATCGCCTCGTCACCGAGCATCTCCACGGCCACCACCGAGTCCGGGAGCAGCTCCTCGATCACCGGTTCCGACCTCCATCGGCAGAATTCGGCGCAGCCGGCCCGGTTCCCCGGAACGCTTGCGCCACTCGCGGGGGTATCCCACGGAGACCTCTTCGAAGCGGACCCCGTCGTGCCAGGTGGTCCGTGGGATGTGCAGATGGCCGTAGACCATGGCCGCGACCCGGAACCGGCGGTGCCAGTCGGCGGTGCGGGTGGTGCCGCACCACATGGCGAACTCCGGGTACCAGAGCACGTCGGTGGGGTGCCGGTCCAGCGGATAGTGCCCCGCCAGCACCGTCGGCAGGTTCTCGGGCAGTTCGGCGAGCCGGCGCTCGGTGGCCTCGACCCGGGCCCGGCACCAGTCCTCGCGGGTCGGGTAGGGGTCGGGGTGCAGCAGGTACTCGTCGTTGCAGACGACGCCGGTGCCGTGCGCGTAGGCGAGGCCCTCCTCCTTGGTGGCGCAGCCGGCCGGCAGGAAGGAGTAGTCGTACAGCAGGAACAGCGGTGCCACGACGACCGGGCCGCCCGGGCCCTCCCATAGCGGGTAGGGGTCCTCGGGGGTGACCACGCCCAGTTCCCGGCAGAGGTCGACGAGGTGCTCGTAGCGGGCGACTCCGCGCAGGGTGACCGGGTCCTTGGGGTGGGTCCACAGGTCGTGGTTGCCGGGCGCCCACAGCACCTTGCGGAAGCGGCCTGCAAGGGTCTCCAGCGTCCAGCGGATGTCGGCGACGGTCTCCGCGATGTCCCCGGCGACGATCAGCCAGTCCTCGTCCGTTTCCGGACGCATCTTCTCGACGAGCTCGCGGTTCTCCGGATACGAGATGTGCAGGTCACTGATGGCCAGCAACTGCCCGGCACCGGCCGTGGACTCCACCCCGTACCCCTTCCGATCATGTCGTCGGTCCCCACCACAACACACTTCGGGGGCCGGGAACAAGACCACCTGTCCAGCGGCCCGTCGGCCGTCACCCGGCCGGTCCCGAGCGGGGTCCCGAGCCGGTTTCGGGCCGTCAAGGAAACCGGCGCGGACGGTGCAGGAAAACGCGCGTGGACAGTACGGGGAAATCCGTAACACTGGCGTTGCACGCGGGGCCCCTTGAAAGCCGTATGATCCCCCCAACACCACCGCCACGAACTTCCCTTCGTCCAGGGCGGTTTGGTGACCCTCCAACCACCCTGCCCGGGCACGGGCCCGCTGACCCCTGCCCAAAAACCCCGAAAGGCGGCTTTAATGCGCTCTCGCGTACGCGTCTGGCTCAACCGCACGTACGCGGAGAACGTGTTCTTCATGGATCAGCTGCGGAGAAATCCCAGCGACCGGGCGGTCGAGATCCATGCGACGCACGGTGACGCCGACTCCCCCGTGCTGGCCGCCGCCGACACCGCCGACCTGGAGCCGGAGGGCCTGTCCCCGGCCGCCTACGTCGAGTACGCCCTGGACCAGTGCCAGCGCCGTGGCATCGATGTCTTCGTGCCCCGGCTGCACCAGTCGGCGATCGTGGCCCACCGGGCCGACTTCGAGGCGATCGGCACGGCCCTGCTGGCACCGACGCCGGAGGCGACCGCCGTCTTCGAGGACAAGGCGACCGCGTACGAGGCGGTGAGCTCGGTGGGCGTCCCGGTGCCGCCCTGGTCGCGGGTCCGCACGGCGGACGAACTGGTCGCCGCGGTCGAGGAGTTGGAGGCCGGCGGGCACAAGGCCTGCTTCAAGCCGGCCGCCGGTGCGGGTGGCGTGGGATTCCGCGTGATCACACGCGCCCCCTTCTCGCTCTTTCACCTCAACGGGTTCCCGGGGCCGTACGTCCAGCTCGACATGGTCGTGGACGCGCTGCGCCGCGCCGACGAGCCGGTGGACTGGCTGGTGATGCCGCGGCTGGAGGAGCCGGAGGTGTCGGTCGACTGCCTCACCGGGCCCGACAACCGGGTCCGGCTGGCCGTGGGCCGCACCAAGAAGGGCCGCCGGCGCGGGTTCACCCTCGACGAGCAGTGGCTGAAGCCGGCGCGGATCATCGCCGAGGGCTTCGGGCTGCACTACCTGTCCAACATCCAGTTCCGGATGTACGGCGACCAGCCCGTGCTGCTCGATGTCAACACGCGGCCGGCGGGCGGGTTGCACCAGCTGTCGCTCTGCGGGATCAACGCGCCGTGGGCTGCCGTGCAGTTGGCGCTGGGCGAGGACCCCGGGGTGATCGAGCCGCCGTTCCTGGGGCAGGACTACGCGGTGGTGTCGGGACCGCGGCACGTGCTGCCGTCCGTGCCGGTGGTACGGGAGGAGGCCGAAGAGCTGGTGTTGCCGGCGCCGGTGGCTGCGCCGCCTGTCGCCGTGGGGTCGATGGAGGCGGCGGGGGTGCTGCCGCTCTAGGTTGTCGGCCGGGTGCGGCGCCGTCTTGGCCGATCGCGCCCACGCGGCGGAGCCGCAAGTCGAACACAGCCCCGCGCCCCTCACGGGGCGCTCATCTCACCGGTATGGACCAATTCGCGTTCGTCTCCTTGACAGATGGATTGGTCCATACCAACTTTGTTGCGCACCTCCTTGCACCTTCGTGCAACTCCCGAACACCCCCATTCCTTCAGGGAGATCGCGTGCGCAACTCGCTCAGACGTTCCAGACGTCGGATATTCGCCCTGCTCGGGTCCGCCGCTCTCGCGCTCGCCGGGGCCATCGCGCTGCCCGGTACCGCGCAGGCGGCGAACATCCTCTCCAACCCCGGCTTCGAGTCGGGGAGCCTCTCGCCGTGGTCCTGCACCGGGAACCTCGGCTCGGTCGTGTCCTCCCCCGTGCACGGCGGCTCCAAGGCGCTCGCGGGGGCCGCGAGTGCCAGTGACACCGCCCAGTGCACGCAGACCGTCGCCGTGCAGCCCAACACGACGTACTCGCTCAGCGGCTGGGTCCGCGGTTCGTACGTCTATCTCGGGGTGACCGGCGGCACCTCCACCTGGACGACCTCGGCGTCCCAGTACAGCCAGCTGACCGTCTCCTTCACCACCGGGGCCACGCAGACCAGCGCCCAGATCTATGTCCACGGGTGGTACGCCCAGGGGACGTACTACGCCGACGACATCAGCCTCGACGGGCCCGGCGGCAGCTCCGACACCCAGGCGCCCACCGCACCCACGAACCTCACCTCCACCGGGAAGACCTCGTCGAGCGTGTCCCTGTCGTGGTCGGCCTCGACGGACAACGTCGGGGTGACGGCGTACGACATCTACAGCGGGTCGAGCCAGGTGGCGAGCGTCTCCGGGACCTCCGGCACGGTGAGCGGGCTGTCGGCCAGTACGGCGTACACGTTCACGGTGAAGGCGCGGGACGCGGCCGGGAACGTGTCGGCCGCCTCCAACTCCGTGTCCGTGACCACGAGCGCGGGCAGCGGCGGCGGGACCGGCTTCAAGCAGGCCGCGCCCTACCTCTTCGAGGGCTGGGGCGACCCGCCGAGCCCCTCCACCGTGATGAGCGCGACCGGCATCAAGTCGTTCACCATGGCCTTCGTGCTGGACTCGGGCGGCTGCGCCCCGGCCTGGGACGGCAGCCGGGCACTGACCGGCGGTGTCGACCAGACCGCGATCAACCAGATCAAGGCGGCCGGCGGTGACATCACCCCCTCGTTCGGCGGCTGGCAGGGCAGCAAGCTCGGCGCCAACTGCTCCTCGGCGAGCGCGCTGGCCGGGGCGATCCAGAAGGTGATCGACGCCTACGGTCTCAAGTCCGTCGACATGGACATCGAGAACACCGACGAGTTCGAGAACGAGGCCGTACAGGCGAAGATCCTCACCGCCCTGAAGACGGTCAAGGCCAACAACCCCGGTCTGAAGACGATCGTCACCTTCGGGACGTCCACCACCGGGCCGACGTACTACGGCAACCGGCTGATCGAACAGGCTCAGTCGATCGGCGCCGACATCGACGTCTTCACGATCATGCCGTTCGACTTCGGTGGCGGTTCGGACATGTACGGCAACACCGTGAGCGCGGCCGAGGGGCTGAAGACCAAGCTGAAGTCCACGTTCGGCTGGGACGACGCGACGGCCTACGCGCACATCGGGATCTCCGGCATGAACGGCCTGTCGGACCAGCAGGAGACCACGACCCCGGCGATCTGGACCCAGATCCGCGACTGGGGGAACTCGCACCACATCGCCCGGCTCGCGTTCTGGGCGGTCAACCGGGACCGCGGCTGCGCGGGCGGCGGCGTGGTGAGCAACTGCTCCGGGATCAGCCAGAGCAACTGGCAGTTCACCTCGATCACGGCCGGCTTCACCGGCTGACCGTCGGGAACGGTGGCGTGGGGATGCCTAGACCGGGTATCCCCACGCCTTCGCTATCTCGGCCAGCCGGGGCGGGAGTTCGGCGGTGGGGTCGGCCTGGCGGGCGGCCTGGATGCGGCCGGACCTGATCTCCTTGCTCCAGTCGCCGAGCTTCGGCCGGAAGGTGCCGTGGTCCTGCTTGCCGTAGTCGAGCATGCCGCTCTCCCACGGGACGCCGAGGTACTCGCACAGGCCGCGGGTGACCCGCTCCGGTTCGGCGGTGAGGTCCTCGTACGTGATCACATGCGCGCCGGTGAGGTTCTGGCGGGCCTCTTCGAGCTTCTCCGCGTAGCCCAGGACCTCGGCGCGGATCGCCTCGTGGTCGGGGTCGGCGCGGCGGCTGGTCAGGGACTGGACGACGGCACCGGGGTGGCGCAGCAGCAGGATGAACCGGGCGTCGGGCCAACATCGGTGCAGCCGGGGCCAGATGAGGGTGTTCGGCGGGGTCTTGTCGACGATGACGTCCTTGCCGCTGCGGCTGAGCTCCAGGTGCAGCACCCGGTCCCACAGCACGTGCTCCAGCTCCTCGCGGTCGAGGGCGAGCTCCTTCATGGCGTCCGCGGTGAACTCCCGGGACATGCGGACGTGGACCGTGCGCAGGTGCATCTCGTGCGGGGCGCGGATGCGGCTGTGGCTGTTCAGCAGGACCCGCAGCAGTGTGGAGCCGGAGCGCACCGAGGACAGCACGAAGGCCGGGGACGCCACCAGGCGCGGGGCGAGCGGGGCCGTATAGCCGTCGGAGGGCTGCTGCGGCCGCGCGGCCGGACGCTGGGTCGGGATGGCGTCCAGGGTCTTGCGCGGCGGGCTCACCGCCTGCGCCATGAGCCGGCCCCGGCGCTTGAGCCCCTTGGCGATCGCTGACATTCGCGGGTCTCGCACGGTGATGCCTTTCTGTCGTCCCTGCCGTTCCGCATCCCAGGGGCGTCAGACGAACTCAAGGTGTCCAAGAGGCGAACCGGCAGCGTCACGGCGGCCCGAAAAGCCGCTGTGACCTGCCCGCTTACCGTTCTCTTAATTCTTCATATGAGAACTTCCGGCATAGGCCGTGAACCGGTTCAGAACCGGCCGGATCCCCGGTACAGCTCCAGCTCGCCGTCCAGTTCGACGGCCAGGACGGTGGCGTACGGGTCGAGGTCGGTCGCGGCCGGCGGGTCGATCCACAGCACGCCGACCGCCTCGTGCAGTCCGCCGGTCACCCGGTGGCCGAGTTCGGTGCCGGTGCCAAGCACGGTGATCCTGTTCACCTTGGTCGCCAGCCCCCGGACGCCGATCTCGGCGCGCGGGACGTCGAACAGGGTGAGGTAGAGGGTGCGCCGGTCGGCGGAGAGGGTGCTCGGGCCGTAGTGGTGGCCGGCCGGCAGGCCGCGCCCGGTCCCGTACACCGCCTCCGCGTGCCTGCGGATCCACTCCCCCAGCCCCTCAAGCCGCTCCACCTGCGGCTGCGGGATGGTGCCGTCCTCCCTGGGGCCGACGTCGAGCAGCAGGTTGCCGCCGCCCCCGATGGTCTCGGTGAAGTAGCGGATCAGCTGGGCGAGGGACTTGTGGTTGTGGTCGTGGTGCTGGTAGCCCCACGAGTCGTTGATCGTCAGGCACAGTTCCCAGGGGCCGTCCGGCGGCACGACGGGGGCGCCCTGCTCGGGGGTGGCGTAGTCCCCTTCGCTGAGCATGCGCGCGTTGAAGACGACGTCCGGGACGTACGACCGGATCAGCGCGGCGAGTCCGGGGATCCGCCACTGCTCCTCGCTGCGGTCCCACTCCCCGTCGAACCACATCAGGTCCGGCCGGTAGCGGGAGGCCAGCTCCCGTATCTGGCCGTCCCGGTAGGCGATGAAGCGTTCCCAGGCGTCGAGGTCCTCGTACTCGGCCGCGACTTCCGAGTAGCGGTTGTCCTCCAGCTCCGGGGGGCGGCCCGGCTTGCGCGTGGAGGCGTAGTCGGGGTGGTTCCAGTCGGAGTGGGAGTAGTAGAGGCCGACCTTGAGGCCGTTCTCGCGCAGGGCCTCGGCATACGGCCCGAGGTAGTCCTTGCCGAGGTTGAGGTCGCCGTACGCCGTGTCCCACAGGGCCACACCGTCGTGGTGACGGCTCGTCAGCACGGCGTACTTCGCGCCGGCGCGGGCGAACAGGTCCGCCCACGCCTTCGGGTCGTACCGGGCGCCGGTGAAGCGGTCCAGCTGGGACATGTACTGCTCGTGCGGCACGATGTCGTCGTAGAAGGACCAGGACTCCTGGACCCCGTCGACGGCGTAGATGCCCCAGTGCACGAAGATCCCCAACTTGGCGTCGGTGAACCAGGGTTGCATGGCCATCCGGTCAGCTCCTCTGCAACCGGAGGGTGAGGATCTGGAAGGGGCGCAGTTCGACGGAGACGCTGTCACCGTCGGTGGCGGCGTCCTCCAGGGGGCGCTCCAGCAGGTCGGTCACCTGGGCACCGGCCAGCGGGAAGCCGGTGCGCAGGACGCCCTGGGCACGGCCGCCCAGGGACTCGTAGAGCCGGACCACGACATCGCCGGAGGCGTCGTCGGCGAACTTGACCGCCTCGACGGTCACGCCCGCGCCGTCCACCGAGACGACCGGCTGCGGCTCGCCCGCCGCGTCGGCCACCCGGAGCGGGAGGTTGAGGGCGTAGCCCTCGGCGACGGCGTCCCCGACCGTGGCGCCCGGCAGCAGGGAGTACGTGATGCGGTGGCGGCCCTGGTCGGCGCCCGGGTCCGGGACGCGCGGGGCGCGGACCAGGGAGAGGCGGACCGTGGTGGTCGTACCGCCGTCCTCGCGGACCGTGCGGGAGACGTCGTGGCCGTAGGTTGAGTCGTTGATGACGGCGACGCCGTAGCCGGGCTCGGCGAGGTGCACCCAGCGGTGGCCGGAGACCTCGAAGCGGGCCGCCTCCCACGTGGTGTTGGTGTGCGTGGGCCGCTGGACGTGGCCGAACTGGATCTCGGCGGAGGAGTGCGCGGCCCGGATGTCCACCGGGAAGCCGGCCTTGAGGAACTTCTCGGCCTCGTGCCAGTCGATGTCCGTCTCGAAGTCGATCCGGGGGCTGCCGGCGCGGACGGTGACCGTCTGGGTGATCTTCGAGCCGTTGCCGAACGGACGCGTGATCCGGACCGAGCCGAGCAGCGGGTCCGCGTCGGCGACCGTGATCTCCGAGGGGTCGAGCAGGTCCGTGTAGCGGTTCTTGTAGTGCTTGTCGACGTCCCAGGCGTCCCAGTAGTTCGGGAGGTCGGTGTGCAGCCGCAGCAGGTTGCCCTGGCCGGCGAGGACCTCGCGCTTCGCCCGGTGGTCGTACACGGACGACAGGGTGCCGTCCGCGGCGATCTCCACCCGGACGAGTCCGTTGTCGATGACCCGGCCTTCGACGGTCACCGGCTGCGGGGCCTCGGTGGCGCCCGCGAGCGGCGCGCTGCCGCTCGCGGGGACCTCGACGTAGACCGGGGTGCCCGCGGCGTCCCGGACGACCTCGGCGCGGTCGTAGGGGCTGGTGTTGAAGACGCGGGCCGGGCCGCCGCCCAGCGCGGTGACCGCCTCGGTGGTCAGCGCCTCCAGTTCCTCGGCCACCCGGGCGTATTCGGCCTCGGCCTCGCGGTGCACCCAGGCGATGGAGGAGCCGGGCAGGATGTCGTGGAACTGGTGGAGCAGGACCGTCTTCCAGAGCCGGTCGAGCTTCTCGTGCGGATAGCGGTAGCCGGGCGCGTGCAGCGCGGCCGTCGTGGCCCACAGCTCGGCCTCGCGCAGCTTGTGCTCGCTGCGCCGGTTGCCCTGCTTGGTGCGGGCCTGCGAGGTGTAGGTGGCGCGGTGCAGCTCCAGGTAGAGCTCGCCGACCCAGACCGGGGCGTCCTCGTACTCGGCGCGGGCCTTGGCGAAGAAGGCGTCCGGGTGCTCGACCTCGACCCGCGGGGAGCCCTCCAGGTCCTTCAGGCGGCGGGCCCGCTCCATGATCTCGCGGGTGGGGCCGCCACCGCCGTCGCCCCAGCCGAAGGGGGCCAGCGAGCGGGTGGCGGCGCCCTTCTCGGCGTAGTTGCGGACCGCGCGGGACATCTCCGCGCCGCTGAAGCGGGCATTGTAGGTGTCGACCGGCGGGAAGTGCGTGAAGATGCGGGTGCCGTCGATGCCCTCCCACCAGAAGGTGTGGTGGGGGAACGTGTTGGTCTGGTTCCAGGAGATTTTCTGGGTGAGGAACCACTCGTTGCCGGCCAGCTTGGCGAGCTGCGGGTAGGCCGCGTTGTAGCCGAAGGAGTCGGGCAGCCAGACGCCCTTGGTCTCGATGCCGAAGTGCTCGATGAAGAACCGCTTGCCGTGGACGAGCTGGCGGGCGATCGCCTCGCCGCCGGGGAGATTGCCGTCGGACTCGACCCACATGCCGCCGACCGGCGCCCACTGGCCCTTCTTCACGGACTCCTGGATCCGGGCCCAGACCTGCGGGTAGTTGTCGCGCACCCACTCGTACTGCTGGGCCTGCGAGCAGGCGAAGACGAACTCCTCGTACTCCTCTGCAAGGGAGGTGACGTTGGAGAAGGTCCGGGAGGTCTTGCGCTTGGTCTCGCGGATCGGCCAGAGCCAGGCCGAGTCGATGTGCGCGTGGCCGACGCCGGAGATGCGGTGGGCGCTGGCGTGCGCGGGCTTCGACAGCGCCGGCTGCAGGGCGGCCCGGACGTCCGCGGCCGAACCGGAGATGTCGTCCAGGTCCAGCAGGTCCATCGCGTGGTCGAGGGCGTGCATGATCTCGTGGCGGCGCGGGTCGTGCTCGCCGAGCTCCAGCATCAGCTCCTTCAGCACCTGGATGTCGAGGTCGAGGTGCCAGACCTCCTCGTCGAGGACGGCGATGTCGGCGCGCCTGAAGGTGTAGAGCGGCTTGTCGCCGGCCGTCAGCACGTCGCCCAGGAGCGTGGGCTCGGCGAAGTCGTTGGCGAGGATGTCCGGGTTGGAGGCCGCCTCGACCAGGTAGTCGATCACCTCGCCGCCGGTCGCCGGGTTCGCGATCCGTACGTACTGGTTGAGCGGGTTGACCGCCTTCAGCGGGGTCCCGTCGGTGAGGTGGACCAGGGCCTCGGCCTGGTTGCCCGGCCAGTCGCCGGTGAAGCCGAGGTCGATGACCGCCTCGACGCGGCGGCCCGCGAACTCCGCGGGCACCTGGCCGCGCATCCGGAACCAGGTGGTGCCCCAGGGCGGGCCCCACGGGGTGTCCATGGCGAACGGCTCGTACGCGGCGGCCGCGGCCTCCTCGAAGGGCACCGGCTCCCCGGGGGCCTGCCAGGCGGACACCTCGAAGGGGACGGTGGCCGCGTAGATCGCGGGCTTGATGCGCTGGTTGTGGAGGCGCTCGACGCGCTCCTCGATCCGGCGGCGTTCGTCGTGCATGGAAGTCTCCAGAAGAGGTGTGGAAAGCGCTTTCCGAGCGGCTGGTTACTTAAGATACGCGAGGCCCGGGTGGACCTCGGTGTACCCCTCCACCAGCCGGCGGGCCACGTTCACCGAGTCGACCAGCGGGTGCAGCGCGAACGCCTTCACCGCCGTCGTACGGGAGCCGGACTCGGCGGCGGCGAGCACCTCGCGCTCGACCGCCTTGACCGCGCAGACGAGGCCGGTGGCGTGGTCGGGCAGCGGGGCGACGGCGACCGGGTGGGCGCCGTTGGCGTCGACCAGGCAGGGCACCTCGATGACGGCCTCGCCGTCGAGCACCGAGAGGGTGCCGCGGTTGCGGACGTTGAGGATCAGGGTGGTGCGCTCGTCGCGGGCGATGGCCCGCATCAGGGCCAGGGCGACCTTCTCGTAGCCGCCGGACAGGTCGTCGGCGTCGCGCTCGCCGGCGCCTGCGGTCTCCCGGTTCTCGGCCATGTAGGTGGCCTCGCGCTCGGCGCGGGTGCGGTCCCAGACGTCCAGGGCCTTGGCACCCGGGTCGGTGACCGCCTCGTAGAAGTGCGCCTGCTGGTCGCGCAGGAAGGCGCCGCGGGTCTTCTCGGCCTGCTGGTAGGAGCGGACGGCCTCGCGGTTGAAGTAGTAGTAGTGCAGGTATTCGTTGGGGATCGCACCGAGGGACTGGAGCCAGTCGACGCCGAAGAGCTTGCCCTCCTCGAAGGAGCCGAGCAGGTCGGGGTCGGCGAGCAGGCGCGGGAGCTCGTCGCGTCCCGCGATGTGCAGGCCGCGGACCCAGCCGAGGTGGTTGAGGCCGACGTAGTCGATCCAGGCCTCGCGCGGGTTCGCCGCGCCGAGCACCCGGGCGATCCGGCGGCCGAGGCCGACCGGGGAGTCGCAGATGCCGATGACGCGGTCGCCGAGGTGCCGGGACATGGCCTCGGTGACCAGTCCGGCGGGGTTGGTGAAGTTGATGACCCAGGCGTCGGGGGCGAGCCGGGCCACCCGCCGGGCGATGTCGACGGCGACGGGCACGGTCCGCAGGCCGTAGGCGATGCCTCCGGCGCCGACCGTCTCCTGGCCGAGGACGCCCTCGGCCAGGGCCACCCGCTCGTCGTCCGCCCTGCCTTCCAGGCCGCCGACCCGGATCGCCGAGAAGACGAAGTCGGCGCCGGTGAGGGCCTCGTCCAGGTCGGTCGTGGCGGTCACGGCGGGGGCGTCGGGGACGCCGGCCGCCTGTTCGGCCAGGACCCGGGCGACCGCGGAGAGCCGTCCGGCGTCGAGATCGTGCAGCACGACCTCGGTGACCCGCCCCTCGGCCCGGTCCGTCAGCAGTGCGCCGTACACGAGGGGCACGCGGAACCCGCCGCCGCCCAGAATCGTCAGTTTCACGCTTCAGCCTTTCCTGCCAGGACCACCTCGACACCGGCCTCCTCCAGGGCGGCTCGGGTCGGCGGGTCCACCGGCGCGTTGGTCACCACCATGTCCAGGTCCCCGGGACCGCAGACCTTCGCCATGCCCGTGCCCGGGAACTTGGCGGCGTCGGCGAGCAGCACGACCTTGTCGCTCGCCCCGATCATGGCGCGCTTGACCGGCACCTCCACGACCGTCGTGTCCATCACCTGCCCGCCGGGGCGCACCCCGCTGGTCCCGAGGAACAGCCAGTCGGCGTGCAGCTGGCGCAGGTTGTCCTCGGTGAGGAAACCGACCAGGGAGCGGTACTCGCGGCGGAGCATGCCGCCGAGCAGCACCAGTTCGATGCCCTCGTCGTCGGCCAGTTCCTCGTAGACCACCAGGTTGCTGGTGATCACGGTGAGGCGGCGGCCGTGCAGCTGGCGGGCGAGCCGGAACGCGGTGGTGCCGATGTCGAGCAGCACCGACTGGCCGTCCCGGACCAGCGCCGCCGCGCGCGCGGCTATCGCGTCCTTCTCGGCCACCCGCACCTCGGCCACCTCGGCGAAGGGCTGGTCGCCCTCATCGACGACGGCGCCGCCGTGGACACGTGTGAGCAGCCCGTCCTCCTCCAGCTTGACGAGGTCGCGCCGGATCGTGGCGGGGCTCACGTTCAGCTGTTCGGAGAGGTCGGTCACAGAGGCGGGGCCACCGGAGCGCAGGGCCCGCAGGATGAGTTGGTGTCGTCGTTCTGCCAGCACGCGATGCACACTACTCGTCATCTTCAATCATTTCCATGCTCACTTCTGCTCGGGTATTGACCAATCTCTCCGAGCGGCGCACGATTCCGGCATCGAAAATGACGAGTTTTGACGAGAGGCTGCGCGCGTGGACGACGACAGGCCCGATGTGCTGCTGACCGGGCTGCTCTTCTACGACCTCGTCCTCACGGGGCTGGGAAAGGCTCCGACACCGGGCGAGGAGATCTGGACGGCCGGCATGGGCTGCGGCCCCGGCGGCATCGCGAACCTCGCGGTGGCCGCGGCCCGCTTCGGTCTGCGCACCTCGCTGGCCACGGTCTTCGGGGACGACTTCTACGGCGAGTACTGCCGGGACGTCCTGTGCGACCAGGAGGACATCGACCTCTCGCTCTCCCGCACCGCGGACGGCTGGCCCACCCCCGTCACCGTCTCGCTCGCCGCCGGCCATGACCGTGCCCTCGTCACCCACGGCCAGGAGCCCCCGTACTCGCAGGACATGCTGATGGGCGACCCGCCCGAGGCGCGCACGGCGCTCGTGCACATCGAGGCCGAGCCTCGCGAGTGGATCGCCAAGGCCGCCGCGAACGGCACCCACGTCTACGCCGACGTCGGCTGGGACCCCACCCAGGAGTGGTCCCGCGACCTCCTCGACCAGCTCGCCCTGTGCCACGCCTTCCTCCCGAACGAGACCGAGGCGATGGCCTACACCCGCACCGACAGCGCGGTCGCGGCCCTCGGCACGCTCGCGGAGCTGGTGCCGGTGGCGGTCGTCACCCGGGGCGGGGACGGCGCGGTGGCCGTCGACCAGACCACCGGCGAGTACGCGGAGGTCCCGGCCCTCGACGTCGAGGTCCTGGACGCCACGGGCGCCGGGGACGTCTTCGGGGCGAGCTTCGTCGCGGCCTCCCTCGGCGGCTGGCCGCTGGCGGAACGGCTGCGGTTCGCGGTCCTCGCGGCCGGACTGTCCGTACAGCACCACGGCGGCGCCCTCGCGGCCCCCGGCTGGTACGGCGTCGACCGCTGGTGGCGCTCACTGACCGACCCCGGCCTGAAGAAGACCTACGGCTTCCTCGCCGACCGCCTGCCGGCGGACGTGGGCCCCCCGGTGCGCCACGCCCCCGTCACCCCGCCCGCCCGGCCGCACTGACCCACACCCCCACGCACCCGCCCGCCCGGCCACACCGACCCGCACCCGCACCCGCACGCAGCCCAACGCCCCACAGCCCCCACGATCCACAGCACCAACGCCCCTCAGTACCACGAACAGGAACAACAGGAGTGACCCGTGGACCTTTCACGTAGAGGCTTCCTCCAGGCCGCCGCGCTCACCGCGGCCGCGTCCGGACTGACCGTCGCATGCGGCGGCTCCGGATCGGGCGGCACCAAGAACGGCAAGAACCTCACCCTGTGGTACTGGGGCGGTGCGCTCAGCGACAAGGTGGTCGCGGAGGCGAAAACCCACTTCAGCAGCGCGGTCACGCTGACCGCCTCGTCCATCGGCGGCGACTTCAAGCAGAAGCTCACCACCACCCTCGCCGCGGGCGGCTCCTCCGTGCCCGACATCACCGGCATCAAGGGCGAGGACATCGCCTCCTTCCTGCCCAACGCCTCCCGCTTCCTGGACCTGAACGACCTGGGCTTCAAGAAGATCTCGTCCCAGTACCTGGGCTGGAAGACCAAGCTCGCCCAGACCGAGGACGGCAAGCAGATCGGCTTCCCGATCGACATCGGCCCCACCGCGCTCTTCTACCGCGCGGACCTGTTCCACAAGGCCGGGCTGCCCACCGACCCCGCCAAGGTCGCGGCCCTGGCCACGACGTGGGAGGACTACTTCACGCTCGGCACCGAGCTGAAGAAGAAGGTCTCCGGCTCCTTCCTGGTCAACAACATCGGCTCGGTGTTCAGCATGGCCGTCGGCCAGGGCACCAAGCGGTTCATCGACAAGGACAACCACTTCATCGGCGACCAGGACCACATCCGTACCGCGTGGACCACGGCGGTCCGGCCCTACACGCTGGGCCTCGACGCCAAGATCAACGACAACAGCTGGAACGCCGCCATCGGCAAGAACCTGACCACCGAACTCGGCGCGGCCTGGCACGCCCTGGACATCGAGCAGGCGGCCCCGGCCACCAAGGGCAAGTGGCGGGTGTGCGCGATGCCCGGCGGACCGGCCAACCAGGGCGGCTCCTACCTGGCCCTGCCCAAGCAGTGCCGGAACCCCGAGGAAGCCTTCAAGATCATCAGCTGGATACTCAGCCCCGCCAACGACGCCCGCGGCTTCACCGACGCCGCCATCTTCCCGGCCGCCCCGGCCGCGTACGCCATGCCGGCCATGACGGGCCCGGACGCCTTCTTCGGCGGGCAGAAGATCATCGAGGTGTTCGGCCCGGCCGCCAAGGCCATACCGGACAGCTACGAGGCGCCGGCCGACGCGGCCGTCATGGCCCCCTACATGACGGAACTGACCAACATCGAGGCCAAGGGCAAGAAGCCCGACGACGCCTGGAACGACGCCGTCAGCCAGGCCAAGCAGATCGCCCGGCGCCAGGGGGTGAGCTGAGGTGACGTCACCTCCGGTCACCGGTCCCGCCGCGGTGCCCGGGCACCGCGGCGGGCCGGGCCCGGCCCGGTTCCGCCCGCGGCGCGCCACGCCCGCGGGCACCGCTCGGCCCAGGCGGCGCGGGCCGCTGTCGTACTGGCGGCAGTACCTGGCGATCTCGCCCTTCTACCTGATCTTCGCCGCCTTCTCCTTCTTCCCCGTCTTCTACTCGCTGTACCTGGCCTTCCAGCGCTGGGACGGCCTGGGCGACATGCAGTTCGTGGGCCTGCAGCAGTTCAGGTTCCTGTGGTCGGACCCGGTCTTCTGGCTGTCGATCCGCAACACCCTGGTGATCTGGGTGCTGTCCACCGTGCCCACCCTCTTCGGCGCCCTGATGCTGGCGACGCTGCTGCACTCGGTGCGCCGCTTCAAGGGCTTCTACCGCATCGCCCTCTACCTGCCCAACGTCACCTCGATCGTCGCGGTGGCGATCTTCTTCGGCGCGGTGTTCAGCAACAACTTCGGTCTGGTCAACGCGATCCTGGGCACGGTCGGCATCTCGCCGGTTCCGTGGCTGAGCAACCCGTGGCTGATCAAGGTGGTCATCGCGCTGCTGATGACCTGGATGTGGACCGGCTACAACATGATCATCTACCTGGCCGGTCTCCAGGCGATCCCGACCTCGATCTACGAGGCGGCGAGGGTGGACGGCGCCGGCCCCGTCCGCACGTTCTTCCAGATCACGATCCCGATCATGCGGCCGATCATCCTGTTCACCGTCATCATCTCGACGATCAACGGTCTGCAGAGCTTCAGCGAACCCCAGGTCCTGTTCGCCAGCAACGCCGCCAACGCGAACCTCGGCGGCCCGGGACAGGCCGGTCTGACCACGCTGCTGTACTTCTACCAGTCGGCCTTCCTCAACAACGACTACGGCTACGGCGCGGCCATCGTGTGGGCCTTCTTCGTGCTGATCATCGTGCTCGTCGCCGTCAACTGGCGCATCACCCAACGAGGGAGGAAGCCGTGACCGCAGCCGACCCGACGCGGCCGGCCCCGCGCGCGAGGCGGCTGCGCCGCCCCAAGGGCCTGACCGCGCACATCGTCCTCATGGCGGCCGTCCTGCTCTCGGTCTTCCCCTTCGCGTGGACGATCGTCATGGCCACCAACACCACCCAGGACATCTACAAGAGCCCGCCCAAGCTGACCTTCGGCTCCCATCTGCTGGAGAACATCCGGCACGTGCTGAACACCATCGACTTCTTCGGGTCGATGCTCAACACGATCGTCGTCGCGAGCGCCACCACCGTCCTGGTGCTGTTCATCGACTCGCTGGCGGCCTTCACCTTCGCCAAGTTCGACTTCCCCGGTCGCAAGGTGCTCTTCGGCACGCTGCTGCTGTTCATGATGCTGCCGCTGCAGCTGGCGATCCTGCCGCAGTTCATCCTCATGTCGAACATCGGCTGGGTCGGCATGCTCAAGGCGCTGATCCCGCCCGCACTGGCCAACGCCTTCGGCATCTTCTGGCTGCGCCAGTACATCGAGAACGGCGTGCCCGACGAACTCCTCGACGCCGCGCGCATCGACGGCGCCGGGTTCTTCCGCCAGTACTGGAACATCGCGCTGCCGATGATCAGGCCCGCGCTGTCCTTCCTCGCCATCTACGCCTTCGTCGGGGCCTGGAACGACTACGTCTGGCCGCTCATCGTGCTCACCAACCCCGACCACGTGACCCTCCAGGTGGAGCTGGCCCAGCTCAACGTCGGCCACACCACCGACTACAGCATGGTCATGGCCGGTGTGCTCATGGCGTCCCTCCCGCTGGTACTGGTCTTCGCCGTCTTCGCCCGCGGCTTCATCGCGGGCGCCACCGAAGGCGCGGTACAGGGCACCTGACCCGCGCGGGCCGCCCCGGCCCGCGCGGCACGCGCGAGACAGAGGAGGGATCCGGTGACCGATACCGACGCCGACGCCGAGCGGACGCAGTCGCCGGAGGGTGCGGGGCCCTCCGCCCGTCTGCCGTTCACCCGGCGCCGTGCCGTGCCCCCTGGCCCGGACGGCGCCGCGCGCAACAAGGTGCTCGTGGTGGGCATGGACGGGCTGCGCCACGACCGGCTGACCCGGCCCCGTGCCCACGCACCCGTACTGCACGGCCTGCTGACCGCGGGCGCCCACGGGACCAGCCTGCTGCCCTACGGCGAGCGGGACGGCCAAGCCGAGCAAGGGCCGTCGACCAGCATGGCCTACACCGACTCCGGCCCCGGCTGGTCGAGCGTGCTGACCGGGGTGTGGCCCGACCGCCACGGGGTGACCGGCAACGACTTCATCGGTGCCGACTACACCCGCTACCCCGACTTCCTCAGCCGTGCCGCCATCGCCCGCCCCGGTCTGCGCACCGCGGCCGCGGTCTCCTGGCCCGAGCTGGTCCACCGCGGCGTCCTCGGCCCCGCCATCGGCCGACGGGTGCACTATGACGGCGAGACCGACGGCTACGCGACCGCGGACGACCTCGTCGCCCGCGCCGCCATGCGCTGGCTCACCGAGCACGACCCGGACCTGCTGTTCGTCTACTTCGGCGGCACCGACGAGGCCGGCCACGCCACCGGCCCGCTCTCCCCCGCCTACGACGACGCCCTGCTCGCCCAGGACACCCACCTCGGACGGCTGCTGGCGGCGATCGACGACCGCCGCTCCGGCGAGCGGTGGACCGTACTGGTCACCACCGACCACGGGCACCTCGACACCGGCGGTCACGGCGGCGACACGGACGCCGAACGAGAGGTGTTCGTCATCCTCGCCGAGCCCGGCACGCCCGCCGGCACCCGGCTCGACTCGCCCCGCCTCGTCGACATCGCCCCCACCGTCCTGGACCGGCTCGGTGTCCCCGTCGACCCCGACTGGGGCCTGGCGGGACGCGTCCTGCCCGGTCCCGCCACGTCACGCACGTAACCCATGTCACCTACGTCACCCACGCCACCCGTGCCGCCAGAAAAGGGAGCCGTCCGCAGATGAACGATCCGTCGATCCCCGGGCCCCGGCCCGCCGATCCCCTGATCGCCCTCCGCCCCTGGGAGGCGCCCGAGGTGACCTCCTGGGGACGGCTCCCCATGAACGCCGTCGACCGGCGCGCCGGAGCACTCCCCCTGGACGGCGACTGGCGCTTCCGGTTGCTGCCCGCTCCGGACGCGCCGGTCGGCGGCTCCTGGTCCACGGCGTACGTCCCCGGCGCCTGGACCGTGCAGGACACGGACGACCTGCCGCAGTACACGAACGTCACCATGCCGTTCCGTGAGTTCCCGCCGGACTCCCCCGCGGCCAACCCGACCGGGGTCTACGAGCGGGAGCTGGACGTCCCCGCCGAGTGGGCCGGGCGGCGGATCGTGCTCCAGGTGGGCGCGGCGGAGAGCGTGCTCCTCGTGCACGTCGACGGGCGGCCGGTGGGCGTCTCCAAGGACTCCCACCTGGCGGCCGAGTTCGACCTGACCGGGGTCGTCCGCCCCGGCGGGCGGTCGGTCCTGCGGCTCACCGTCGTCAAGTGGTCGGACGCCTCGCACATCGAGGACCAGGACCACTGGTGGCACGGCGGGATCACCCGGTCCGTGCTCCTGTACGCCACCGATCCCCTGTATCTCGCGGACGTGACCGTACGGGCCCGGCGGGACGGCGAGTTGCGCGTGGACTGCCAGGTGCGCAACGCGGCGGGCGACCGGGCGCTGCCCGGGGGCTGGTACGTCACCGGCGAGCTCGACGGCGAACCGCTCGCGCAGGACGCCGAGTTCGACCGGCTCAACACCGAGGACGACCGGGTCTCCGACTTCCTCGGCGAGGCCCGCGTCCACGCCGTCGTGTCCGACGTGCGCACCTGGAACGCGGAGCAGCCCGAGCTGTACGGGCTGACCGTCCGGCTGCACCGCGCGGACGGCACGGTCGCCGACACGTCGTACCACCGCGTCGGCTTCCGGGACGTCGAGATCGTCGGCCGGGATCTCCTCGTCAACGGCGAGCGGGTCTTCGTCCGGGGCGTCAACCGGCACGACTTCCACCCGCTGACCGGGCGGACGGTGTCGTACGACGACATGCGCGCGGACCTGGTGCTGCTCAAGCGGTTCGGGTTCAACGCGATCCGCACCTCCCACTACCCGAACGACCCGGCCCTGTACGACCTCGCCGACGAACTGGGCTTCTACGTCGTGGACGAGGCGGACATCGAGTCCCACGACCACGCCCACGAGATCGCCGACGACCCGCGTTACCTGAACGCCTTCGTGGACCGGGTCTCGCGGATGGTGCTGCGCGACAAGAACCACCCGTCGGTCATCATCTGGTCGCTGGGCAACGAGTCCGACTACGGGGCGAACCACGACGCGGCGGCGGGCTGGGTGCGGCGGCACGACCCGACCCGGCCCCTTCAGTACGAGGGGGCGGCCAAGCGCGGCTGGGCGGACCCGGACGTGGCCTCCGACATCGCCTGCCCGATGTACGCGTCGCTGGAAGACTGTGTGGCGCACGCCCTGTCCGGGGAGCAGACCAAGCCGCTGATCCAGTGCGAGTACTCCCATGCGATGGGGAACAGCAACGGCACGCTCGCCGACCACTGGGCCGCCATCGAGTCCACTCCGGGGCTTCAGGGCGGGTTCATCTGGGAGTTCTGGGACCACGGAATTCTCCAGCGGGTGAGCGACGGAAGACCGGTCGGGCGCGCGGGCGCCGGACTGTATGACAACGGTGTCGTCGCGCCCGGCCACCGCTGGGCGTACGGCGGCGACTTCGGCGAGGCCCTGCACGACGGGGCGTTCGTCGCGGACGGGATCGTCTTCCCCGACCGCACCCCCAAGCCCGCGATGTACGAGCACCGGGAGATCGCGGCGCCGGTCCGCATCCGGTGCTTCCGGCACGAGGGCATCGTGCTCGCCAACCACCAGCACTTCCGGGGCTTCGACTGGCTGACGGGCACCTGGGAGCTGGCGCTGGCCGACGGCCGTACCCTGACCGGTCCGGCCGAGCTGCCCGAGCTGTGCCCCGGCGAGACGGCGGCCGTACCGCTGCCGTTCGAGGTGCCGGCGGACGGCGGGGAGGCGTGGCTGACGCTGCGGGTGACGGTCGCCGAGGACCAGGCGTGGGCACCGGCCGGTACGGAGATCTGCGCGCCGCAGATCCGGCTCCGGGCGGCGGAGCCGCTCGGGCGGCCGGTGGCGGCGGGGCCTGCCGTCGAGGTCGACGGCGAGGGGCTGCTGCTGCATCCCCTGCTGACGGCCGCGCCGGCGTTGTCGCTGTGGCGGGCGCCCACCGACAACGACGAGCTGGGCGGGATGGCGGTGCGCTGGCGCGCCTGGGGCCTGGACCAGCTGGTGCGCAAGGTGGTCTCGGTACGCCGGAACGGCGACGGGGTGACCGTGCTCGCGGAGTACGCAGGCACCGTCGGGGTCGTTCGGCACCGGCAGGAGTTCACGCCGGTCGAGGGCGGCATCCGGGTCGACGAGTCGGCCGAGCTGCCGGAGGAGTTCGCGGACGTGGCCCGGGTCGGCTCGGTCTTCGAGACGGTGGCCGGGCTCGATCTGCTGGAGTGGTTCGGTCAGGGTCCCTGGGAGTCGTACCCGGACCGTGCCGCCGGAGCCCCGGTCGGCCACCACTCGCTGCCCGTGGACGAGTTGTTCACCCCCTACCTGCGGCCCCAGGAGAGCGGTGGCCGGCACGGCGTACGGCGGTTCACGCTGTCGGCGCCGGACGCCACCGGACTCGCGGTCGAGCTGGACGAGCCCCGCCAGGTCTCCGTCAGCCGCTACCGCGCCGAGGACCTCACCGCCGTCACGCACCACGACGAACTCGTGCCGCGGGCCGGCTGCGTGGTCCATGTCGACGCCGCGCACCGGGGCCTGGGTACGGCGTCGTGCGGTCCCGACACCTTCCCCTCCTACCTCGTCGCACCGGGCCTCCACCGCTGGAGCTGGACCCTGCGCGTGCTGTGAGATCCGTCCTCCGCGATCCGTCCTCCGAGATCCGTCCTCTGAGATCCCCCCACGCCCTTCGCCGTCACTTCTGCCTACTCACGGAGCACTCTCGTGTGTACTTCGCATGACCACATCCAGGGCGAGGCCGCGCAGGCCGGAGCCGGACGACGCAACTTCCTCCGCGCCACCGCGCTCCTCGGCGCCGCCGCCACCGCCGGGGTCGCGCTGCCGGCCGTCGCCGAGGCGTCCTCCGGCTCCGGCCGGCGGCCCGACCCGGAGAGCCGGCGCTTCACCGTCGCGGTGATGCCCGACACCCAGTACCTCTTCGACGGGCCGAGCATCAACCCGGCGCCCATCGAGGCGTCGCTGCGGTATCTGCTGGAGCAGGGCGGCGAATCCGACGAGAACATCGTCTTCCTGTCCCACCTCGGCGACCTCACCCAGAACGGCGCCGAGGAGGAATTCGCCGCGATCAGCAAGGCGTTCGGGATCCTGGACCGGCGCGGGGTCGGCTACAGCGTGCTGGCCGGCAACCACGACATCAGGTCGTCCACGGACGACCAGCGCGGTGCCACGCCGTACCTGGACGCCTTCGGCCCGCAGCGCTTCAAGGACAAGCCGACGTTCGGCGGGGCCTCTTCGGACGGCTACAACACCTACCACCTGTTCCGGGCGGCCGGGCGGGAGTGGCTCGTGCTGGCGCTGGACTGGCGGCTGTCGGCCAAGGGGTACGCCTGGGCGAAGGACGTCATCGCCGCGCACCCGAAGACGCCGGTCATCCTCACCACGCACGAACTGGTCGTGGACGAAGACGAGTTGTCGTCGTACGGGGAGCAGCTGTGGGACCAGCTGATCAACGAGCACGACCAGATCTTCCTCACCCTGAACGGCCACTTCTGGCCGGCCCGCCGCGCGACCCGCAAGAACGCGGCCGGCAACGACGTGCACCTGCATCTGACGAACTACCAGAACCGCTACTTCGGCGGCGCGGCGATGATCCGCCTCTACCACTTCGACCTGGACCGGAACGTCATCGACGTGGAGACGGTCTCGCCGTGGATCCTCGGCCGGGCCAAGAAGGGCCTGAACGAACTGGAGCGGCAGGAGATGGAGCTGAGCGGCGACGAGGACCGCTTCTCCGTCGGCATCGACTTCGCGGACCGCTTCGCCGGCTTCGACCCGGTGCCGGTCCGCCCGGCGCGGCCCGCGTCGCAGCTGCTGGTCCGGGGCACGGCCGCCTACTGGCGGTTCGACGCGGCGGTCTCCGGCACGGTCCGCGACCTGTCCGGCAACGGCAACGACCTCACCGTGGTCTCGGTGGGCGGCGGCACCCTCGGCTGGTCGGCGGACCACCACCCGGACCAGCCCGGCCACGGCAGCCTGGAGTTCAGCGGCTACAAGTCGCCGCTGAAGGGCGCGTACCTGCGGACGGTCGACGACGCTCCGCTCAACTCGCAGACGTTCAAGGACGGTTACACCATCGAGGCGTTCTACTGGCTGCCCGCGGACTGGGACGCCTCGCACAACGCCTGGTCCGGGCTGGTCAGCCGCACCGGCCGCAACGGCTCCGTCGGCACGGTCACGGACGACCCGGACGAGCCGCTCGCCACGCTCTCGATCTCCGACGGTCCGGGCACGCAGTGGGCGGTGCACCCGCTCAACCAGCAGCAGCTGGCCACCAACTGGGGCGACGAGACCGCCCGCGAGACCTGGTGGCACCTCGCCGTCGTCAACGACGGCAAGCACACCACGATGTACGTGCAGGGCTGCCCGGTGGCCCGCAACCCGCACGCCGCCGCGGTCGGCATCGCCTCGTCCGGGAAGCCCTGGCTGCTCGGCGGCTACGAGTACGCGGACAGGATCGACCAGATCCTGCACGGCCGCCTCGGCGACGTCCGGATCGTCTCCCGGGCGCTGCCCGTCTCCTCCTTCATGACCCACTGAACCCCGTCACGAGGATCATCATGACCGAGCAGCAGCTGCCCACCTGGGCCGATCCCTCCGTCTCCGCCGCGGATCTCGACGCCCAGGGCATGTCGAGACGTGGACTCCTGCGCCGCGCGGGCCTCTTCGGCGCCGCGTTCGCGCTCGGGTCGGCGGCGACCCCCGCGTTCGCCGCGTCCGGCCGCGGACTTGGCGGCGAGGACCCGCGCCTCGCCTACCTGGTCGGCGACCACCACGTCCACTCCGTGTACAGCCACGACGCCAAGTACACGTTCTCCCAGCAGGCCCAGGCCGCCGCCAAGTACGGCCTGGACTGGATGGTGTTCAACGAGCACTCCAACTTCGGGCACGCCAACTACGGCGCGAAGCTGGAGCACGCGGAGATCCTCAAGGCCCGTGCCGAGAACCCGCGCCAGCTGATCTTCCAGGGCCTGGAGTGGTACATCCCGGCCGCCGAGCACTGCACGGTGTTCGCCGCGCCCGGCCCGCACGAGACCGACCTGCTCACGCAGTTCGAGCTGGCCTACGACGGCAAGCTCCTGGGCTACACCGAGGGCTCGGCGGGTGCCGCCGACACCGCCCGCAACGAGGCGCACGCCGTCAAGGCCATCCAGTGGCTGGCCGAGCAGCGCCGTACCGGCTATGTCGACGACGTCCTGGTCCTCGCCAACCACCCGCTGCGGCTCGGCATCGACTCCCCGCACGAGATGCGCAACTGGCGGGACGCGGCCGCCGAGATCATGATCGGCATGGAGGGCGCGCCGGGCGCCCAGGGTGCCGCGATACCCGGCTGGCGCGGGGCCACCTCGATCCGCGGCGAGTACGAGAACAAGCCCTCCGCGCAGTCCTGGGCCGGCTACCCGGCGGACGCGTATCTGACGTACGGCGGCTTCGACTGGGCTACGGCGACGGTCGGCGGTCTGTGGGACGCGATGCTGTCCGAGGGTCGTCTGTTCACCATCACCACCAACTCCGACAACCACCGCACGGTCTTCGACACCTGGAAGAACGGCGACTGGCTGCCGGGGCAGAACTTCGACAACACCGGCAGACTGCCCGACCCGGTGAACACCGACACGCCGCAGCCCGGCAGCGACTTCTGGCCCGGCGAGTTCAGCCGGACCCACGTCGGCGTCACCCGGTACGGCTACCGTGCGGTGATGGCGGGCCTGCGGGCGGGCCGGGTCTGGCTGGACCACGGGCACCTGCTCGACGGCCTGGACGTGCGGCTGACGCGGGACTGCGACCACGGCGCCGGTGTCACGCTGGGTGGCCGGCTGCGCGTCCGCAAGGGCGAGCGGATCACCCTGAACGTGACGGTGACGACCGCGTCCCGGTTCAACGCGCAGGGAATCCTGCCCCAGTTGGCGCACGTCGACGTCATCCGGGGCGCGGTGCGCGGTCCGGTCGCCGACCGCGACACCTGGCAGGCGCCGGACACGAAGGTCGTGCAGTCGAAGGACGTCTCCGGCCGCAGGGGCACCTACACCCTGCACATCCCGCTCACCGCGGGCGACGAGTCGTTCTACGTCCGGCTGCGCGGCAGCGACGGCAAGCGCAACGGAACGGGCTATCTGGGCGCGGCGATCGACCCGCACGGCCCGGTCCCGCACGAGCCGGGGAACGGCGACCCGTGGGCGGACACGTGGTTCTATTCCAACCCCATCTTCGTGGACGTGGTGGGTTCCTGACGAATCGTCGCCCGTTAATCACCTTGCGTAGTCGCCGGGGCCACGGCGGGCATGCGTGAATCGTGTCCGGCCCGCTACTCAGAGTTGGAGTACAGGTCGGCCGCGATTGCCCGCCGCGCCCCGGCGCCGCCGATTCCGATACCGATCGGACGCTTTTGAGGTACGGCGGAATTTCTTTCGCCCGGGCATTCGGCGGGGGAATGCCCGGGCCACCGAACAAAGGCGAGCAATTCCGTGGGCGCTCTATACGGGGGGCCGGCGGATCACCGCCTTCGGGAAAAGCCGTAGCGGCCGTTTCGGGTCACCCGCCCGTTCCGCGCCTTCGCGGCGGACCTCATAGATCTATGCAGCGGGCGACCACATACTGCATACATCGAACCCATACGCGGACCCGTTCCGCGGCGAGCAGATCCGGCACGGACCGGTCTCCAGCGATCCTCAAGCGGTCGTCACTCGCCACTGATGCGCTTACCCGCACGACGAACAACACGAGGCGCGGAACATATCCACCACAGAGCGGCGGAATGGACTTTTCGCTCGACGGCGCGCCGTGCCGCGTACCGCCGGCCCGCCTCGCCCAAGTCGCCGAGGCAAACCCCTCCCCCGAGGGGCTCCGGGCCGAGGAGTTGCCACCCGGTGTGACCTTTTCCTAGCAGGTGGTGTTTACTGGGTACCGGTCTGAACCTCGACGGGTCCGGGCCCTTTCCGGAGGCTCCGGGGGTGGTTCCCCGGGGCCTCCTCATTTTATCCGGCGTTTACATCAGGGCCGGCCTTCGCTCATCCGTGAGAAATATTCACGCCGAGTGGCGCATGGACTTTCAATGATCCGCCGCCCGGAAAACCCGAACCGATCACCGCCTCCCCGAGGTGACGTGATACAGATCACACCATCGTCGAGCCGCTTCGGGAACTCCCTCCCCCGAGTGTTTTCCGGAGGGACGGCACCCCCGGCAGGAAACTTCGCTCTCCGTCATCAGTGACTGGCGATTTCCCGGGGCAGGGGGGTAGTTTGGCAAAACGTCTTCGCCTCGCAGCCCGGACTAACCAACCGGATCCCCAACGCGAGAGAGAGGACCTGGACCCGTCGTCCGGGTGTGCCGCAGCCAGTGGCGCACCCGGGATCCCATTCGCACCGGCAAGAAGGACCTCAGACCGATGAACACCGCCATCGCCGATGGCTTCGGCGCCTCCCCCACCCACCTGACGCAGCGTGACGACGACCCCCCGGCTCGACGGCACGGCCGACCGTCCGTCGGCGCGGCGCTCACGACCGGAGCCTGAGCCGTGGTCCCGAACGTCGACGCCTTCCGGGCCGTCGACGTCCTCAACGGACGCCAGACCATGCCCGCCCGCAGCTTTCTCGACCAACTCCCGCCCGGATCCTGGCCGCTGCTGGTCGGCGAATGGGGTGCGGACAGCCGCGTCCACGAGCGCGACGAGGAACTGCCCCTCGGGCCGGCGGACGAGCAGGTGCACATCGTGCTGGGCGGCTGCGTCCGCCAGGAACGTCACCCCTTCGGCACCGTCGAGGGCGCACCCAAGATCACCCGGTTCCGCGGAGTGGGCCAACTGCTCGGCGAGGCCAAGCTCATCGAACCGGCGGCCGCGGTCAGAACGACCTGCCTCACCACCACCTGGGTCATGTCCTGCCCCGTGCCGGGCATGAACCTCCTGCTGCGCCGCCGCCCGCACATCCAACTCGCCCTGCTGCGCAGCCTGGAGGACCGCAACCGCACCGACGAGATGATCTACGGCACCATGACCCGCCCGCCGCTGGAACGGGTCTGCGGGCTGCTCGTCCATCTCGCCGAGGTCGCCGGCACCGCCGACACCGACGACCCGGGTCACCTCACCATCCTGGGCCCGAGCCAGAAGGACATCGCGGACGCCCTGCTGCTGGGCGTCTCGACCGTGGAGCACACGCTCCGTCTGCTGCGCACACCCGCCGGGCAGGGCGGTCTCTTCCCGGACGGCGTCCTGCGCAGCGGGTACCGCAGGTTCGTGGTGACGGACCTTCCGTCGCTCCGCGCCGTCGCCCGGATCTCCTAGACCCCACCCACCCGTTCCCCCCGTCCCCGCGCGCGGGCGTTCCCGGCCCCTCCCCGAGGGGTGTCCGCGCGTTTTCACGAACGGATCACGCCCATGCTCTTCAGCCCCACCGTGCCGGCCGCCGCCGGCGCGGTCGTGGCCGTCGTCGGCGTCCTCACCCTGCGTCACCAGCGGAAGACCTCGGCCTGGGTGAAGCGGACGCGCAGGTCGGACGACGACGCCCAGGACTTCGAGGACGCCGCGGCCTATCTCAGGAAGCTCGTCGAGATGCTCTGCGACCGGACGCACAAGCCGTGCCACGCCGGGGACTTCGAGTCCCTTCACGGTCTGCGCCACCTTCTCGACGACGCCGCGCAGGCCACGGCAGCCGTCCGCCCCGAACTCGAGGCCGTCGTGGGCTGTCTGGACCGCTATCTGGCCACGGAACTTCCACGGGTGCCGGCCACCGGCCGGGCCGGCATCACCGCGCCCACCGCACAACTGGAGGCCGCGATGAGGCAGGAGCACGCCCGCATCGAGCTGAAGAACGCGGCCGGCACCGCGCAGCAGCGCATCCGTGCGCTGCGCAGAGCGGTCTGATCAGGCGTAGAACCGCGACAGGCTCTGCAGCACGGCGGCGGGCTTGGTCCCGCCGTCGATCTCGATCGTCCCGTCGACGACGATCTGCACGCCGCCCGGCACTTCCTCGACCTCCGCCAGCCGGCCGGCCAGCCGGATCCGGGAGCCGGCCTTCACCGGGGCCGGGAAACGCACCTTGTTCAGGCCGTAGTTGACCTTCGTGGTGACGCCCTGGACGTCCAGCAGCTCGGTGAACAGGGGGATGAACAACGACAGGGTGAGGTAGCCATGGGCGATCGGGGCGCCGAAGGGGCCCGCGGCCGCCCGCTCCGGGTCGACGTGGATCCACTGGTGGTCGCCGGTCGCGTCGGCGAAGGTGTCGATGCGGTCCTGGGTGACCTCGATCCAGTCGCTGGTGCCCAGGTCGCTGCCCGCGAGCTTCTTCAGTTCGTCGAGGCCGTTGACGGTGACGGTCATGTGGGTTTCCTTGGCTAGGAGTCGGGAGAGCCGTAGCGCTTGCGCACGCGGGCCTTGAGGAGCTTTCCGGAGGCGGTGCGCGGGAGTTCGTCCGCGAGCACCACCGACTTGGGGACCTTGTACTTGGCGAGCCGCCCGGCCAGTGAGGCGAGCACCTCGTCGAGGTCGAGGACGGCGCCCTCGCGGGGCACGACCACCGCGCGCGGCACCTCGCCCCACTTGTCGTCCGGTACGCCGATCACCGCGCACTCGACGATGTCGGGGTGGGCGAGGAGCACGTCCTCGATCTCGGCGGGGTAGATGTTCTCGCCCCCGGAGATGATCATGTCCTTGAAGCGGTCGACGATGAAGACGTAGCCGTCCTCGTCGACCCGTGCCGCGTCCCCGCTGCGGAACCAGCCCTCCGCGAAGGAGGCCGCCGTCTCCTCCGGCAACCCCCAGTAGCCGGGCATGACATGGGGTCCGCGGACCATCACCTCGCCGGGCTCGCCGATGTCGACCGGGGTCAGATCCGGCCGCACCACCCGTACGTCGCTGAAGAAGTGCGGTACGCCCGCCGAGCCGGCCTTGCTGATCGCGTGCTCGGCGTCGAGGAAGAGGGCACCGGGTGCGGCCTCGGTCATGCCGTAGCCCTGCAGGAAGGTCAGCCCCCGCTCCTGGTAGAGCGCGATCAGCGGAGTCGGGACCGGGGAGCCCCCGCAGGTGAGGATGCGCAGGGAGGACAGGTCGGCGTCCGGCCAGCGAGGGTGGCGGGCCACCTGGTCGAACATCGTGGGGACCCCGAACATGAAGGTGATCCGGTGCTGTTCGATCAGGTCGAAGGTGGCCTCCGGATCGAAGGACTCCACCAGGACGCAGGTGCCGCCCTTGAGGAGGACCGGGAGAGCGAGCATGTTGAGGCCCGCCGTGTGGAACAACGGGGCCGACACCAGCGCGCGTTCGTCGGCGATCAGGTCGGTGTCGACCAGGACGTTGAGCGCGTTCCAGGTGAGGTTGGCGTGCGTGAGCATCGCACCCTTGGGACGGCCGGTCGTCCCCGAGGTGTACATGATGACGCAGGTGTCGTCGGGGGCGACCGGCTCGTCGATCGGGTCGTCGGCCGCGGCTGCCAGCAACTCCTCGTACTCCGGGCCCACTTCGACGTACGTACGGACGTCGGTGGTGCCGGGGAGGCCGGCGACCAGGCCGGCGTGCGAGGGGCCGTAGAGGAGGGCCTTGGCTCCGGAGTCGGCGAGCTGGTAGGCGATCTCGGGGCCCACCAGGCGGGTGTTGAGCGGGACGAAGACCGCGCCGAGGGTACCGGCCGCGAACAGGGTCTCCAGGTAGGCGGGGTGGTTCGGGCCGAGGTAGGCGATGCGGTCGCCGCGGCGGATGCCCAGGGCGCGCAGGGCGTGGGCCAGGCGCGTGGTGCGTGCGTGCAGCGTGCGGTAGTCGGTCGGCTGCCCGCCGAACACCAATGCCGTGCGGTGCGGGGTCTTGCGGGCCCGGCGTGCGGGCCATGACCCCAGTCCCTCGTTGCGCATCTACGGCCCCTTACGACTTGGCCAGCCCGAGCAGGCGGGCGGCGTTCTCCTTGAGGATCTTCGGCCGGACCTCGTCCTTGATCGGCAGCTTCTCGAAGTCGGCGAGCCACCGGTCGGGGGTGAGGACGGGGAAATCGGAGCCGAACAGCACCTTGTCCTTGAGCAGCGTGTTGGCGTACTGCACCAGCTGCGGCGGGAAGTACTTCGGCGACCAGCCGGACAGGTCGATGTGCACGCCCGGCTTGTGGGTGGCGACGGCGAGGGCCTCGTCCTGCCAGGGGAAGGACGGGTGCGCCAGGATGATCTTCAGGTGCGGGAAGTCGGCCGCCACGTCGTCCACGTGCAGCGGGTTGCTGTACTTCAGCCGGATCCCGCCGCCGCCCGGGACCCCGGCCCCGATGCCGGTCTGGCCGGTGTGGAAGAGGGCGATGGTGCCGGTCTCCTCGATCACCTCGTACAGGCCGTACGCCACCGCGCGGTCGTTCGGGAAGAAACCCTGGATGCTGGGGTGGAACTTGAAGCCCTTCACCCCGTACTCCTCGACCAGGCGGCGGGCCTGTCTGATCCCCGCCCGGCCGCGGAACGGGTCGATGGAGGCGAAGGGGATCAGCACGTCCGCGTTGGCCGCGGCGGCCTCCGCCACCTCCTCGTTCGGTACCGGCGCGGTGCCGGTCGCGGACTCGGCGTCCACCGTGAAGATCACGGCGGCCATGTTCCGCTCCCGGTAGTGGGCGGCCGTCTCCTCGATCGTCGGCTTCCGCGCGCCCTCGACCTTGAAGTAGGCGGCGGAGGCGTCGTGCAGGTCGTCGTCGAGGGAGGAGTGCCCCCGGGAGGAGACCTCGGCATGCGTGTGGACGTCGATCGCGGTGAGAGCCTCGATGTCCATCACGCCTCCGGGAGCTTGGGCGCCGGGATGCCGACCGTCTGGAGTTCGGCGCCGACCGAGGTGGGGAAGGCGTCGGCCAGGGTGTCCGGGGTCCAGCCGCCGTCCGCGTAGGCCGCCCTGATCTCCTGGGGATGCGACCAGAGTGCCACCTTGTCGCCGCCGATGCCGATGGCCTGGCCGGTGATGGAGCGGGCGGCCTCGGAGGCCAGGAAGGGGACGACGGCCGCGCAGTCCTCGGGGGTGCCGAAGCCCTCGCCCTTGCGCAGGAAGTCCGGGAGCGGCTCGCCGTTCTTCATGGCCTCGACGTACGGGGCGAAGGCCGGGATGGTCTCGGTCATCGCGGTGGCGGCCACCGGGACGATCGCGTTGACGGTGATGCCCGCCCGGCCCAGCTCCATCGACCAGGTACGGGCCATGGCGGCGATGCCGGCCTTGGCGGCGGCGTAGTTGGTCTGGCCGAAGTTGCCGCGCTGGCCGGCCGGGGAGCCGACCAGGATCAGGGTGCCGCCCTCGCCCTGCTCGCGCATCCGGACGGCGGCCGCGCGGGCGCAGGTGAAGGTGCCCTTGAGATGGGTGGCGATCACCGCGTCGAAGTCGTCGTCGGTCATCTTCCACAGCACCTTGTCACGCAGGATGCCCGCGTTGGTGACCAGGATGTCGAGGCGGCCGAACTCCTGGACGGCCCTGCTCACGAGCCGGTCCGCGGCCTCGGCGGTGCCGACCGGGACCACCTCGGCGACGGCGGTGCCGCCGGCCTCGGCGATGGACTTCACGGCCTGCTCGGCGACGGTCTCGTCCACGTCGTTGACGACCACTGAGGCGCCGTGGGCGGCGAGGGCGTGGGCATAGGCGAGGCCCAGGCCCCGGCCGCTTCCGGTGACGACGGCGGCCTTGCCGGTGAGATCGATGGTGGGCACGGTCGGTCCCTTCACAGACGACGACGGCGGCCCCTGGGGCCACCTGCGGCTTTCGAGATCGAAGCTAAGAGCAATAATTGTTGTCGTCAATAGTTGTTGCCGACCTACGGGTGCCTCATGCTGGAATCTGTCCGACAGCCCGCCCCGTCGCCGGGGCCCGTACCAGGGAGACCGCCATCACTCGCCGGCACACCGAGAACCCGACCTCGATCGACGCGGACGAGCCGTGGATGCGCGGACTGCACGCGGACACGGGCTACCTGCTGTACCGCCTGGGTCTGCGCTCGGGGCAGCTCTTCAACACGTTCCTGCAGGAGTCGGGGCTGCGGCTGCGCCACTACGCGGTGCTGCGTTTCCTCGCCGGCTCGGAGGGCTCGCTCCAGCGGGAGCTGAGCACCCGGCTCGGCTACGACCCGAGCGCGATCGTCGGCCTGGTCGACGACCTGGAGAAGCTGGGCTTCGCCGAGCGGCGCCCCTCCCCCGACGACCGCCGCAGCCGGATCGTCGTCCTGACCGAGACCGGCCGGGTGTTCCTGCGGGACACCGACGAGGCGGGCCAGCGCGTGACCAACGAGCTGCTGGGCCCGCTCGACCCCGCCGAGCGGGCCACGCTCCACGCCCTGCTGCTGCGCGCCGCCGACCGGCCATGACCGCCGCCGCCCGGTCCGCGCCCGACCGGCTGCTCGCGGTGCTGGCCGCCTTCGACCACGGGCATCCGGCGCTGAGCCTGTCCGGCATCAGCCGCCGGGCCGGGCTCTCCCTGACCACCGCGCACCGGCTGGTCGGGGCGCTCACCGCATGGGGCGCGCTGGAACGGGACGCGGACGGCCTCTACCACGTGGGCCTGCGGCTCTGGGAGCTGGCAGCGCTGGCGCCGCGCGGTCTGGCGCTGCGTCAGATCGCGCTGCCGTACCTGGAGGACCTGTACGAAGCGACCCACGAGAACGTGCAGTTGGCGGTGCGGGACGGGTCCGAGGTCGTCTACATCGAGTGGCTGTCGGGACGCTCGGCGGTGGGCGTGCACATCCGGGTGGGCGCCCGCTGGCCGCTGCATGCGACCGGGGTGGGGCTCGCCCTGCTCGCGCACGAGACGCCCGACTTCCAACAGGACTACTGCGCAGGTCCGTTGGCATCCTTCACGCCGTACACCGTCACGGATCCGGACAGGTTGCGGCGCTCGCTGGCCGAAGTCCGGCGTACGGGTGCCGCGGTGAGCAGCCGTCAGGTCACCGATGACGCGCTGTCGGTGGCGGCTCCGGTGCGCGGGGCGACCGGACAGGTGGTCGCGGCCGTCTCGGTGGTGGTGCCCGAGGCCGACGCCCAGGTACCGGTGCTGGTCCCGGCGGTGCGGCTGGCGGCCCGCGGGATCTCCCGGGCGCTGGGCTGGCAGCCGGACCGGACGGCGGGCCGGGCCGTGTAGCGTTGCCGGGTGACGACGAGCGAGGTGTACCGGGAGCTGGGAGAGGCCGCCTGGGCGTGGGTGCTGGGGCAGGTCCGGGAGGACGAGGGTCCCTGGCTGCCGGAGTCGGTGCCGGAGGAGGACCCCGGGGACCTCGCACCCGCCGAGGACCGGGACTCGCTGTACTCGGGCATCGCGGGCCTGGCCCCGGCGCTGGCGGAGATCGCGCGGTACCGGGCACTGAGCGGGCCGGAACAGGCCCTGGCGGCGGGGATCGTGAGCCGGCTGTCGGCGCAGGCACCCGTCGTGGCCGAACCCTCGCTCTATATCGGTCTGGCCGGCCACGCCACGGCGCTGCGGCTCCTCGCCCCGGGCAGCGAGGCGGTCGTGCTGCGGCGGCTGGCCGAGCTCGCGACCCCCGACGGCTGGCGGACCACCACCACCTTCGTGCCGGACTCCGACGCGCCCCTGACCGACATCATCATGGGCGTCGCGGGCGTGGTCATGACGGCCGTCTGGACGGGCGGCGAGTACGCGGAGGCGATCGCGACCACCGGCGGCGAGGCCCTGCTGCGGATGGCGGACCGCACGGAGGCGGGCCTGGACTGGGGAATCTCGCCGAGTACGGAGTGGCGCTGCCCCAACTACTCGCACGGCGCCGCCGGAGTGGGCGCCGCGCTGGCGGTGGCGGGCGCGGCGCTGCACCGCGAGGACTTCGTCGCGGCCGCCGTGGACGCGGCCCGCCATGTGCTGGCCATGGGCTCGCTCGCGGACGGCGGTTTCGTCGTCCCGCACACCATCCCGCCGTCGAAGCGGGAGGTGGAGCCGGTGACGTACACCTGGTGCCACGGTCCGGCGGGCACCTCGCACCTGTTCGCGGCGCTCGCCCACGCGGGCGTCACCGAGGTGGCGGGGCACGACGTCGGGGAGTTGCGGCAGCGCTGCCTGACCTCGATCCTCACCTCGGGAGTCCCGGAGCGTCTGCGCCCCGGGTTCTGGGACAACGACGGCCGCTGCTGCGGAACGGCGGGCGTCGGGGACGTCCTCCTCGACGCCGCGCAGGACCTCGTGGGGACGCCGGGGGCGGACACGCTGGTGAGCGCCGCGGTGCGGATGGGGGACGCGCTGGTGGAGCGGGCGGTCAGGGACGGGGCCGGCGCCCGCTGGCGGTTCGTCGAGTACCGCATCGAGTCCCCGCTGCTGCCGCCGGGCACGTCCTGGATGCAGGGCGCGGCCGGCATCACGGCGTACCTGCTGCGCCTCGCCCGGTATCTCGACACCGGTCCGGACGCCCCGGTCGTGGACCGCCCGGACCAGTGGTGGGCGGTACCGGCGCGGGTGCGTGGCGAGCGGCCGGCGCTGATCAGCTGACCGTCGCCGTCGCCGTGTAGGTGAGCTCGTCGTCCCCGTGGTGGGCGGTGCCCCGGCAGGTGAGGGTCGTGGCGGTGGAGACCCGGGGACGGGTGACCCGCCAGTGGACCGTGAGGCGTTCGCCGGGGTCGAGGCGGGGCGCGGTGGCCGCGTCCCGGGCGTGGGCGGTCCAGCCGCTCGGGGTGTCGAGGGCGAGCCGGGCGGCGCTCCAGGGGCGCGCGGAACCGTTGGCGAGCGTGGCGGTGACCGTGAACTCCGTTCCCCGTCCGCCGACTTCGAGGGTCACGCCGAAGGGCTTGCGCGGGTACACCGGCGCCCACGACGCGTGCATCAGCTTCACCAGCGCGTCCGCCCGGGCGGGCCGGGCGGCGGCGAGGTCGTGCTCCTCGCCGGGGTCGCGGGCGAGGTCGTACAGCTCCACCTCCCACTGGTCGTCCGGGACGCGGCGGTTCTGGCCGGGCGCGAACCGGATCGCCTTGAGGTCGCCGCGGCGCAGCGCCTCGGCGAGCCGGTCGCCGCGGCCGTGGTCGGCGGCGTTCTGGCGGGCGGTGACGCCGTCGTGGTTGCGGTAGAAGTAGAGGCTGTCATGGCGGGCGGCAGCGGCGGAACCGCGCAGCAGCGGGGCGATGGAGAGGCCGTCGACGTCGGTCGGGGCGGGTGCGCCCGCGAGGTCGGCGAGGGTCGGCAGCAGGTCGGTGAGCGGGGTGGGCCGGTCGGTGGTGCCGGCCTTGACGTGCCGCGGGGACCAGGCGATGAACGGGACGCGGATGCCGCCCTCGTACAGGTTCCGCTTGAAGCCGCGCAACGGGCCGTTGCCGTCGAAGAGTTCGGGGTCGGTGCCCGCCTCCTCGTGCGGTCCGTTGTCACTGGTGACGAGGACGACGGTGCGGTCGGCCAGGCCGAGTGCGGTGAGCTTGTCGGTGACGTCGCCGACGAGGGTGTCGAAGGTGGTGACCTGGGCCGCGTGCCGCTTGTTGGGACCGGTCCAGGGGCGGTCGGCGTACTCGCCGACGTGCGGGTCCTTGCTGGGGGCGTGCGGCACGGTCGGGGCGAGGTAGAGCAGGAACGGCTCGTCGCGGTGGGTGTGGAGGAAGCCGAGCGCCCGCTCGGAGACGAGGTCGGGGGCGTAGACCTGCTGGGCGCCGCCCTTGTTGGCCGGGATCTCCTCGCGGGTGCCGTTGTGCCACAGGTACTCGGGGAAGTAGTCGTGGGCGTGGTGGTGGGTGAGGTAGCCGTAGAACTCCTCGAAGCCACGGGCGTTGGGGTGGCTCGGCTGGTCCGGGGCGTTGGGTCCGAAGCCCCACTTGCCGATCAGGCCGGTGCGGTAGCCGAGCGCCCTGAGCGCCTGAGCGAACGTGAAGTCCCGGTCGCTGAGGGCGCCTTGGCCGCCGGGTCCCCAGGGGTTGGTGCGTACGGTCGCGTGCCCGCCGTGCAGGCCGGTGAGCAGCGAGCAGCGCGAGGGCGCGCAAACCGGGGCGGCCGCGTAGGCCTGGGTGAAGCGCAGGCCCTCGGCGGCGAGGGTGTCCAGGCGCGGGGTGTGCATCAGCTGCTGGCCGTAGGAGCCGAGTTCGCCGTAGCCGAGGTCGTCGGCGAGGATCACGACGAAGTTGAGCCGGTCGGAGGGGGTCTGTACGGCCGGTGCCGCCACGGCGGGTGCCACGGTGGGCCGGGGCTGCCCGGATGCCGGCTGCGCCTCGTCCCCGTCCTCGCACCCCGAGACCGCCGCGAGCGCCACGGGCGCGGCGGCGGCCCCGGTGAGGAAACGACGGCGGCTGGGCATACGGATCCCCCGGTGTGCGCTGTGAACGCTCTGCTTCGCATCGTGAGAGGGAATCCCGGGGCCGGAGGTTCCCGCACCACGACATCGGAATGATCACAGACGGGTGCGCGGTCCGGTCACATGGGTGCCGGTTCGGGCGCCCCCGTGCGGGGCACGGGCGTGTCGTCCTCCAGGGGGTGGGCGTAGCGGCGGAAGCCGGGGACGTGTTCGGCCCGGCGCAGGGCGCCCCGGTAGAGGACCATGCCGTGCACGGAGGTGCCGTCGTCGCGCCAGCAGACGAGGGGGACCCGGCGGGCGTCCCCCTCGTCGGTGACGAACAGGGCCACGTGCCCGTCGGCCGCCAGCAGGCTCATGCCGCGCCGCCCGGCGGCTCGGCGGAGAACAGCCGCCCGTACCCGGTGATCCCGTGGGCCGCTCCGGCCGCTCCGGCCGCTCCGGCCAGGTGCAGGGCGTGCCAGAACAGGACCTGGTTCGCGGTCAGGACCGCGAAGTCCAGCTCCCGTTCCAGGGCGTCGATGACGCCCACCGCGCGGATGCCGTTGCCGGCCACGAGGACGGCGTCGGGCCGGTGCCCGGCGACCGTGGTGCGGATCCACTCGGACAGCGCCCCGGGGGTGATCAGCTTCTGGTTGCTGGGCAGCCCGCACGGGCCGTGGTGGACGACCTCGAAGCCCTGTTCGGTGAAGTAGTCGGCGCCGAGCCCGGACAGCCGGTCGTCGAACCACGGCGGGTTGACGAGGGCGATCCGGCGGGCACCGAGCGCGGTGAAACCGGCCACGGCCGCCGTGGTGGTGCCGGTGAGCGGCAGTCCTCGGGTGACCCGGGCGAGCCGCGCGAACAGGTCCTTCTCGCCGGCCGCTCCGAGGACGTAGGCGGAGCTGGTGAATCCCAGCGCGATCGCGTCGAGCGGGGAGGCGGCCAGCAGTTCCACCGCGTTGTCGATGTGCGGCGGCTCCACGAAGGCCCGCACCGGGTCGTGCGGGATCTTCGGGTCCATCTCGCCGCCGGCCCGCATCGCGCCGAAGTGGACGCGCGAGCCGTGCACGAACACGTCCTCGGGCGCGATCGCCTGGAACTCCGACTCCGGGCCGACGTCCGCGTGCGGTACGACCAGGCCGATGCGCGCCCGCGCCTCCCAGCCGTCCTGCCGGGCTCGGATGGTGCTCATCTGCGTGTCTCCTCGTCGTAGAGGTCGTGGTCATGGAGGTCGCGGTTGTGGAGGTCGTCGGGCCGCATCAGGCGGACGCCTCGGCGGCCAGCGAGCCGCCGCGGACCGTGCCGGTGCCGTCGGCGTTCAGGAAGCCGGGGTGCTTGCGGCGCATGTTCGCCATCACGAACTCGTAGGGAACGTCGTCGAAGCCGCCGTGGTCGGTCAGGAACTCCATGCTCTGGCGGCCCTGGTCGTCGAAGGGGTGGTGCAGGCTGTCGGCGGTGCCGTCGAACTCCAGCGGCTTCATCCCGTACAGCCGGCACAGGATCTTGTTGAAGACCGGGGTGGCCTTGACCCACCTGCCGTCCAGGTGGACCGAGTTGAGGCCGTGGAAGAAGACGTCGCCGCCGATGTGGGCGCGCAGCCGGTCGGAGGCGAGGTGGTTGCGCACATCGCCGTAGTGGACGCGGGCGGGAATGCCCACGGCCCGGCAGGCCGCCGCGTACAGCGCCGACTTGTGCAGGCAGAAGCCCTTGCGGGTGGCCGCGGTGTGGCTGGCCCGCAGACCCTGCTCGGACAGGTCGGCCCCGTACACCTCGTAGAAGACGTCGTCACGGACGGCGTGGTAGAGCTCGACGGCCAGCCGGCGCTTGTCCGCGCCGCGGTCGGTGACCGCCTCGTCGACGAAGGACTGGACGGGGTCGCTCTCGAAGTCGAGGAAGTCGGTGGGCGCGGTGAGCCGGCGCAGGTCGTCCGGGGTGAGTGCGTTCATGGTGACCCTTTCGTCAGCTTCCGGCTCACAGGCCCAGGAGGGAGGCGATGCGGTTGCGCTGGATCTCGCTGGTGCCGGAGTAGATGGTTCCGCCGACCGCGTTGCGGACGTCCCGCTCGATTCCGGTGGCGGTGAGATAGCCCTGGCCGCCGAAGATCTGGACGGCGTCGAGCGCGGTGCGCTTGTTGGCCTCGCTGACCACGGTCTTGGTGGCGGCGACGTCGATCGCGGCGTCCTGGCCGGACGCCACCTTGGCGCCGGTGTCGGTGAGCCACTTGCGGGCGGTCTCCACCGCGATCTTCATGTCCGCGATCTTGTGGGCGACGCCCTGGAAGGCGCCGATCGGTTCGCCGAACTGACGGCGGGACTTGGCGTACTTGAGTACGCGCTCCAGTCGGTGCTCCATCTCGCCGAGCGTGAGGGAGAAGGAGAAGAGGATCTCCCGCTTCATCACGTGGTCGAGGATCAGGAAGCCGGCGCCCTCCTGGCCGATGCGCCGGGTGGCGGGCACGCGCAGCCGCTCCAAGGTCACCTCGCTCAGCGGGGAGGTGCGCAGCCCCATCTTGCCGAGCGGCTCGCCGACCCTGAGGCCGGGGGTGTCCCGCTCGACGAGGAAGACGCTCAGGCCGAACGGACCGGGCTTTCCGGTGCGTACGTACAGCAGGAAGAGGTCGGCGATCGGGGCGTTGGTGATGAACATCTTGCCGCCGTCGATGACGTAGTCGTCACCGTCCCTGGTCGCGGTGGTGGAGATGTTCAGGGCGTCGGAGCCGTTGCCCGGCTCGGTGATGGCGTGCGCGGTGACCAGGTCGCCCGTGACGATCGGGGGCAGGAAGCGGTCCTTGAGCTCCTCGGAGCCGAATGCCTGCAGCGGGACACCGACGCTGACGATCTGCGTGGAGGCGGAGAAGCCGAGGCCGGCGTCGCGGCAGGTGTGCCCGAGGCCCTCAAGGGCGCGCATCGTGTCGGTCAGGGTGCCGCCACGGCCGCCGTACCGCGTCTCGAACGGTACGGTGAGCAGCCCGGAGCGCTGGATCGTCTTCCACTTCTCCCAGGGGAACTCCGCTCGGGCGTCCCACTCCTCGACGTCGTGGTTGAGCTCGTCCGCCCAGGGGGCGACGAGGGTGTACGGGTCCGGTCCGGTGTCGGTGGCGGTGCCGGTGGTCCGCGGTGCGGACGGTGCGGGTGTCATGCGTGTGCTGCCTTCCGGTACGTCGTTGGTCGGGGCCGGGGCCCGCGCCGCAGCCGGCGGGGCGGGCCCCGGATCACGGAACTCAGTACTGGGAGAAGCCGTCGGGAGACAGCGTGTGGCTCTCGTCGCCGCGCAGGGCCGGGCTGAACACGGATATGAGTCTCAGGTCCTCGTAGTCGGAGGCCACGAGATAGTGCGCGTCGTTCTCGTCGAGGGCGTATATGGTGCCCTCAGTGATCTTGTAGCGTTCGCCGGACGCGGTGACGACCTCGCCGGAACCGCCCGTGCAGTAGCAGGCTTCGAGGTGGCGGCGGTACTGCAGGGCACTCGTGGTGCCCTTGCGGACCAGCGTCTCGCACACGGTGAAGCCCATGCCGTCGGCCTCGGTGAGCAGGCGGTGGCTGGTGCCGTTGCCCCACTCGACGGCGGCGAGCTCGCTGGTGCTGCGGACGATCATTCGTGTCTCCTGGTGTGTGAGGGGTTCGTCCGGAGGACTCTTTTTGGAAGCGCTCCGGAGTTCGTTCCGGGTTCTCTGCGGAAATCCGGAAACCGGCTCAGGCGGAGGTCTTCGCCGTGGTCTCGACGAACGCAGAAATGGCGCCGATGCTGCGGAAGTTGTCCGGGGTCAGCGGTATGTCGTCGATCGGGATGGAATAGGTCCGGGAGAGGTACGAGACGATGCGGACCACGCCGAGGCTGTCGACCACGCCGTTGTCGATGAGGTCGAACTCGGCGGTGAGGTCGGCCGAGTCCTCTCCGTCGAGGAACTCGGCGACCACATAGCCGCGAATCTCGTCCGCCAGGGAGGTCATGCGGGATTTCCCTTCTGTCGTGCTGCCTTGATGAGGTTGCGGTCGGGTTTTCCGGTGGACGTGCGCGGCAGCGGGGCGTCGCCCACGTGCACGGAGGACGGGATGGCATGGCGGGGCAGACGCTCGGCGCTGTGCGAGCGCAGCCTCAGCGAGGTGAGCGAGGTGCCGGGCCGCCGGGTCACCTGGGCGTGCAGCCGGTAGCCGGCCTCCGGGTCGGGGATCGCCACGACGGCGGCCTCGGCGACCTCGGGGTGGGCCGCCAGGACGTTCTCGACTTCCTGCACATTGGTCCGCACCCCGCGGACCTTGACCTGGAAGTCGGTGCGCCCCTGCAGCCAGTGCAGGCCGTCGGCGTTCCGGGTGACGAGGTCGCCGGTGCGGTAGAAGACCTCACCGCCGCCGTCGGGGGCGGCCACGAACACCCCTTCGTTGCGGGAGCGTTGCAGGTAGCCGGAGGTCTGGAACGGTGTGGTCACGAGAAGTTCACCGGTGCCGGGACCGTCGAGGACCCGTCCCTCGCCGTCCAGCAGCAGGGCCCGCACTCCGGGCAGCGGCCGGCCGATGGGTGTCTGCGCACCGGCGACGGCGGGGTCCGCGTCGTGGACGAAACTGTCGTTGGTCTCGGTGCACCCGAAGACGTTGTGGAAGCGGGCGCCGGGGAAGGCCGTGCCGAGCTGCCGCAGCAGTGCCTCCGGCAGCGCGTCCCCGGTGAAGACGACCGTGCGGACCGTGGGATGCACGGCACCGTCCTGGGTGAGCAGCCGGTGCAGCATCGGCACCCCCTGGACGAAGGTGATCTCGTGCCGGGTGATCAGGTCCTGCAGGTGACGCGCGTCCGCGCTGTACTCCTGCTCGACGAGAACGGCCCGGGCGCCCAGCCGAAGCGCGGTCCACACGTCGAGCAGGGAGAGGTCGAAGTTCAGGGGTGCGTAACTGAGCAGGGTGTCCTGCCCGGTGAGGCGGAACCGGCCGGCCGCCCAGTCCGCGAACCGGTCGAAGCCGTCGCCCGGGACGGGCACGATCTTCGGGGTGCCGGTGGAGCCGGAGGTGGTGAGCAGCAGGGGCGCGGCGGCGGGGTCCGCGGTGTCGAAGTCCCGGGCGGCCTGTTCGTCCGGCACGACCGGGGCGGTGTCGATCACCCCTTGGTCGTCGACGGTCAGCGTCCGGGAGCACCGGGCCTGCGCGGCGAGTGCCGCCCGGGCGGCGGAGCCCAGTTCGGGCGAGGGCGCCAGAACCGCGTAGCCGGCCCGGAAGGCGCCGATGAGCAGGGCGATCGTCTCGGGCGTCTTGTGCGCGGGCACACAGAGCGGCTGCCGCCGGTCGAGCCCGAGTCCGTCCAGGGTGCCGGCCAGCTCCTCGGCGAGGCCGACCAGCCGGCGGTACGTCATCTGCCGCTCGCCCCGGATCAGGGCCACCTGGTCGGGCCGGCGTCGGGCGTGCGCGGCGAGTGCGTCAAATAGGCGTGGTGATGGCACAGTTTCCCCCAGTTCGTGCACCTGTCCATGCGAAAGCGACATGCCAGGGGGGGTGACGGCGCTCGAGTCGCGCCACAGAACCCGCGGAGCCCGGCAGCCATCAGCTCGGCCGGCTCCGCATCACTCCCCCGTGATCGATCCGCGACTAACCGTACATGCGATGCATGCAGAGTCAAGCATGTAAATGTGTCCGTCATCAGTGATGCACATCACCGGCCATCAGGCATATGAGAGCGTCAAGTTTGCTTGATGAACTATGTGTTTCGGGTCGTTGAAACGGCTTCCACCAAGGTGTCACCACGCTTAAGAAAGGGTGCGCCGCGCGGAGCCGGGCGTTCACCCGGGTGCACCCCGCCGAGTGCGGAAACGCCGAAAGCCGTCCCGGAGGACGGCTTTCGGCAAGGGGTTTCTCTCCGGACGGAGCCGGCCGGGGCGACGGCGTCGCTCAGAGGCCGCTGCGCAGCGCCTGGACCGTACCGGCCAGCTCAGGGGCGGCTCCGGCGGTGTTCAGCGCCGCACTCAGGACCTCGGAGTAGGTGCCGCGCGCATCCGTGTAGCGCCGCCTGCCGTCGTCGGTGATGACGGCGTAGACACCGCGTTTATCGTCGGGACACAGGTCCCGGAAGGCGAAGCCGGCCGCGAAGAGCCGCCCCACCAGCCGCGTCACCGAGCTCTGCCCGAGCCCGACCTTGTCGGCGAGCTCCTGCATGCGCAGCTCGCCGCCCTCGGCCTGCACGAGACACTCCAGGGCGCGGAACTCGGAGAGTCCTATTCCGTGCCTGCGCTGCAGGGCCTGGGTGAGCTGGCGCTCCACGTGCGCGTGCAGGGCGAGGACCCTCCCCCACATGGCCTGGTCGGACGAGGCGGCCGACGCATAGGAGATCGTGGTCGTCATGGGCAGCTCCCTCTCAGGCGGCGCGTTGACAACAAGATACATGTTCATGCAAGCTTCAGTCCTCCGCTCGATTCTTCCGGCGGATCTTGTAGCGGCAAAACACATGCACGTACAAACAAGTATCGAGGGTCGAATGCCCAGCACCAACGCTTCCAAGGGCTTAGTCCGCCCGTGGTCCTCCCTGTGCGTCCGGCTCCGTTCGACCACGGTCTGAGTCGAGGAGCGACGATGTCCCCTTCCGAGATCTCAGAGAGCGAGCTGACCGAGTACGCCCGCGAGGCGGTGCGGATCAGCCGCGAGCACGTCGCCCAGGGCGGCATCCCGTTCTCCGGTGTGGTGGTCAACGACGGCCGGATCCTCGGCACCGGCTTCAACCGGGTGCACGAGGACGACGACCCCACCGCGCATGCGGAGGTGGTCGCGCTGCGCGAGGCCGCCGCGAAGTACGGGCTGCACGCCACCGCCGGCGCCACGCTGATCGCCTCCGGTGAGCCCTGCGCCCTGTGCTACATGGCTTCGCTGTACTTCAGAGTCGGCCACATCGTCCATGTGGCCGACCGCACGACGGCCGCACGGTACGGCTTCGACTACTCGGGGTCGTACTCGATCTTCGCCGAGGACCCGACGGCCTGGCAGATCAAGGTCACCTCGCTGCGGATCCCCGAAGCGACGCAGCCGTTCGAAGAGTTCCTCGCCCTCAACCGGAGGCGGATGTGACCGGAACGGAAACCGGCGGGGTCGGCATCAAGGTCTGGTCGGACTACGTCTGCCCGTTCTGCATGCTGGCCGAGGGCCCGCTGCACGAGGCCACCCGCGACCTGGACGTCGAGATCGAGTGGATGCCGTTCGAACTGCGGCCCCACCCGACCCCGACGCTGCGGCCGGAGGACGAGTACCTGCCGGCGATCTGGGCGCGTGCGGTCTATCCGATGGCCCGCCGGATGAACGTGGACATCACCCTGCCCACCGTCTCGCCGCAGCCCTACACCCGGCTGGCGTTCGAGGGCTACTGGTACGCGGCCGAGCACGGCAAGGGCGCGGAATACACCCCGCGTGTGCTGCGGGCCTTCTTCCAGGAGAACCGGGACATCGGGCAACTGGACGTCCTCGCCGACGTCGCGTCCGAACTGGGCCTGGACGAAACCGCTTTCACCGCGGCGCTGACGGCCGGGACCTACACCGAGGCCCACCAGGAGGCGCTGCGGACCGCCGCCGCCTACCGGATCTCCGTCGTCCCCACGCTCGTCATCGGCGAACGCCACCGCATCGAGGGGGTTCCCTCCGCGGCCCAGATCCGCAAGGCCGTGCTCGACGCCCAGGCCGAGCAGGCCGTCGCCCGCGGTGCCGCCTGCGGCATCGACGGCTGCTGACTCCTTCACGCGCACCGCAGCGGGTGCACGGCGCCCGGCTGCGCGACCACCACACGCCCGGCGGACCACCGCCCGGCCGTGCCCATCGCCGTGCACGCGCCACGGCGAACCCCGAGGCGGGCCGGCCCCGCACCGCCGGCCTCCGCCGAACGAAAGGAATGCCCATGCAGTGGCTCTACCTCGCGATCGCAGACGTCTTCGAGATCCTCGTGGCCATCGCGGCCGGCAAGGCCGAAGGCTTCAAGAACCGCAAGTGGACCGTCGTGACCCTGCTCAGCGGTGCGATCGGGACCTACTTCCTCAGCAGGGCCCTGCTGACCTTCAACGTCGGTGTCGGCTACGCCATCTGGACGTCCGTCGCCGGCGTCGGCATCACCCTGCTCGGAGCTGCGCTCTTCGGCCAGCGGCTGGACTGGCGCAAGGCCCTCGGCATCGCCGTCATCATCACCGGCGTCGTCGGCCTGCAGCTCAGCGGTGCCGCCTGAGGATCCCCGCCGTCGCCCGCCCCATCTTCACGAGAGGACCCACCCCATGTCCAACACCGGCCGCTCCTCGGCCAACTCCTGGCTCATGCTTCTCCTCGCCGGAGGGTTCGAAGTCGGCTACGCGCTCTCCGTCGGCGGGAGCCACGGCTTCACCCGCCTCACGTGGTCGCTGGTCGCCGTCGTGTTCTTCCTTCTGACGCTCTGGGCACTGAGCGTCGCGCTGCGCGCCATCGACGTCGGTATCGGCTATGCCGTGTGGGCCGGCATCGGATCGGCCGGTGCGGCGCTGCTGAGCCCCGTCTTCTTCGACGAGGCCCTCACCCCGGTCCAGGCCCTGTGGCTGGGCGTCATCATCATCGGAGTGGTGTGGCTCAAGCTCGCCGACAGGCCGCAGAACACCCAGGAGCCCGTCGACGGACCCCGGGACACCCGGCCGGTCGCCGCCCGGCTGCAGGAGACCCAGGGTGCCGAACGCTGAAGGGCATTCGGCCGGAGTCCGCCGCGGCACCGCCCACGGCATCGGCCGGCGCGGGCCGCGTCACTGATCCTGGCGGGACTTCGCCGTGACACGTGGACGTCTCACGGACACGTGCACGTCTCACGTGTGGAAGCGGGCGTTGCCCGGGCCGTTCCCGCCGGTCGGCGGGGCCGGCCCGGACCGCGGGTTGCCCTCCTGACCGCTCAGGAGGGCAGCCCCGCACGCAGCCGTCGGTCGCGCGGGGCGTCGGTGCGGTCGAGGCGGGCGTCGAGCAGTCGCCGTGCCGCCTCGCAACGGCCGTCCGAGACCAGGGCGTACAGGAGGGTCTCCTCCACCACCTCCCGCTGGGCCGCGCTGCCGCCGACCCGGCGCAGCACCGGCAGCAGCGCGTCGAGCCCCCGGGCCGCCTCCTGGAAGCGCTCCTCGACGAGCGCGGCGAACGCCTCGCACAGCGGGGCGACCACCTCGCGCTGCACCTCGTCGGCGCCGGCGGCGTGATCGCGCAGGCGGCGCAGCGCGGCCAGATCCCCGGCCGCGGTGAGGGCGACGGCCGCGTGCAGGGCGGTGAACGCGGTCTGCGGCCGCTCCAGCACGTCGCGCTCCACCGCCTCCAGAACCCCCGCGACGGGGAAGTCACCCCGCCAGCTGTCGCTCACCCGCGCCCGCCACAGCAGCGACCCCGAGTCGACCAGGGCCCGTACCCCGCTCACCACCCGGCCCGGCGCGAGCTGCGCGAACCACCGCTTGCGGACGGCGGCCGGGTCGTCGAGGGCGAGTTCGTGCAGGGCGATGTGCCAGGAGAAGTGCGCCCGGTGCACCGCGCCCCGGCCGCGCCCGGACACCCACCCGTCGAGCCAGTCCCGGCCCGCCTCGTGCGCCCCGGACTCGTAGTGGACGTGGGCCAGGGCGTGCACCGCGTGCCCGGAGGCCGGCTCGGCGGCCAGCGCCCGGTGGGCCAGTTCGCCCGCCTCGTGCAGCCGCCCCTGCTCCTGGCGCAGGAAGGCCAGCAGCGAGGTGTGGAACCAGTGTCCGTCGTACGCGGGCGAGGTCAGGTCGAGCAGCCTGAGGGCGTCGTCGTCCTGCAGGTCGCTCACTCCGGAGAACGCGATGGTCGGCACGGCCGCCGCGAGCGCCAGCGCGTCTCCCCGGTGCTCCCGCAGATGCCGTACGAGCGCCTCGTCGCCGTCGTCACCGGTCACCCGGCGCGTGACCACGTCCACGAAGGACCGCTCGCGTTCGTCGGCGCGTTCGCGGGCGCTGCGCTGGGCGTCGGCGAGGGCGCGCGGCACGTCGACGGCGGCGGCGCACTCGTGGCCCAGCAGGGCGAGGGCCGCGTGGCCGAGGGCGAATCCGGGGTCCAGGGCGACCGCACGGGCGAAGGCGTCCTCGGCGCCGGAGCGCACCTTGAGGACCCGGTCCAGGCCGCCGCGGTAGGCGGCGGCCGCCTCGGCGTGGGTGGACAGGGGCAGTCCGTGGCCGTCCACCGGCCGCCGCGAGCCCCGCCGGCGCTCCGGGAGCGGCAGCAGCCGGTGGGCCAGTTCGGCCGCCTGGACGCGGATCTCGGGGATCGCCGTGGTCTCCCAGAGCTCGCCCCGGCGCGGGGCGCCCAGCGTGAACAGCGGCAGCCGGGCCCGGCCGTCGGCGTCGAGGAGCTGTCCGTCGCGGGTGGCCGCGCCCATGGCAAGCGGTCCCGGGACCGCCGTGCCGGAGGCGAACAGGTCCTGCCACAGGGGGGCGTCGAGGCGGCGGCCGGGGCCGGTGCAGTCGACCACCCAGCCCACCGGCAGCGTGGCGCCGTCGGACAACTCGACGGCGAGAGGGCCCTGTTCGGCCTCCGTGGCGCGCACCACCGTGCCGGTGTGGACGTACAGGCGCCGCGCGGTGCGGGCGCGGGAGACGTGTTCGGCGGTGGCGGGGGCCATGCGGTGGCGGTGGGTGTTCCACAGGGCGCCCTCGCGGGCCAGGAAATCCTCGCGCTCCTCGGGGGTGAGGCTGCGCCACAGCCGGGCGGTGTGCGGGCGCAGGCTGTCCAGGCCGGGCCGCCAGTCGCCGTGGGTGCGCACGGAGCGGCTCAGATGGCGGTAGACCGCGCGGCGCAGCCGGCCCAGCGAGGTGTCGTCGAGGCCGTCCGGGGCGGGCATGGCGCCGGCCGGGCCGAGGGCGTGCGGCTGGGGCAGCAGTCCGCTGCGGGAGAGTGCGTGCACGGTGCGGCCGGGGCGGTCGAGGGCGAGGGCGAGGTCGACGGCGGTCAGGCCGGTGCCGACCAGGAGGACGTCCTCGGGGCTGTCCCGTACGGGGTCCAGGGCGCCCGGCGCCCACGGGGCGGCGATGAAGCGGGGCGAGGTGCGCAGGGCGGGCGGGGCCCAGCCGGCACTCGCCCCGGCGGGGCCGGTGGCCAGGACCGCGCTGTCCACCACCAGGGGTCCCCCGTCGGCGAGGTGGAGTTCCACCCGGCCTTCGGGGGTGCCGGTACAGCTCTCGGCGAGGGTGCGCAGCCGCCGTACGGCGACCGTGCCGTGGGCGCGGACGAGGGCCTGGCCGAGGGTGTCGGCGAGGTAGGCGCCGTAGCGGTAGCGGGTGGCGAAGTCGGCGCCGGTGACGGTGGGTTCGCCGTGCCGGCAGAGCCAGCGGACGAAGTGCCCGGGGTCGTCCGGGTAGGCGCTCATGTTGCCGGCGGGCACGTTGAGCCGGTGCCGGGGGTCGCGGGTGGCGTAGGCGGTGCCCCGGCCCGCCTCCGGGGCCGGGTCGATCAGGACGAGGTCGAGCGGAGTCCGGCGGCGGTGCGCCGTCTCGCAGAGCTGGACGGCGGTGAGGGTACCCGCCGCGCCTGCTCCCACGATGGCCACGTTGTGCCGCTTGCGGACGTCGGTCACGGAATACCTCCGGCGGGGTCGGCTTACTGCTTCTTCACTATTCCGATCGGATAGGTGGGGAAGCCAGGCCGGAAAGTCGATCTCACCGGAAACTCAGGCCGCCGGTCGCGCGTTCATACTCTGTTCACGATCGGAGGGCGGGACAACCCGGGTTCCGGCCGACTCGCCCCGGTCCGCAGGGGATTGACCGCGGCTGCGCAGGGTGACCTCCCCGCTCCTCATCGGAATCTCAGCGAGCAGCCCCGCTATTCAAAGGAACCACCCATAGAACGAGCGCAGGATGCCCTGACACAGGTGGACAAGTCAGGAAGGCGTGTCGTGGGCGTCCAGCACATATCGAACCGGTCCGGACGGCAGTCGGGGAAGTGGTCCCGGCGCGGGATCCTCGCCGCTCTGGGCGCGGTGCCAGCGGGGGCCGCGCTGGCCGGATGCAGTTCCTCCGCGGACGCCTCGGCCGCCACCGACGGCAAGGGTGCCACGGCCTCCGCGAAGTCCGCGACCAAGAAGGCGACGATCACGGTCAGTCCCGTCTCCGGCACCAAGAAGGCGGACTTCACCACCCCCGTCGAGGTCACGGTGACCGACGGCACGCTGGCCTCCGTGACCGTCGCGGGCAACGACGGGGCGACGCTGTCGGGCACCTTCAACGACGCGAAGACGAAATGGACCTCGGCGAAGAACCCGTTCTCCGGCACGAAGTACACGGTGACGGCGAAGGCGCAGGGCGCGACCGACGAGACGGTGGCCACCTTCACCACGAAGTCCCCCGGCGAGACGTTCCTCGGCTACTTCACGCCCGAGGCGGACTCCACGTCCGGCGTCGGCATGCCGGTGTCGATCAACTTCACGCACGCGGTCAAGGACCGGGCGGCGGTCCAGAAGGCGATCACCGTGACCGCCGAGCCGGAGGTCGAGATCGTCGGGCACTGGTTCAGCGACACCCGCCTCGACTTCCGCCCGGAGACGTACTGGGCGAAGGGCACCAAGATCACGCTGAGCCTGAAGCTGAAGGACGTCGAGGGCTCGGACGGCATCTACGGCGTGCAGTCCAAGGACGTCACCTTCCACATCGGCCGCGAGCAGATCAGCACCGTCGACCTGTCGACCAAGGAGATGACGGTGAAGCGGGACGGTGCCACGTACGCCACCTACCCGGTCTCCGGCGGCAACGCCCAGCACACCACCTGGTCCGGGATCATGGTGATCAGCGAGCGGTTCAAGCAGACCCGGATGGAGTCCTCCACGGTCGGCCTCGGCGACGAGTACGACATCTCCGACGTCCCGCACGCCCAGCGCCTGACCACCTCCGGCACCTTCGTGCACGGCAACTACTGGGCGTCGACGTCGGTCTTCGGCAGCCAGAACACCAGCCACGGCTGCGTCGGCCTGCACGACGCCAAGGGCGCGAACGACAGCTCGGTGGCGGGCTACAAGTTCTACGACAGCTCGATCCTCGGTGACGTGGTGATCGTCAAGAACTCCGGCGAGAAGACCGTCGAGGCCTCCAACGGCCTCAACGGCTGGAACCTGTCCTGGGCGGACTGGAAGGCGGGCAGCGCGGTCTAGGGGGTGTCCGGGTCGGACACCCCGGCTTCACCGCCTGAACTCCGTTGAGAAACAAGGTGATTCTTTGTTTTAACTCTTGACGACGGAAGGCACGGAGAGCACATTGGGCCCACTTTGAGAGCGCTCTCAGCCAGTCCTGGCGCTCTCGGAGGCACTCCCGCGCACCCCACTCCGTACCCGAGAGGCACCCCCATGAGTGAAACCTCCGGTATATCCCCTGCGGATCACAGACGGCGGCGCTCGTTCCGCCGCGCCCTCCTCGCCGCGCTCGCCACCATGGGTCTGGCGGTCGCGGCCGCCACCACCGCCACCCTCCCCGCCAGCGCCTCCGCGCCGGGCGTGCCGTCCGGCTGGAGCCAGGTCTTCCTCGACGACTTCAACGGCACGGCCGGCACCGGGGTCAACACCTCCAACTGGCAGTACGACACCGGGACTTCGTACCCCGGAGGTGCCGCCAACTGGGGCACCGGCGAGGTCGAGACGATGACCTCGTCCACCACCAACGTCGCCCTGGACGGCAGCGGCGACCTGAAGATCACGCCGGTGCGGGACTCGGCCGGCAACTGGACGTCGGGCCGGATCGAGACCACCCGTACCGACTTCCAGCCCCCGGCCGGCGGCAAGCTGCGCGTCGAGGCCCGCATCCAGATGCCGAACGTCACCGGCACCGCCGCCTACGGCTACTGGCCCGCGTTCTGGATGCTGGGCGCGCCCTACCGGGGCAACTACCAGAACTGGCCGAGCGTCGGCGAGCTGGACATCATGGAGAACGTGCAGGGCCTGAACAAGGTCTGGGCGACGATGCACTGCGGCACCAACCCGGGCGGTCCCTGTAACGAGACGACGGGCCTGGGCAATTCGACCGCCTGCCCCAACACCACCTGCCAGTCCGGCTTCCACACCTACACGATGGAGTGGGACCGCTCGGTGAGCCCCGAGGCGATCCGCTTCTACGTCGACGGTGTCAACTACCAGACGGTGACGGCCAGTCAGGTCGACGCCACCACCTGGGCGAACGCCACCAACCACGGCTTCTTCGTCATCCTGAACGTGGCGATGGGCGGCGGCTTCCCGGACGCGTTCGGCGGCGGTCCGACCAGCGCCACCGAGTCCGGCCACCCGATGGTCGTCGACTACGTCCAGGTCCTCCAGGCGAGTGGGAGCGGTACCACCACCCCGCCGACCGGCAACCGGGACGCCTACAGCGCGATCCAGGCGGAGTCGTACGACAGCCAGTCCGGCGTGACCGCCGAGACCACCACCGACACCGGCGGCGGCCAGGACATCGGGTACGTCGCCAACGGCGACTGGGCGCTCTACAAGGGCGTCAACTTCGGCTCCACGGCGGCCACCCAGTTCTACGCGAGGGTGGCGAGCGGCGCGGCATCCGGGGTGAGCGGCCTGGTTCAGGTACGCCTGGACAGCCCGTCCAACTCCCCCATCGGCAGCTTCTCCGTGGGCAACACCGGTGGCTGGCAGACCTGGACGACGGTCCCTGCCAACATCAGCTCGGTGACGGGCACCCACGACGTCTATCTGACCTTCAGCAGCGGCCAGTCGGCGGACTTCGTGAACGTGAACTGGTTCGACTTCGGTCACTAGGCGCATGGTGTGAGGCCCTGACGGCCCATCACCCCGCCCAGCCGTCGGCCCGGTCCGCATAAAGGACCGGGCCGACGACAATTCATCATGCCGTCACATGGCATCGTCATACCTTCCTCACATGAATCTCTCCGCCGTCGTCAGGGCTCTGCTGCTGCCGCTGATCGCCGGTGCCGCACTGGTGTCACCGGCACCCGCGGCAGCAGCGCCCGTCATCACGGCCCAGCCACCCCAACTACCGAGCCAGTCAACCCTGTTCACCTCGAACACGACCATCAGCGGCCGGACCTACGCATGCTTCCGGGTCCCCTCGGTGGTCCGCACCGGCAACGGGACGCTGCTCGCCTTCGCCGAAGCCCGGACGGGCGGCGCGTGCGAGGACACCAAGGAGATGGACATCGTGAGCCGGGCGTCGGCGGACGGCGGCGCCACCTGGAGCGCGCCGCAGATCATCGCCCGCAGTCTCTCCGGCGACCCCGCCAACCTGGGCGTGCCGGCCATCGACGCCCAGCCACACCGATCGTCGACGCCACGTACAAGGACCCGGCCACGGGCCAGGTCGTGGGCCAGGTGGTGCTGCTCTACAGCGTGCGGCTGCTCACCACCGGGGGCGTCACCGGCACGGACGGCCAGCCGAACCGTATCCAGACGTTCGCCATGTACAGCCATGACAACGGCCGGACCTGGGTCGGCCGGACGGACATCACCGGCCAGGTGAACCCCCGGCTGGACACACAGCCCGCCACCGAGCAGCAGGGCGTCCGCTTCCTCCAGCCCGGCCCGGGACACGGCATCCAGTTGCGGCCGGTCGCGGCCGACGACGACGGCCGGCTGCTGGCGCCCGCGTACCAGAACGGCCGTCCGGCGGCCGACGGGACGTGGGTGGACGACGGCCACCACGCCTCCGCCATCTACACCGACGACCACGGAGCCAGCTGGCACCGCGGTGGCATCACGCCCAACGCCGCGCCCCTGTTCGCGGGAGAGGCCAGCATCGCGCAGCTGTCCGACGGCAGCCTCTACATGACCTCCCGCAACAACCAGGCCAACAGCAACGCCGACGCCACCGCGGGCACCAACCGCAACAAGGCCATCAGCCTCGACCGCGGCCAGACCTGGTCCACGGTGACCTCGGCCGGCCTGCCCGGTGCACGGGTCTTCGCCCCGGTGCTGTCCCTCGACAGCGTCCCGCGCGGTGACAGCTTCAACCAGCTGGTGATCACCGAGCCCGTCTACCACGACCCCGCGAGTCCGTCGCTGCAGGGCACCCTCAAACTCCGCTCCTCCTTCGACGACGGCGCCACCTGGCAGACGCCCGCCGAGGGCCTGACCATCGCCAAGGCGGGTGCCGGCTACTCCGACCTCACCCGCACCGCGTCCGGCGGTCTCGGAGTGATCTACGAGGCCGGGCCCGACCCGTGGCAGGACACCGACACCACGTACGACCACACCTCGGTCCGCTTCACCATCGTCTCCGCCGGCCAGACCGTTCTCACCGGACCGGTGACCGGCGCCCGCACCCCGGACACCGCCGGGGGCAACGCGGCCACCCTGCGCGGCAGCGCCCGGCTGACCGACGGGAAGTTCGGCCGCGCGGTGAGGCTGGCCCCGGACGCCCCCGCCGGCTTCGTCAACGTCGCACCGAGCCCCTCGTACGCCCAGCTCAGCGGGGACTTCACGGCCGCCGCGGATTTCAGGTACAGCTCCACCACCGGACTGCGGGGCATCCTCTGGGGCTTCGGCGTCGGCGCGGGGCTGCCGCAGCTGTGGATCCGGGCGGATCCCGCCGGCAACCGGATCGCCGCCAACGCCACCACGGCCTCCGGCAGCACGACGCTGTACTCCAAGTCGAGCTACAACGACAACGCCTGGCACCACGTGGCCCTGGAACGCGCCACCACATCCACCGGCCAGGAGCTGAGCCTGTGGATCGACGGCACCAAGGTCGCCACCGGCACCGCGCCGAGCGGCGCGGTCTCGCCGGCCCGCCCCCAGCCGCTCCAGGTCGGCAACCGGCTGGACGGCGCGCAGCCCTTCTCGGGTTCGATCGACAGCGTGGTGCTCTACAGCCGGGCGCTGAGCGCCCAGGAAATCTCCGCCGCGGCGACCGCCGACACGTACTCCGGCACCGGCCTGCTGCTCCACCTGCCCTTCGAGACCGGCGAGGCCGACACCCGCTCCTGGGACGACACCGACGGCGACGGCCAGATGGACGTCCTCAGCCGCACCGGCGACGGCAACATCTGGTACTTCGCGGGCTTCGGCGACGCCACCACCGGCGAACGGCACCTGGAGAACCACACCCTGATCGGCGGCACCTTCGGCTCGTCCTTCCACCCGGCCCGCGGCGACTTCAACAACGACGGCATCGGCGACCTCATCGCCATCAACGACCAGGGTCAGCTGGACTTCTGGCTGGGACAGGGCGACGGCATCCTGTCCGCCCCCATGGTCCTGATGTCCGGCACCTCGTTCAGCACCGTCAAGGCGGTCTCCGGCGGCGACTTCAACGCCGACGGCCTCACCGACATCGTCGGCCTCGGCTTCGACGGCCACCTGTGGTGGTGGCCCGGAAACGGCGACCGTACCTTCGGGGCCCGCCAGAACCTGTGGCCCGACACGTCCTTCTCCGGCTACTCCGGCGTCCCCACCGGCGACTTCAACGACGACGGCAACACCGATGTCGCCGCCGTCGACTCCGGTGGCACCCTCTGGTGGTGGGCGGGCGACGGCAAGGGGGGCCTGTCCGCCGCCCGGCAACTGGCGTCCGGCACATCCTTCGCCGGGTACAGCCGGTTCTTCACGGGCGACGTGAACTCTGACGGCCACACCGACTTCGCAGCCGTCGACTCCTCCGGAGCCGCCCGCTGGTGGCCCGGCGACGGCGCCGGCCACCTCTCCGCCACCGCCGGCACCCTCACCGTCCTCTCCCCCGTCGCCGGGACGGCTCCCGCCCTCCTGAACGGAGGCGCCTACACCTTCTGATCTGCCTGTCCTCGCCACACGGTCCGCTCCAGCCCGCCCCACCCTCGCTTCGGGGTGGGGCGGGCACACGCACTCGGCGCCGTCAAATGCAGACATGCGGACTGATATTCAGTAGCCAACGTTGCGGAGAACGCGCTGCTGTCTCGCATGTCACCCCCATCGGTCCAGGGCGTGGAGTCGCGTCCGAGTGGGCATGTGCTGTTCGCCCGACGACTACGGGGGCGATGGCCATAAGTCCCAGGCGACGAAGCGAGCGACTGATTCTGGCGTCCGGACCCGTTCTGGGAGCCGGTGTGGGTGCGGTCACGAACATCGTCACCGCGACCTGGAACTGGTGGCTCTTCGGCACTCTGCTCGTACTGGTCACCATGGCGGCCACGGGCGCCGCCCTGGTGCCGGGCGGCAGCCGCACAGCGGGCGCTCCCGCCCCGGACGATGCATCCGCCGACCACGGCGGCGGCCCGAACACGCTTCCGCCGGGCACAGCAGTGTTCGCCGGCCGCGACAGCGAAATGGCACGGCTCCTCACCGCCGAGCCTCCCGCAGCAGCGGCACGGCCACTCGTCTGCCTCGTCACAGGCCGCTCGGGAAGCGGCAAGACGGAGCTCGCAGTCCAGGCTGCGCACCTCCTCGCCGACCGCTACCCGGGCGGCTGCCTTTTCGTCGGCTACCGCAGCCACGCCGAGTCGGCGGGGCGGCTTCGCCCGCAGGACGTTCTCGCCGCGGTGCTGGCCATCGTCGGAGCGGCTCCGGCGACGACGGACTTCGATCTGGAGAACATGAGCAGCCAGTGGCGGTCCGCCGTCGGGAACGGGCGGTTCCTGATCGTCCTCGACGACGTGTCCGAAGCTGCCCAAGTGCGCTGCCTGCTGCCGGCATCCGCCCGCTCGATGGTCATCGTCACAAGCCGGCACATGGTGCCGGGTCTCGACGCGGACCTGCACGTCGAGGTCGACGCGCTGAGCGAGGACGCCGCCCGCTCCGTGGTCGGCGACATTCTGCGCCGTGCTTCGCGCCCGGTCGACCGCGGTGTGATCGACGCCTTGGTCGCCGTGCATCGTCTGCCACTGACCATCCGGCACATCGCCGACAGAATCGTCGCCGAGCAGACCCCGTTGGCCCTGCGCGCCGAGCCGAACCTCACCCCACGTGCCGAGGGCGGCGAACCGCTGCTGGCGACGATCGAGGCGTTGGCACCCGTGGACCACCTGGTCTTCCGCAGGACGGCGGTCCACCCCGGTCCCCACGTCACCGCCGAGATCGCCGCCGCTCTCGCCGGCCTGCCGGTCACGGAAGCAGCACGGGCACTCGCACTGCTGCACCGGCACGGTCTGGTCATCAGGCCCGACCCGCACGGTTACGGCTTCCACGACCTGGTGCGTTCGCTGGCACATCGGGAGTACTCACGGCAGGACGATGCCGCAACGCGCGACCAGACACGCGAGCGGCTGTTCCGGCTCGTGGCCGAGCAGTTGACGGTTGCCGGCAGGGGCATCCACGCCTCCTTCGTCATCGACGTCCGCCGAACCGGCGGGCAGGAACCCCGGGCTTCGATGGCAGAGGGCGAGGCACTCGATTGGCTCCGGAACCACTTTGACGACTTGCGGTCGGTGGCCCGGCTGGCCATCGACTGCGGCTGGCCTCACAGCTGGCAACTGACCGCGGGGCTCGCCTACTTCATGCGCATCCAACGGAACATCCCGCAGGCGACGGAGCTCAACGACTCCGCGCTGCAGCTTGCTCTCGTTTCCGGAGACGAAGCGGGGCGCGCCCATTGCAGTGGAGAGTTGGGCGCCCTGCACCGCGCCTCGGGACGGTACCGGACCGCCCTGGTGGTCGCCGAGGAGGCGAGGGGCATCTTCCACGGACTGGGGGACTCGCGGAATGAGGCGTACTGCGCGAGCGAAGTCGGTATGAATCTCTACCACTTGGCCGACTACGCGGCGGCGCGGGACATGATGGCGGATGCCGCCGGCTTCTTCCACCGGTATGCGAGCGAGTGGCGCGGCGAGGCCAATGCTCTCGGGGTCCTCGGGATGATCAACCGCGCGACGGGGGACTACCAAGATGCCCGGAACAACTTGAACCGGGCGATGCGCATCTACCGCGCAAACGGGAACCACCGCAATATGGCATGGATCCTCATCGAACTCGGCACCATCGACCGGTTGACCGGAGCCTACGACAGTGCCGAGGTACGGTTCACAGAGGCCCTGCGGATCAAGTCCGCTGCCTCGGACCGGAACGGCTGCGCCTGGGCTCGGCGCGAGTTGGGGATCGTGAGGAGAATCCGGGGACACCGCACCGAGGCACAGGCCTTGCTGGACGCGGCGTTGCAGGAATTCACCGTCCTGGACGGCCAACGGAACATGGCGGACGTGAACGTCGAACTGTGCACGCTCCACAGGGAGGCAGGGGAACTCGACACGGCACGGGATCACGGCGACAGAGCCCTGCGGACCTACGAACGGCTGGAGAGTCCGCGCGGCGCCGCCTGGACGGAGGTGGAGCTGGGCGTCGTCGACCGCGAGGAGGGTGATCTGGACTCCGCGACCGCGCGGTTCGAGCATGCGGGTGGCATCTACGCGCGCATCGGCGACCGTTCCGGCGCCGCCCGGGTCCTGCTGGAGCGCGGCAGACTCGCGCTGCTCCAAGGGGAGCCGCGTACGGCGATGCAGTGCCTCGAGGACGCCCTGGTGTCCTACACCGAACTCGGCGCGGCGCAGGCCGCGGAGGTCCGGAATCTTCTCGCACGGTAAGAAGACGGGCCGCATCCGCACAGCGGGCCCTCGCCGCCTCAGCGCAGCTCCGCCCGGAACGCCACCGGCGTCTGCCCGGTGTGCAGGTGGAAGAACTTGGAGAAGTTCGCCGCGTCCGGGAAGCCGATCGCCGCGCCGACGCGGCCGATCGGGAGGTCCGTGTGGGCCAGGAGGCGTTTGGCCTCCAGGACGACCCGTTTGTCGATGAAGCCCTTGGGGGTCTCGCCGGTCGCCGCGCGGACCGCGCGGACCAGGGTGCGGCGGGAGTAGCCGAGGGCGTCGGCGTAGGCGTTGACGCTGTGGTTGGTGGCGAAGTCCTTCTCCACCGCGTCCCTGAAAAGGGTGAAGGTCGTGTCGGCCTGGCGGCGGGCCGCCTCCGCCGAACTGGCCGCCAGGTGGGAGAGGCGGAGGAGAAACGCCGTCAGGGAGTGCCGCAGCACGGACGTGTGCAGGCTCAGGGGGAGGGTTTCCGTGTCCTCGTACTCGCGTTGCAGGTTGGCGAGCGACGCCCGGAGCGCGGCGAGCTGGGGTGCGTCGGGGCGGAGCAGGGGCGGCAGGTCGTAGCGGTAGAGGCCGGTCGCCTCGACGGTGGCCCGCGGCAGGAAGCCGGGCTGCATGGTGAGGACGCTGCCGCGGTACTCGCAGGTCCGCGAGAAGCGGTGCACCTGGCCCGGGCGGATCCAGAGCAGGTCGCCGGCCCGGGCCTCGTACTCGGCGAAGTCGATCATGTGGCGGACCGGGCCCTCGGTGAAGAGCATGACCACGTGGAAGTCGATGCGGTGGACGCGCTCCAGCGGTGCGTCGTCGTGCCACATGCGTTCGGTCCCCATCGGGCCGACCTGGATGCCGACGCCGCAGACGCTCAGATCCACCGGAAAGGGGAAGGTTCTGATTCCGTCACCGTCGCCTGCCCCGCTGGGCGTTCTGTCCGTCATGTCCTTCTCGTGCCATCCCTGTCGAAGATCCGTGTCCCACTTTCACCACAGGCTGACACACTCCAACCTTCCCTCTCAAAAGTCAGACTTTTACTTTTGAACGCGTCAGGCCAGCCAGAACGCTTCGAACGAGGACTTCTTGAAGATGAGCACGGAGATGAGCACGCAGACATCGGACGGCTTCGAGTGGACCGACCTCGACCGGCGTGCCGTGGACACCGCGCGCCTCCTCGCGGCCGACGCCGTGCAGCAGGTCGGCAACGGGCACCCCGGCACCGCGATGAGCCTGGCCCCGGCCGCGTACACGATCTTTCAGAAGGTGATGCGCCACGACCCGGCGGATCCCGAGTGGACCGGCCGGGACCGCTTCGTCCTCTCCCCCGGGCACACCTCGCTCACCCTCTACACCCAGCTGTTCCTCGCCGGGTACGAGCTGGAGCTGGACGACCTCAAGGCCTTCCGGACGCACGGGTCGAAGACCCCGGGCCACCCGGAGTACGGCCACACGGCCGGCGTCGAGACCACCACAGGCCCCCTCGGCCAGGGCGTCGCCAACGCCGTCGGCATGGCCATGGCCGCCCGCTACGAGCGCGGTCTCTTCGACCCCGAGGCCCCCGAGGGCACCTCCCCCTTCGACCACACCATCTGGGCGATCGTCTCCGACGGCGACCTGGAGGAGGGCGTCTCCGCCGAGGCCTCCTCCCTGGCCGGCCACCAGAAGCTCGGCAACCTGGTCTTCGTCTACGACGACAACCACATCTCCATCGAGGGCGACACCGCGACCGCGTTCTCCGAGGACGTCCTGAAGCGGTACGAGGCCTACGGCTGGCACACCCAGCGCATCGAGCCGACCACGGAGGGTGACGTCGACGTTCACGCCCTGTACGCGGCGCTCAAGGCGGCGCGGGAAGAGACCGGGCGGCCGTCCATCATCGCGATGCGCACGATCATCGCCTGGCCCGCCCCGAACGCGCGGAACACCGAGGCCTCCCACGGCTCGGCGCTCGGCGCCGACGAGGTCGCCGCCACCAAGCGCGTCCTCGGCTTCGACCCGGAGCGGACCTTCCAGGTCGACACCGACGTCCTGGCCCACACCCACCGGGCCCTCGACCGGGGTGCCGAGGCCCATGCGGCCTGGGACAAGCGCATCGCCGAGTGGCGCGCCGGGAACGAGAAGCACGCGCGGCTCTTCGACCGGGTCGTCGCCGGCCAGCTCCCCGAGGGCTGGGAGGACGCACTGCCCGCCTTCGAGGAGGGCACGTCCGTCGCCACCCGCGCCGCCTCCGGCAAGGTCCTCCAGGCGCTCGGCCCGGTGCTGCCCGAGCTGTGGGGCGGCTCGGCCGACCTCGCGGGCTCGAACAACACCACCATCGACAAGACGTCCTCCTTCCTGCCGAAGGGCAACCCGCTGCCCGAGGCGAACCCGTACGGCCGGACCGTCCACTTCGGCATCCGCGAGTTCTCGATGGCCGCCGAGATGAACGGCATCGCCCTGCACGGCAACACCCGCATCTACGGCGGCACCTTCCTGGTGTTCTCCGACTACATGCGCAACGCCGTCCGCATGTCGGCTCTCATGCAGCTGCCGGTGACGTACGTCTGGACGCACGACTCCATCGGGCTCGGCGAGGACGGCCCGACCCACCAGCCGGTCGAGCACCTGGCCGCGCTGCGCGCCATCCCGGGCCTGAACGTCGTCCGCCCGGCCGACGCCAACGAGACCGCGGCGGCCTGGGCCGAGATCCTGAAGAGGCACGCCACGCACCCCGCCCCGCACGGGCTCGCGCTGACCCGCCAGGGCGTGCCGACGTACGCGCCGAACCCGGACGCGGCCAAGGGCGGCTACGTGCTGCGCGAGTCGTCGACCGAGACCCCGGAGGTGGTCCTGATCGCCACCGGTTCCGAGGTGCACCTCGCCGTCGAGGCCCGCGACCTGCTCGAGGCCGAGGGGGTCGGCACCCGGGTGGTGTCGATGCCGTCCGTGGAGTGGTTCGAGGAGCAGCCCCGCGAGTACCGCGACAGCGTCCTGCCGCCGGCCGTGAAGGCGCGGGTCGCCGTCGAGGCCGGGATCGGCCTGACCTGGTACCGGTTCGTCGGCGACGCCGGCCGGATCGTCTCCCTGGAGCACTTCGGCGCCTCCGCCGACGCGAAGACCCTGTTCGCCGAGTTCGGCTTCACCGCCGAGAACGTGGCCGCGCGGGCCCGCGAGTCCCTCGCCGCCGCCCGTACCGCCTGATCCACCAGCCAGAAACAGTTCAGAAGAGGAAGATGATCACTGTGACCGAAGCAACCGCCACCGCGGGAGCACTGAAGCGACTCTCCGACGAGGGCGTCTCGATCTGGCTGGACGACCTGTCGCGCAAGCGGATCAGCACCGGCAACCTCGCCGAGCTGGTCGCCACGAAGAACGTCGTCGGCGTCACCACCAACCCCTCGATCTTCCAGGCCGCCATCGGCTCCGGCGAGGGGTACGAGGAGCAGCTCACCGACCTGGCCGTGCGAGGGGTCACCGTCGACGAGGCCGTGCGGATGATGACCACGCGGGATGTGCGGGCCGCGGCCGATATCCTGCATTCTGTATACGATGTGTCACATGGCACGGACGGCCGGGTGTCCATCGAGGTCGACCCCCGCCTCGCCCACGACACCGCCGCCACCGTCGCCGAGGCCAGGCAGCTCGCCTGGCTGGTCGACCGCCCCAACGTGCTGATCAAGATCCCGGCGACCAAGGCCGGTCTCCCGGCGATCACCGCGGTCATCGCCGAGGGCATCAGCGTCAACGTCACGCTGATCTTCTCCCTGGAGCGCTACCGCGAGGTCATGGCCGCCTACCTGGCCGGCCTGGAGCAGGCCGCCGCCAAGGGCCTGGACCTCTCCACGATCCACTCCGTGGCCTCCTTCTTCGTCTCCCGCGTCGACAGCGAGATCGACAAGCGGCTGACCGTCATCGGCACGGACGAGGCGCTCGCGCTCAAGGGCCGGGCGGCGCTGGCGAACGCGCGGCTCGCCTACGAGGCGTACGAAGAAGTCTTCACCGGTGACCGCTGGACCGCGCTGGCCGGCGCGAAGGCCAACAAGCAGCGCCCGCTGTGGGCCTCCACCGGCGTGAAGGACCCGGCGTACAAGGACACCCTCTACGTCGACGAGCTGGTCGCGCCGGGCACCGTCAACACCATGCCGGAGGCGACGCTGAACGCGACCGCCGACCACGGTGACATCCACGGCGACACGGTGACCGGCGGCTACGCCCAGGCCCGTGCGGATCTGGAGGCGGTGGAGCGGCTCGGCATCTCCTACGACGAGGTCGTGGGCAAGCTGGAGGACGAGGGCGTGGCCAAGTTCGAGGTGGCCTGGCAGGACCTGCTGGACGCCGTCACGAAGTCCCTGGACAGCAAGGGAGTTGAGGCGTAATGAGCGAGACCGCCAAGGAGGTGCGGGTGCCGGTGGTGCCCGCCGCCGACTGGGACAACCCGTTGCGCGACGCGCGCGACCGGCGGCTGCCGCGGGTCGCAGGCCCGTCGGGCCTGGTCATCTTCGGCGTGACCGGTGACCTGTCCCGCAAGAAGCTGATGCCGGCCGTCTACGACCTGGCCAACCGCGGGCTGCTGCCGCCGGGCTTCTCGCTCGTCGGCTTCGCCCGCCGGGACTGGGCGGACCAGGACTTCGCGCAGGTCGTCCACGACGCGGTGCGCGAGCATGCCCGGACGCCGTTCCAGGAGGAGGTCTGGCAGCAGCTGGCCGAGGGCATGCGGTTCATCCCCGGCGACTTCGACGACGACACGGCGTTCAAGCAGCTCAAGTCGGCCGTGGACGAGCTGGACTCCTCCCGGGGCACCGGCGGCAACTTCGCGTTCTACCTCTCCGTGCCGCCGAAGTTCTTCCCGAAGGTCGTCCAGCAGCTGAAGAAGGTCGGCCTGGCAACCCCGCCGGAGGGCTCCTGGCGCCGGGCGGTCATCGAGAAGCCGTTCGGCCACGACCTGGCCTCGGCACAGGACCTGAACGCGGTCGTGCACGACGTGTTCGACCCGGACCAAGTGTTCCGCATCGACCACTACCTGGGCAAGGAGACCGTCCAGAACATCCTGGCGCTGCGCTTCGCCAACCAGATGTACGAGCCGATCTGGAACCGCTCGTACGTCGACCACGTGCAGATCACGATGGCCGAGGACATCGGCATCGGCGGCCGGGCGGGCTACTACGACGGCATCGGCTCGGCCCGTGACGTCATCCAGAACCACCTGCTCCAGCTGATGGCCCTGACGGCGATGGAGGAGCCGATCGCGTTCGACGCGGACGCGCTGCTCACCGAGAAGCTGAAGGTCCTGAAGTCGGTGCGGCTGCCGGAGGACCTGGGCAGGCACACCGTGCGCGGGCAGTACGCCGAGGGCTGGCAGGGTGGCGAGAAGGTGATCGGCTACCTCCAGGAGGACGGCATCGACCCCAAGTCGAAGACCGACACCTACGCTGCCGTCAAGCTCGGCATCGACAACCGCCGCTGGGCGGGCGTCCCCTTCTACCTGCGCACCGGCAAGCGGCTCGGCCGGCGGGTCACCGAGATCGCGGTGGTGTTCAAGCGGGCCCCGCACTCCCCCTTCGACTCCACGGCCACCGAGGAGCTCGGCGCCAACGCGATCGTCATCCGCGTCCAGCCCGACGAGGGCATGACCGTCCGGTTCGGCTCCAAGGTGCCGGGCACGTCGATGGAGATCCGGGACGTCACGATGGACTTCGCCTACGGCGAGTCGTTCACGGAGTCCAGCCCGGAGGCGTACGAGCGACTCATCCTGGATGTGCTGCTCGGCGACGCCAATTTGTTCCCTCGTCACCAGGAAGTGGAAGAGTCCTGGAAGATCCTCGACCCGATCGAGACGTACTGGGCAAAGCATGGTAAGCCCGCACAGTACGAGTCGGGCAGCTGGGGACCGCAGGAAGCCGACGAGATGCTCGCACGAGACGGACGGAGCTGGCGCAGGCCATGAAGATCGACCTGACCGACACCACGGCAAGCAAGATCAACAAGGCGCTGGTGCAGGGTCGCCGCGCCATCGGAACCCCTGCCGTGGGCATGGTCCTGACGATGGTGATCGTCACGGACGAGGAGAACGCCTACGACTCGATCAAGGCGGCCGAGGAGGCCTCGCACGAGCACCCCTCGCGCACCCTGGTCGTCATCAAGCGGCATGCCCGCACCCTGCGCGACCGCACCACCTCCCGCCTGGACGCCGAGGTCCGGGTCGGCTCCGAGGCCGGCACCGGCGAGACGGTCGTGCTGCGCACCTACGGCGAGGTCTCCGACCACGCCGACTCGGTGGTGCTGCCGCTGCTGCTGCCGGACGCCCCGGTGGTCGTGTGGTGGCCGGTGGAGGCTCCGGAGACGCCCTCCAAGGACCCGCTGGGCGCGCTCGCCCAGCGCCGGATCACCGACCTGTACGCGGTCGAGCGGCCGATGCAGGTGCTGGAGACCCGGGCCCGCAACTACGCGCCCGGTGACACCGACCTGGCCTGGACCCGGCTCACCCTGTGGCGGTCCATGCTGGCCGCCGCCCTCGACCAGGCCCGGGCCACGGTGACCACGGCGGCCGTCGAGGCCGAGGCGGACAACCCGAGCGCCGAACTCCTCGCCCGCTGGCTGGAGGCGCGGCTGAAGGTGAAGGTGGACCGCGTGGTCTCGCCCGGCCCGGTCGTCACGAAGGTGCGGCTCGGCACCGCGACCGGCGAGATCGTCATCGACCGCCCCGAGGGCCCGCTGGCCAGTCTGACCCTGCCGGGCCAGCCGCCGCGCACCCTCGCCCTGAAGGTCCGCCCCACCTCCGAACTCATCGCCGAGGAACTGCGCCGCCTCGACGCAGACGAGATGTACGCCATCGCCCTGCGCGGCGAGGGCACCAAGGAGACCGTCTCCCATGCCTGACACCCCCGAGCTCACCCGGCGGCCCGAGTGGGCCGCCCTGGAGGACCACCGGGCCGAAGGACAGCCCGTCCTGCGTGAGCTGTTCGCGGCCGACCCGGCGCGCGCCGAGCGGTACGTCGTACGGGTCGGCGACCTGCACATCGACTACAGCAAGCACCTGATCACGGACGAGACCCTCGCCCTGCTCCAGGAACTGGCCACCGCCACCGGCGTGTTCGGGCTGCGGGACGCCACGTTCCGCGGCGAGAAGATCAACATCACCGAGCGGCGGGCGGTCCTGCACACCGCCCTGCGCGCCCCGCGCAACGCGGTGGTCGAGGTGGACGGCGTCGATGTCGTCCCGGCCGTGCACGCAGTCCTCGACAAGATGGGCGCCTTCGCCGAGCGGGTCCGCTCGGGCGAGTGGACCGGCCACACCGGCAAGCGCATCCGGAACGTCGTCAACATCGGCATCGGCGGCTCGGACCTCGGTCCTGCGATGGCCTACGAGGCCCTGCGCGCCTTCACGGCACGGGAGTTGACGTTCCGTTTCGTGTCCAACGTGGACGGCGCCGACCTGCACGAGGCGACCCGGGACCTGGACCCGGCGGAGACGCTGTTCATCGTCGCGTCGAAGACGTTCACCACGATCGAGACGATCACCAACGCGACCTCGGCCCGCACCTGGCTCCTTGACGGGCTCGGCGCTGGGGGCCCCTCCCATTCGAGCGAATTCGAGAATGGGGGAGAGAAGGCCGTGGCCAAGCACTTCGTGGCGCTTTCGACGAACGCCGGCAAGGTGACGGAGTTCGGCATCGACCCGGACAACATGTTCGAGTTCTGGGACTGGGTCGGCGGCCGCTACTCCTACGACTCGGCCATCGGCCTCTCGCTGATGATCGCCATCGGCCCGGACCGGTTCCGCGAGATGCTCGACGGCTTCCACCTGGTCGACGAGCACTTCCGCACCGCCCCCGCCGAGGCCAACGCGCCTTTGCTGCTCGGCCTGCTGGGCGTCTGGTACGGCAACTTCTTCGACGCCCAGTCGCACGCGGTCCTGCCGTACAGCCACTATCTGTCCAAGTTCACGGCCTACCTGCAGCAGCTGGACATGGAGTCCAACGGCAAGTCGGTGGACCGGGACGGCCGTCCGGTGCAGTGGCAGACCGGCCCGGTGGTGTGGGGCACGCCCGGCACCAACGGCCAGCACGCGTACTACCAGTTGATCCACCAGGGCACCAAGCTGATCCCGGCGGACTTCATCGGCTTCGCCGAGCCGGTCGCCGAGCTGAGCGGTGAACTCAAGGCGCAGCACGACCTGCTGATGGCGAACTTCTTCGCGCAGACCCAGGCGCTGGCCTTCGGCAAGACGCCGGCGGAGGTCCGCGCGGAGGGCGTGGCCGAGGAGCAGGTGGCGCACCGCACCTTCAGGGGCAACCACCCCACCACCACGATCCTGGCCCGTGAGCTGACCCCGTCGGTCCTCGGCCAGCTCGTGGCCCTCTACGAACACAAGGTCTTCGTGCAGGGCGCGATCTGGAACATCGACTCCTTCGACCAGTGGGGCGTGGAGCTGGGCAAGGTGCTCGCCAAGCGCATCGAGCCCGCCCTGACCGACGGCGCCGACGTGCCCGGCCTCGACCCGTCCACCACCACTCTCGTCTCGACGTACCGCACGCTTAGGAAGTGAATGACATGCAGCTCGGACTGATCGGTCTCGGCAAGATGGGCGGCAACATGCGCGAGCGGATCCGCCGCGCAGGCCACACCGTCATCGGCTACGACCGCAACCCCGACGTCTCCGACGTCAAGTCCCTCGAGGAACTGGTCGGGAAGCTCGACGCCCCGCGCGTGGTGTGGGTGATGGTCCCGGCGGGCAACGCCACCCAGTCCGTCGTCGACGAGCTCAAGGACCTGCTGTCCGAGGGCGACACGGTGGTCGACGGCGGCAACTCCCGCTGGACGGACGATGAGAAGCACGCCGCCGAACTCGGCATCAAGGGCATCGGCTTCGTCGACGCCGGTGTCTCCGGCGGTGTGTGGGGCCTGCAGAACGGCTACGCCCTGATGGTCGGCGGCGACAAGGCACACGTCGAGCGGCTCCACCCGATCTTCGAGGCGCTCAAGCCGGAGGGCCCGTACGGCTATGTCCACGCCGGCAAGGTCGGCGCCGGGCACTTCTCCAAGATGGTCCACAACGGCATCGAGTACGCCATGATGCAGGCCTACGCCGAGGGCTGGGAGCTCCTGGAGAAGGTCAAGTCCGTGGACAACGTCCGCGAGGTCTTCCGCTCCTGGCAGGACGGCACCGTCATCCGCTCCTGGCTCCTTGACCTCGCGGTCAACGCGCTGGACGACGACGAGCACCTGGACAAGCTGAAGGGCTTCGCGCAGGACTCCGGCGAGGGCCGCTGGACGGTCGAGGCGGCCATCGACAACGCGGTGCCGCTGCCGGCGATCACGGCCTCCCTCTTCGCTCGGTTCGCGTCCCGCCAGGACGACTCCCCGCAGATGAAGATGATCGCGGCGCTGCGCAACCAGTTCGGCGGCCACGCCGTCGAGTCGAAGTAGGTGCGCCGTGGGGGACCTCCTCCTGGTCCGCCACGGTGAGACGGAGTGGAGCGTGTCGGGACAGCACACCAGCTGGACCGACCTGCCCCTCACCCAGCACGGCGAGGAACAGGCCAAGTCCCTCGCCCCGCTTCTCACCGACCGGACCTACGCACTGGCGCTGGCCAGCCCGCTGGACCGCGCGATACGCACGGCCGAACTGGCCGGTCTGACCGGGGTCGTACCAGACCCCGACCTGCACGAATGGGACTACGGCGGCTACGAGGGCATCACCACGACGGAGATCCACCGCTCCCGCCCCGACTGGTACCTGTGGACCGACGGCGTGCCGCCGGGCCCGGAGGGCCACCCCGGTGAGTCGCCGGAGCAGATCGGCGCGCGGGCCGACCGGGTGCTCAGGAAGGTCGAGACGGCGCTCAACACCGGCACGGGTGACGTGATCCTGGTGGCCCACGCCCACTTCCTGCGCGTGCTCACGGCGCGCCGCCTGGGGCTGCCGCCCGCCGAGGGCCGGTTGTTCCAGCTGGCGACCGGCACGGTCAGCCGGCTGTCCACCGAGCACGGGTGGCCCGTGATCACCGAGTGGAACAAGCAGCCTTAGGAAACCTCGTGACGGCCCGTCAGTGACAACTGACGGGCCGTTTCGACGTGTTGGTGCCCGACCGCCCTCCGGCAACTCCCGGGAAGTTTCTACGGCCCCTTTCCTAACCCCTTGTCGAAAGTCCCGCGAAGCCCATAGCCTTGCGCCGCGCCGGAGCCGTCGTACGCCCCGGCCCGGCCGTGACGGGATGGGAGGGGCAGCCGCGTGAAGCGCACATCGCGTGACATCCGCACCGCGAACCGCTACGAGGTGCTGCGCCAGATCATCGCCCAGTCCCCCACCTCCCGGCAGACTCTGGCGGCCGCCACCGGGCTGAGCGTGGCCACGGTCGCCACCCTGGTCGGCGAGTTGCTGGACCTCCGGATGATCACGGAGGTCGGCTTCGAGGACTCCGCGGGCGGCCGTCCCCGGGGGCTCGTCGCCGTCAACTCCGCGGGCGGCGCGCTGATCGGCGTCGACATGGCGGAGACGTACGTCCGGGTGGAGCTGTTCGACCTGGGGCTGAACGTACTGGCCCGCGCGGTGGAGGACATGCGCCCCGGGGAGAGCCGGCCCGAGCAGGCGGTCGGCCATGTCGCCGCGGCCGTCGGCTCGGTGGTCGCCCAGGCGGGCGTCGAGGGCGCGCGGGTGCTGGGCGCCGGGGTGAGCGTGCCGGGGCAGGTGGACCGGGCCACCGGCATCGCCGAGTACGCGCCCAACTGGGACTGGCACGACGTCCCGCTCCTCGACCTGCTCTCCGAACACATCGCCTACCCCCTGCACCTGGACAACCCGCTGCGGGCGAGCGCGGTGGCGGAGCTGTGGTTCGGGGCCGCGCGCGGCCGCGAGGACGCCGTGGTGGTGAACCTCGGCACCGGGGTGGGGGCCGGGCTGGTCCTCGGCGGCGGGCTGTACCGGGGGGTGAGCAACAGCGCCGGGGAGTGGGGTCACACGACGCTCGTCCTTGACGGGCGGCTGTGCCACTGCGGCAACCACGGCTGCGTCGAGACGTACGTCGGCGCCCCCGGCATCATGCTCAACCTGCGCGAACTCAGCCCCCGCTCCCCGCTGTTGCACCCCGAGGACCAGACGGCCACCATCGACGCCCTGACCCGGGGGGTCGCCGCGGGCGACCCGGTGGCCGTCAAGGTGGTCCGCGACACGGCCCGTTACCTGGGAGCGGGCATCGCGGACCTGGTGAACGTGTACAACCCCGAGGTGGTCGTGCTCAGCAGCTGGGTCGCCAGGAAGCTCGGCACACCGCTGCTCGACGAGGTGCGCGAGGCCGTCCGCCGGCACGCGCTGCGGCGGCCGTTCGCCGCCACCGAGATCGTCCTCTCCCCCGTGCCCACCGACCCGGTGTGCCTGGGCGCGGCCACGTTCGCCCTGGAGGGCGCCCTGCAGGCCGTGGGACAGAGGTCACCGAAACGCACCACCCCCGCAAGGAGCCGTACCGCACCGCCTTCATGACGACGGAAGGGATGCCGTTTTGACACGCACCGCACTCAGCAGGAGACCGGTCCTCGCCACCGCCACGGCCGCACTGGCCGTGACCGGGGCCCTGATCGGCTCCCCGCCCGCGAACGCCACCGACACCACCACCGCCTCCGCCTCCGCCGAGGTCTCCCCGCACGCCGCCCAGACCATCGACGACATCGGCGCCTCGGGCGCCTGGTGGGTCAACGACCTCCAGAACTTCTCCCCCAAGGTCCAGGCCCGGGTGGCGAAGCTGCTCTTCTCCAAGAAGGGCCTGGACCTCAGCTCGTACCGCTACAACATCGGCGGTGGCGGGGTCGCGGTCACCACCCCGGCCCGCGCCGCCGAGGACTTCCTCAACTCCGACGGCTCCTACGACTGGAGCAAGGACAAGGGCGGTCAGACCTTCCTCACGTATGCCGCGAAGTACGGCGTCGAGGACCTGATCGGCTTCGTCAACAGCGCACCCGCCCAGTGGACCACCAACGGGCAGAGCTGCGGCGGCCAGTTGAAGGCCGAGGACGAGGCCGCCTACGCCAAGTACATCGCCGACCTCACGGACCACTTCTCCCGCCAGGGCGTGAAACTGGACTACATCAGCCCGTTCAACGAGCCGGACAACAACTTCGGTTCGTGCGGCCAGGAGGGCATGCAGGTCACCGTCGACCAACGGGACGACATCGTGCGGGCGCTCGGCGCCGAGCAGCAGGCCCGGCACCAGAAGACGGGCATCATCGCCGACGAGTCGAGCAGCACCGTGCTGTTCAGCACCGAGGTCCCGCAGTGGCTGTCCCAGCCGGACACCGCGCAGTACGTGTCCAAGCTGGCCCACCACACGTACAACAACCCGACCGACGGCCAGCTGGGCAACGTCTACGAGACCGCGAAGACGGCCGGCAAGACGTCCTGGGCCTCGGAGATCTGCTGCTTCGGCAAGGGCTCCACGGGCTGGAACCAGGAGTACGACCCGTCCATCGACAACGCCCTGCTGATGTCCCGGATCATCTACAAGGACTTCGCGAGCGCCCACGACTCGGCCTTCCAGTGGTGGGTGGCGCTCGCCAGCGGGTACGGCAGCGACCCGTACACGAAGAACGACGAGGGCTGGAACGACGGCCTGATCTACTACGACCCGGACTACGCGGCCGACGGCAACCAGACGCTGTACTTCACCAAGCGGTACTACGCGCTCGGCCAGTACAGCAAGTTCGTCAAACCCGGCTCGGTCGCGCACAACGTGACCGGGGCGCCGGACGGGGTCGAGGTGTCGTCGTACGACAAGGACGGCAAGTGGGTGGTCGTGGTCAACAACCAGAACACCACCGACACCCCGCTGAGTCTGCACTTCAACAACGCGGCACCGGTGCGGGCCAGGGAGGCGGTGCGGACATCGGCCACCGAGGACTGGGCCGAGGTCGCGAAACCGTCGGTGAGTGCGGGGACGGTCTCCACGACGCTCGCGGCCCGCTCGATCACGACGTACGTCTTCGACCAGAAGGGCCAGGGCAGTTCTGCGGTCACCGGCGCGCTGGCGGGCAAGCAGTCCGGCAAGTGCCTGACGGCGGACGCCTCCGGGGCCGCGATCGCCACCTGCACGGGCGCGGCGGACCAGTCCTGGTCGTACGACGCGAAGGGCGCCCTGAAGGGCCCGAACGGCTATCTGACGGCATCCGGTTCCGGCCTGACGGCCACCGCCGACCACACCGGTGACGCGAGCCAGCGCTGGCTGCTGAACGCCAACGGGCAGATCCTCAGCGAGGCGTCCGGCAAGTGCCTGGACGTCAGCGGGCAGGCCACCGCCGACAGCAGCAAGGTGATCCTCTACAGCTGCAACAGCGGCACCAACGAAGCCTGGACCAGGCAGTAACCGCACCGCATCGCCCGGACCGAGGGCCGCCGACCACCCCCTGCGCCGGCGGCCCTCAACTCGGCCTGCTTTCCCATCTGTTCGTCATCCCGAACCGGGTACAACGTTTCACGCAGACTTCGTCCAACCTCTTGCCGAAGTATTAGCCGAAGGTTAACGTCCCGCTCCGCAACGCAATTTCAGCCATCTGGTTCCGAGGTCCCACGGGCCGTAGAGGCACAGCCGCACTCGACAGACAAGGACGTCAGCATGTCGGCACTCAGCAACAACAACTGGTCCCGCCGGTCCCTCTTCCGGGCGGCAGCGGGCATGGCCGCCGCCGGCACGCTGGCGGCGTGCGGCAGCAACAACGGCAGAGGCGGGGGCAGCGGGTCGGGCACCCAGCTCACCCAGTACTTCCACGCCTACGGCGAGGCGGGTACCGAGCAGGCCCTCAAGCGCTACGCGGCGGCGTACAAGAAGGCCGACGTGAGCACCAACTGGATCACGGGCAACAACTTCGAGTCCGCCCTCTTCGCGGCCCTGCTCACCAAGAAGGCGCCCGACGTCTTCGAGTTCCACCCGCAGCTCCAGCTCGTCAAGAGCGGCCAGGTGGCGGACCTGAGCGACATCATCGACCCGGTCAAGGACGACTTCAACCCGAACGACATCAACTCCCACACGGTCGACGGGAAGATCTACGGGATCCGGATGATCGACGACCCGCAGTTCTTCTACTACCGCAAGTCGATGCTGGAGAAGGCCAAGGTCGACGTCCCGACCACCCTCGACGAGCTGATAGAGGCCGCCGCCAAGCTCACCACCAGCAAGGTCAAGGGCGTCTTCCTCGGCAACGACTTCAGCGCGATCCAGAACCCCATCATCTGGTCCGCCGGCGCCGACACCATCAACGACAAGAACGAGATCGCCTACCACACGGACGGCGTCGTCGGGGGCCTGAAGCAGCTCCGCACCCTGTTCACCAGCGGCAACGTGCTCCTGGACGCACCGACCGACTTCTGGGACCCGTCCTCGCTCAACCAGGGCCTGTGTGCCATCCAGTGGGGCGGCATGTGGTCCATGCCGGCCATGCAGAAGGCCCTCGGCGACGACCTCGGCATCTTCCCGTTCCCGAAGATCGGCAGCGCCGGCAAGCCGTCCGTCTACAACGGCGGCTGGTCGATCTTCGTCAACGCCAAGGGCAAGAACGTCGACGCGGCCAAGGAGTACGTCAAGTGGCTGTGGATCGACCAGAAGCAGTACCAGGAGGACTGGGCCACCTCGTACGGCTTCCACATCCCGCCGCGCACCTCGATCGCCAGCGGGGCCACCAAGCTCAAGTCCGGCCTGGCCGCCGAGGGCGTGAAGCTCTTCACCGACTACGGCCACTTCGACAACATCGCCTACGACCAGACCATGCAGACCGCGTTCGCCGACGTGATCGCGTCCTCCGTCCGCAAGAACGGAAACCCCGAGGCGGCGCTCGACACCTGCGACAAGAAGGTCAACGTCGAGCTCAAGAAGCTGTTCGGATAGGCCACCGGGAAGACCACGACATGTCGACCACCACCACACGCGGGGTCGCCCAGCCCGCCCCGGCCAAGGCCTCCCCGGCCCGGCCGCGGCGGGGCCTGCGGGGCAACCCGACCGTGAACTTCTGGCTCTTCACCGGGCCCTTCCTGATCGGCCTGGCGATCTTCGTCATCGTGCCGATCGGCTGGAGCATCTGGCTCAGCTTCTTCGACGCCCGCTACACCGTCACGCCGAGCCATTTCATCGGCTTCGACAACTACAAGCAGATCCTCACCAACAGCGGCTTCCCCGACTCGCTGCTGACGTTCACCGTGTTCGCCGCGTTCATCGTGCCGACCACCTGGGCGCTGTCGCTCGGGCTCGCGCTGCTCGTGGACCAGCTGCGGTTCATGCGGGCGTTCTTCCGGTCGGTGTTCTTCCTGCCGACCGCCGTCTCGTACGTGGCCGCCGCCCTGATCTGGAAGATGTCCATCTTCAGCGGCGTCCGCTTCGGACTCGCGAACACGGTCATCGGCTGGTTCGGCGCCGACACCGTCGCATGGATGTCCAACCCCACCCCGCCCTGGTACTGGCTGGTCATCGTGACCCTGCGGCTGTGGATCCAGTCGGGCTTCTACATGATCCTGTTCCTGGCGGCGCTCCAGAACATCCCGGCGGAGCTGTACGAGGCCGCCGCCATCGACGGCGCCAAGCGGGGCTGGCAGACCTTCCGGTACATCACGCTGCCCCAGCTGCGCGCCACCTCGACCGCGGTGATCCTGCTGCTGCTCATCGCCGCCTACCAGGCGTTCGACGAGTTCTTCAACATCGTCGGACAGAAGGCGACCTGGGCGCAGACGCCGCTCATGGAGCTCTACAAGACGGCCCTCGGCACCAGCCAGGACTACGGCGCGGGCAGCGCCGGTGCGGTCATCCTGTCGCTGCTCATCTGCCTCGTCACCCTGGTCCAGGGCAAGTTCATGGGATTCGGAAGGGGGGACGAGTCCAAGTGACCACCACCACGTCTCAGGCCGGCAAGCGACGCAGGAAGGGCGGAGGCGTCCTCGGCAACTCGGGGCTGTACGTCGCCGTCGGCATCGCCGCGCTGCTCTTCCTGATCCCCTTCTACCTGATCGTCCGCAACGCCCTCTCCACAGACCTGGAGATCACGGGCGAGAACTGGAAGCTGCTGCCCTCCTTCCAGTGGGGCAACATCTCCGAGCTGTTCGACGACCCCACGGTCGAGTTCGGCCGTTCCATGGTGAACTCGCTGGTCGTCGCCGTCCTGACCACGGTCGGCACCCTCCTGGTGTGCTCCCTGGCCGGCTACGGCCTGGCCCGCATCCCGTACCGGCACGCCAACAAGGTCTTCTACGCGGTCCTGGCGACCCTGATGGTCCCCACGGCCGTCACCTTCGTGCCCAGCTTCGTGCTGGTCTCGTCACTCGGCTGGGTGGACACCTACCGCGGTCTGATCATCCCGGGCCTGTTCAGTGGTTTCACCTGCTTCCTTTTCCGGCAGTACTTCCTCGGATTCCCGAAGGAGCTGGAGGAGGCGGCACGCGTGGACGGGCTCGGCTACTGGGGGGCGTACTGGCGGATCGTCGTACCCAACTCGCTGAACTTCTTCGCGGCGATCGCCACGATCACCTTCATCAGCGCCTGGAACTCCTTCCTGTGGCCGCTGGTCATCGGCCAGGACCCGAGCTCCTGGACCGTGCAGATCGCGCTCTCCTCCTTCATGACCAACCAGACCGTGAACTTCCACCTGATCTTCATGGCCACCGCCATCTCCATCCTGCCCCTGGTGTTCGTCTTCCTCTTCCTCCAGCGCTGGCTGGTCCAGGGGATCGCGCAGACCGGTATCAAGGGCTGACCCGCCTCGAAAGACCTGGAGACCGATGTCTTTCCGCTCTGCCACGGCCGTCGACTACGTCGAGGACGTCTCACCGGGCTCCGGGGCCCTGCCGCCCCGCGCCTGGTACCCCGCCTCGGACGCCACGTCCCTCTCTCTGAACGGTGGTTGGCGCTTCAGGCTGTCGCCGACGGCCGATGCCGAGGACGACTCGTTCGCCGAGCCGGGGTACGACGCCGGCGGCTGGGCGGAGGTCTCGGTCCCGGGGCACTGGGTGCTCCAGGGGCATGGCGCACCGATCTACACGAACCATCTCTACCCGTTCCCGGTCGACCCGCCGAGGGTCCCGACCGAGAACCCCACCGGTGACCACCTGCGGTTCTTCGACCTGCCCGAGGGCTGGGACCCGGAGGACGGCGGGACGGTGCTGCGCTTCGACGGCGTCGAGTCCTGCGCCCGGGTGTGGCTGAACGGCACGGACATCGGCGAGTTCAAGGGCTCCCGGCTGCCGCACGAGTTCGCGGTCGGTCATCTGCTCAAGCCGACCGGCAACGTGCTCGCCGTCCGCGTCCACCAGTGGTCGGCCGGCTCCTACCTGGAGGACCAGGACCAGTGGTGGCTGCCCGGCATCTTCCGGGACGTGACCCTGCTGCACCGCCCGGCCGGCAGCGCCGTCGACTTCTTCGTGCACGCCTCCTACGACCATGTCACCGGCGCGGGCACGCTGCGCGTCGACTCCGACGTGGACGGCAGGGTCACCGTGCCGGAGCTGGGCATCGACATCGCCACCGGCGAGCCGGCGACCGTCCCGGTCGAGGCGTGGACCGCGGAGACACCGAGGCTGTACGACGGGGTGCTGGCCACCGAGGGCGAGCGGGTGCCGCTGCGCATCGGTTTCCGGACGGTGGAACTGGCCGACGGACTGATCAAGGTCAACGGCCGGCCTCTCCTCTTCAAGGGCGTCAACCGGCACGAGTGGCACCCCGAGCGGGGCCGCGCGCTCGACCTGGAGACCATGCGCGCGGACGTGCTGCTGATGAAGCGGCACAACATCAACGCGGTCCGCACCTCCCACTACCCGCCGCACCCGGCCTTCCTCGACCTGTGCGACGAGTACGGCCTGTGGGTGATCGACGAGTGCGACCTGGAGACCCACGGCTTCACCGAGCAGGCCTGGCGGGACAACCCGGTCGACGACGACCGCTGGACCCCGGCCCTGCTCGACCGGGCCGCCCGGATGGTCGAGCGCGACAAGAACCACCCGTCGGTGGTGATCTGGTCCCTGGGCAACGAGGCGGGCACCGGACGCGGCCTGACCGCGATGGCCGAGTGGATCCACGGCCGGGACGCCTCGCGGCTCGTGCACTACGAGGGTGACATCGACTGCCGTGACACGGACGTCTATTCGCGGATGTACGCCGACCACGCCGAGGTCGAGCGGATCGGCCGGAGCCTGGACGGCGGCACCCACCGGCGCCGTCAACTCCCCCTCATCCTCTGCGAGTACGGGCACGCGATGGGCAACGGCCCCGGTGGCCTCGCCGACTACCAGCGGATCTTCGAGTCGTACGACCGGCTCCAGGGCGGTTTCATCTGGGAGTGGATCGACCACGGCATCAAGGACGAGCGGTACGGCTACGCGTACGGCGGCGACTTCGGCGAGGAACTGCACGACGGGAACTTCGTCTGCGACGGACTGGTCTTCCCCGACCGGCGGCCCTCCCCCGGGCTGGTGGAGTACAAGAAGGTGATCGAGCCCGTCCGGATCGAGGGCGACGGCGCGGACGGGACCGTACGCGTCACCAACAAGCACGACTTCGCCGATCTGTCCGCGCTGGACTTCGAGTGGTCGTACCAGGTCGGCGGCGAGACCGTCGAGTCGGGCCCGTTGGCCGTACCGGCGCTGGCGGCCGGTGAGTCGGCGGAGGTGAAGCTGCCGGAGCCGCCGGTCGCCACCGGCAGCGGCGAGACGCAGTGGACGGTACGGGCCCTGCTGGCGGCGGACACCGCCTGGGGACCGCGGGGGCATGTGGTGGCCTGGGGTCAGTTCCCTGTCTCGGGCAGGCAGTTGACGTCCTTCGCCGCCTCCGCCGGACCGGTGGTGTCCGGCGACGGGCTGATCACCCTCGGCCCGGCCGCCTTCGACGCGCGCAGCGGCGCGCTGAAGAGCATCGGCTCGGTGGCGGTGACCGGACTGCGTCTGGACGTCTGGCGGGCGACCACCGACAACGACGACGGCGCCGCCTGGCAGAGCGACATCCGCTACGGCGCCCTGTGGCGGAAGTTCGGTCTGCACCGCATGCGGCACCGCCTGGACGCGGTGGAGCCGGCCGGCGACGCCCTGACCGTGCGCACCCGGGTGGCGCCCGCCGCCTGGGAGTTCGGGCTGGTGACGGTCTACCGCTGGACCACGGACGGCAGCCGCCTCCGGCTCACCGTCTCCGTGACCCCGGACGGCGACTGGACGGTGCCGCTGCCCCGGCTCGGCGTCCGCTTCGGGCTGTCGGCGGCCGACCGTGTGCGGTGGTTCGGCGGCGGCCCGGGCGAGGCGTATCCGGACACCAGGACGGCGTCGGTGGTGAGCCGTTGGCAGTCGACGGTGGACGACATGCAGACACCGTACGTCCGTCCGCAGGAGAACGGGGCCCGCGCGGACGTCCGTTGGGCGGAGCTGGGCGGGCTGCGGATCGAGGGCGACCCGGAGTTCTGGTTCACGGCCCGCCGCTGGACCACCGAGCAGCTGGACGCGGCGGCCCACCGTACGGATCTCACCCCGGGCACTGCATCCGACAGCGGCTCCGCCGCGGGTGTGTGGGTCAACCTGGACCACGGCCAGCACGGCATCGGCTCGCAGTCCTGCGGCCCGGGCGTCCTGCCGCAGTACCAACTCCACGCCGGACCGGCCGAGTTCTCCTTCGTGTTCTCGGACATCGGCTGACCCGCATCGCCCCGAGAGGCCCCGGACCGTACGCGGTCCGGGGCCTTCGTCCTGCTCAGCGTCCGTGCCCGCCGGCCCCGCAGCGGTACAGGGTGTAACGCGAGACATGGACCGGTGAGCAGTGGCCGATGACCCAGCGGACCAAGGCCCGGCCCGGAGTCCTCGCGCCCCGGGCGCGGTGGGTGAGGTCGGCCGCGGAGAGCAGGACGTAGCGGAGCCGGCCGGTGTCGATCAGGTGGTGAAAGGTGCCGGGCGCGGGGTACGGCACATGGGCGGTGAAGCCGCCGAGCGGAAGGATGGCGGCGTTGTCCGAGAGGATGTACGGCGCCGCCATCTGCCAGCGGGGCACGGCGGCCAGGTAGCGGGCGCCGTCGCGGTGGGCGGTGAGGTAGGCGAGGACGCGCTGCTGGGCCGGGTTCAGGGCGGAGGCGCCGTTGCGGGTGGCGATGCTGCCGGGGCCGATCCGGCCGAAGCCGCCGGGCTGGTTGTAGCGCAGGGAGGTCGCGGACGCGGACCAGACCGTGGGCACGACCAGGACCGCGGCGAGGGCGACGGCCAGGGCGGTCCGGCGCGGACGCGGCCCGCCGACGGCGAACAGGACCAGCGCCGGCAGGGCCAGGACCGCGGCGACAGCGACCGACCAGGTGAAGAAGCGCGGGTAGTACAGGGTGAGGGCCGCGCACCAGCCGACGTTGACGGCGAGGACCGCGCAGAGCACGCTCCGGCGCCGCACCCGGGTCACGGCCGTGGCGGCCAGGGCCGACAGGCCGACCGCCACCACGCCCATGTAGTAGGTGTGTCCGGTCACGCTGCCGAAGCTGAAGACCAGGAAGAACGTCACCAGCCAGATACCCCACAGCAGATAGCCGGCCAGGAAGGGGTCGGTGCGCGGCGGGCGGCGGCGCCACAGGCCGTACAGCCCGGCGGCCAGGCCCAGCGCCGCCAGGGGGTACAGCCAGCCTGTCTGACTGGCCAGCCCGGGGCTGAACATCTTCCAGACGCTGTCCCCCATACCCGCCGAGGCCCTGCTGTGCGCCCGGTCGGCGACGATGCTGCCGGTGCCTGCCGCGTCGACGCCCAGCGCCTGGAAGCGGGTCAGGAAGTTGTAGCCGACGACCAGGGCGATCGGAGAGTTGTCGGTCGTGCCGTCGAGGTAGGGGCGGGCGGCGGCCGGGGTGAGGCCGGCGGCCAGCATCCAGGACAGGGACACCGCCAGCATGACCGCCCCGGACACGGCGAGGTCCCGGATCCGGCGACGCAACGTGACCGGCGCGGCCACCAGATAGGTCACAGCCAGCGCGGGCAGCACCGCCCAGGCCTCCAGCATCTTGCACTGGAAAGCCACCCCGACCCAGACCCCCGCCAGGACGAGGGTGCGCAGCCGGGCATGGGCGGTGGCCCGCTGGGTGGCCTCGGCGGCCAGCAGCAACAGCAGGACGAACGGGGCGTCCTCGGTGACCGAACGGCCGAGGCCCACGGTCACCGGGGTGAGCGTGAGGAAGGCGGCGGCAAGCAGCCCGGCGGGTACGCCGGCCCAGCGTCGTACCACCACGTGCAGCAGCACCACCGAGGCCATGCCCTCCAGTGCCTGCGGGACCACCAGGGACCACGGGTGGAAGCCGAGGACCAGCGCCGACAGGGCCTGCGGCCACAGGAAGCCGGGCAGCTTGTCCAGCGTGATGGAGTTGCCCGGGTCGAAGGAGCCGTAGAGGAAGGCGACCGGGTTGTCGGTCATGCTGCGGACTGCGCTGGCGTAGAAGGCGTGGTACGCGCTGTGCCAGATGCCCCAGAAGAAGAGCAGGGCGGCGACGGTGGCGATGCCGGCGAGGATCGGGCGCTCGTAGCGCTGGGTACGGCTCCGCGCCCGGGTCGGCGGGGGTGGCGGCCCCTCGGCACGGACGAGCGGCTCGGCGCTGACAGGGCTCGGCATCGCGGACGGCCTCCAGGATTCCCGGTATCCAGGACTTCCAGAACGCCCTGGACTTCTACGGCCTCTAGGACGACTGGATCTCGACGAACGTCACATCCGGAATGTCAAGGAACATTCAGGATGTTCGTGAGTATCGGTCGTGGAAGCTGTAAGGATCCTGAACCCTGCCGGTATCTCACCGGCCTCTCACTGCAAGCTCACCCGACACCGACTCAGCGGGCCGGCCGCCCGGCGTGCTGGGCCGCTAGGCGCACCGGAGCGTTCTGGGCGCCGTATCCGCGATAGCCGGGATCCCGCTCGACCAGTTCGAAGAACACCCGTCCGACCGTCCGTGTGTAGCAGTGCCGGAAGACACCGCCCGCGTCCCGGTCGTAGAGGATGCCCAGGTCGCGATACGTCTCCAACTCGCCGTCCGCGAACTCGTACCGGGCGGCGAGGTCGGCGTAATAGTTGGCGGGGATGGGCAACAGACCGCCACCGGCCGCCCGGAAGGCCCGGGCCGCGGCGACCACGTCCTCGACGGCCAGGGCGATGTGCTGGGCGTGCAGGGTGTCGTCGGCCGGAGCCGCGCCGACCCCGAGGGCGATCCGGACGCTGCCGTCGGCGTTGGTGACGGCACGGGAGCGCAGCAACCCATAGGGATCGGCGACGTCGACGCTCTCCTGGGCGTGCAGGCCGAGGACGCTGCGGTGGAAGAGGGCCGCCTCGTCGTACTGGTGCCAGGGCTGGGTGAGCGCGAGGTGGTCGATGCGCGCCGGGCCCGGCACCGGTTTGTGCGGCACCTTCACGAAGTCGGCCCGCCAGTCGGGGAGTTCGGGGTCGCGACCGGTGGCGCAGAAGAACAGCTCCGTGCCGTCGGGGGCGGCGACCGGGTCGAGCGGGGCGTCCTCGGGGGCGCGGCGGCGGGGCAGCACGGGGGCGAGCAGGGCCTCGGCGCGGCGGGCGGCGGCCCGCGGGTCCGGTGACTCCAGGCCGATCGCGGCGAGCCCGGTACCGTCGCGGCGGGCGGCCGGACCCGTGTTCACCAGGATCCGGGCCTCGCCCTGCTCCCACAGGTCGACGGGCTTGCTCCGATGACGCGCGGTCCGGGCGAAGCCGAGCGCGCCGAGCAGCGCCGAGACGGGTTCGGCGTCCGGTGTGACGAGTTCGGCGAAGGCGACTCCCGTCGGCACCACCGGCGCGGGCAACTCCCCCACTCCGACGGCCTCTTGCAGCACCAGCAGCGAACGGTGCGCGTCGACGGCGGTCGGCCCGGCCTCGGCCTGCCGGAAGACGTCGTTGAAGACTTCGAGGGAGAGCGGCCCGTCGTACCCCGTGCGCAGCACGTGCCGCACGAGCCCGGCGACGTCGAACCCGCCCTGCCCCGGGAAGCACCGGTAGTGCCGGCTCCACTGGAGCACGTCCATGGCGAGCAGCGGGGCATCGGCCAGTTGAAGGAAGAAGACCTTGTCACCGGGGATGTCCTCGATGCCCTTGGGATCGGACCCCCGGGAGAGGATGTGAAAGCTGTCGAGGCAGGTCCCGAGCGCGGGATGCCCGGCCGCCTCGACGATCCGCCAGGCATGGTCGTACGTACTGACGTACCGCCCCCAGGCGAGCGCCTCGTAGGCGACACGGACACCGAAGTCCTGGGCGAGTTCAGCCAGTTGCGCCAGCTGCCCGGCGGCGAGATCGTCGTCGTCGATCGCGAGCGGCGAGACGGAGGAACAGACGAGAACGGTGTCGGCGCCCAACTCCCGCGTCAGCCCGAACTTGTGCCGGGCGCGGCGGAGATTGCGCGCGAACTCGTCATCGGGGACGGCCTCGATGTCCCGCATGGGTTGATAGAGATCGACGGACAGCCCCAGATCCGCACACCGAGCCCGTATCTCACGGGGCGAGAGCGGACTGGCGAGCAGATCGTTCTCGAAGATCTCAACGCCGTCGAACCCGGCCCGCGAGGCTGCGGTGAGCTTTTCGGTGAGAGAACCACTGAGCGAGACAGTAGCGATAGAAGTACGCATGACCTTTTTCCTTACGTCCACTGCACTTACCTAGGGGCGCGGGGCTGTATCGATTTGCGGCTGCCGCCGCGTGGGCGCGACCAGCCACAACGAACCGGCACCAGTCACACCACCTGACCCGCCGACCTCTCCCCCAACTCCCCGATGTCGGCGAGCATCCGACCGCTGTCGGGCTCCCGCCCCGTGAACAACCGAAACGCATCCGCGGCCTGGAACACAGCCATCCCGCCCCCGTCGAGCACAGCGCACCCCGCCGCCCGGGCGACCCGCAGCAGCTCGGTCTCCAGCGGCCGATACACAACCTCGGCCACCCACAGCCCGGGACGCAGCAGCTCGGCCGGCAACGGAAGCCCCGGATGCGCGGCCATCCCCGTCGGCGTCGCATGCACCAGACCATCCGCATCGGCCAGCAGCCCCGTCAGCCGATCCGGCGTCGCGGCGACCGCCCGCCCCTCGCCGAAATGCCGGTTCAGCGCGCCCGCGAGATCCGCGGCCCGGTCGGCGAGCGCGTCCACGACAGTGACCCGCTCGGCCCCCAGCGTGAGCGTCGCGTGCGCGACTGCGGCCCCGGCGCCCCCGGCACCGAGCTGTACGACCCTCTCCAGCGGAGCGTCCCGCAGCCCGCGCGCGAACGACGCCGCGAACCCGGTCACGTCCGTGTTGTGGCCGACGGCCCTTCCGTCGGCCCCGAAGACCACCGTGTTGACCGCGCCGAGCGCCTCGGCCGGCGGGGCGAGCGCGTCCAGGTGCTCGATGACCAGCTGCTTGCACGGGTGCGTGATGTTCAGCCCGTCGAAGCCGAGGTTCCGCGCGGCCCGTACCAGCTCGCCCACGGCCTCGGGCGGCACGCCGAGCACGTCGATGTCGATCAGCCGGTACAGGTACCGCAGTCCCTGCCGGCCGGCCTCGCGCTCGTGCAGGGCCGGGCTGAGCGACGGGCCGATGCCGGAACCGATCAGTCCGACGAGATACGAGTCCTTGGCCACGCGGCCCTCCTGAACGGCATCGCTAATGTACGAACTAGTACGTTAGCTATAACACCGGAGGCCACGGCAGGGGAAGACCTGGCCGGCAACGCCTCCGGTACGGGCTTCTACAATCTCCGCACCGGCCTGCCCCTCGAAGGAACCCGATAGGAACCCGATGACCAGCGTCGACGAACCGGCACAGACCAACGGGCGGCTCCGTGACGCCGCCCGCACCCAGGCCGAGATCCTCGACGTGGCCACCCAGGAGTTCGCCCGGGCCGGCTACGACGGGGCCCGCGTCGACGAGATCGCGGCGCGCACCCGCACCACGAAGCGGATGATCTACTACTACTTCGGCGGCAAGGAGCAGCTGTTCACGGCGGTCCTGGAGCACGCTTACGGCGTGATCCGCGAGGCGGAGCAGCAGCTGGACGTCGAGCACCTGGACCCGGTCGCGGCGATCCGCCGGCTCGCCGAGCTGACCTTCGACCACCACGAGCAGCATCCGGACTTCATCCGTCTGGTCAGCATCGAGAACATCCACGGCGCCCAGCACATCGCGGCCTCCGCGAAGCTCGGCAGGATGGGCTCGCCGGCGCTCGAGGTGATCCGCCGGATCCTGGCCGCCGGGCAGGAGTCCGGCCTGTTCACGGCCGATGTCGACGCCGTCGACCTGCACGCGATGATCAGCTCGTTCTGCTTCTTCCGGGTGGCGAACCGGCACACCTTCGGCGCCCTGTTCGGCCGCGACCTGGTGGACCCGGCGCAGCGCGCGCACTACCGGGCCATGCTCGGCGACATGGTGATCGCCTACCTCACCGCGGAGCGCGCGGCGGACTGACCGCCGCAGGGAGAAGACGGGCGAAGCCGGGGCGGAGCACGGCCGCGGCCGAACGGGACCGGCACGACCTCTTGACACCGGGGAAACGCGGGCGCAACATCCGTACCCATCGCAACTAACTACCCAGTGGGTTAATTAGCAGCGACCCCCTGGTCCGCCGACCCCGTCATCCCTGGGATCCGGCCCTCTCCCCCGCCGCTCACTCCGCTTACGTTGGAGTTCCCCGAAGGAGCACCGCCGTGTCCGTCCCCGCCCAGTCCGCCGCCACCGCCGTACCGCCCGGTGGCCAGCCGAAGAAGGCCGCCCTGGCCGCCTGGATCGGCAGCGCCCTGGAGTACTACGACTTCTTCGTCTACGGCAGCGCGGCCGCGCTGATCTTCCCGAAGGTCTTCTTCGACGAGTCCGACCCGGCCACCGCGACCCTGCTCTCACTGGCGACCTTCGGTGTGGCGTACGCGGCCCGCCCGGTCGGCGCGCTGTTCCTCGGGCACTTCGGGGACCGGATCGGCCGCAAGAAGGTCATGGTCTTCACGCTGCTGCTGATGGGCCTGTCGACGTTCCTGATCGGGTGTCTGCCGACCCGCGCCCAGGTGGGGGGCCTGGCCCCGGTGCTGCTGGTGCTGTGCCGGGTGCTCCAGGGCATCTCGGCCGCCGGCGAGCAGGCCAGCGCGAGTTCCATGAGCCTCGAACACGCGCCGCCGAACCGGCGCGGCTTCTTCACCAGCTTCACGCTCAGCGGCACCCAGGGCGGCCAGCTGATCGCCACCCTGGTCTTCATCGCGGTCTCCCAGCTGCCCGAGGACCAGCTGATGTCCTGGGGCTGGCGGGTGCCGTTCTGGCTGAGTGTGGCGGTGGCGGTGGCCGGCTGGTTCATCCGGCGCAAACTCCAGGAGACCCCGGCCTTCGCCCGGCAGGCGGCGGGCGAGGGTGTCGTACGACTGCCGCTGGTGACGCTGGTGCGGCACCACTGGGCGGACGTGCTGCGGGTGATCGGGGGCGCGCTGATCGCCTCGGTGAGCACGATCTTCACGGTGTGGGCGCTGGCGTATGCGACGAGCGACTCGGTCGGGATGTCCAAGACGTCGATGCTGTGGGTGGGTGCGCTGGCGAACCTGGTGGCGCTGGGCGCGATCCCGGCGTGGGCCACGCTGTCGGACCGGATCGGCCGGCGGCCGGTGTACCTGATCGGCGCGGTGGGCAGCGCGGTGGCGATGTCCGGCTACCTGTGGGCGATCTCCACCGGCTCCTACCCGCTGATCATGCTCCTCGGGATCGTCGCGTTCGGTGTCGTCTACAGCGCGGCGAACGGTGTCTGGCCGTCCTTCTACGGCGAGATGTTCTCGACCCGGGTACGGCTGTCGGGCATGGCGATCGGGACCCAGATCGGGTTCGCGGTGGCCGGGTTCGCGGTGACCTTCGCGGCGCAGATCGCGGGTCCGGGCGGCGACGACTGGCCGGCGGTGGCCCTGTTCACGGCGGCGCTGTGCGTACCTCCGGTCATCGCCGCCCTCTCGGCACGCGAGACCCACACCCTGGCCACGGAGGACCTCGGGTCACGCACCCCACGCGAGGCGTCCCGACCGGAGACCGTGACGGCCTGAGCCGGTCGCGCGAGGAGAAGCAGGCACATGTCCGCCCGGGCCGGCGCCCGGGCGGACGGTGGCCGTCACCCCGCGGCGGCCTCCCGGATCAGCGGCTCGAACTCCCGCCGTACATAGGCGTCGAACGGCTCCGCCAGCGCCCCGTCGATCACGCGCCGCACCTGGTACCCCGCGGCCAGCTCCTTGATCGCGGCGCGGGAGTCGGGCCCCACGCCGCCGCCGATGATCAGCACCCCGAACTCCCCGGTCTCCAGCAGCTTCCGGGCCTCCTCGTCGGTGCTCACCCCCTCCGCGTCGAAGCCGTCCGCACGCAGCGTGTCCAGCACGGCCGTCACCCTGGCGGGCGTCCTTCCGAGCACCAGTGTCCTCATGACCGTTCCCTCCCCCTGTATCGGCGTCAGCACACCCGACCCTAGAACCTCAAGCGGACTTGAGATCAAGCGTTTCCGGCACCCGGGCCGAGGGAGATTTGGTCCCGCGCCGTTCACACCCTGGACATAAGCGGTGACCTGCGGGGATGCCGTCCGGTGCGATCGTGGGCCGTAGGCCGCCGAGCGCTCTGTCCAGCGCAGGCGCGCGCCTTCTCCCGGTCGGTCCGGCACCGGGTCCGACACCCTCGAGCAACGGCGGGGAACCGATGAGCCCGAGCACAGCTGACCGTCCCGAACAGACCGTCACCGAAGGCGATGCCGAGACCGCGGCCGGGGCCAGGCCGCTGCTCGACACCCCGCAGACCGCCGCGGCGGGCATCGCGATGTGGATCTTCGTGGTCGGCCCGCTGATCTGCCTGGCCGTAGCGGTGCCGCTGGTGTGGGGGCGGGGCTTGTCGGCGCTGGACGTCGCCATGGCCGTGGTCGCCTACCTCGTGTCCGGCTTCGGCCTCACGGTCGGCTACCACCGCCTCTTCACGCACCGCTCGTTCAAGGCGAAGCGGGGGCTGCGCATCGCCCTGGCCGTCGCGGGCTCGCTGGGGGTGGAGGGCTCGCCCGTGCAATGGGTGGCGAACCACCGCCGCCACCACGCCTTCGCCGACCGCGAGGGCGACCCGCACTCGCCCTGGCGCTTCGGCACCGACACGCGCGCGCTGCTCAAGGGGCTGCTCCACGCGCACATCGGATGGATGCTCAAGCGTGAACTGAGCAACCGGGCCAGGTTCGCGCCGGACATCGCCGCCGATCGCGACCTGCGAGTCGTCGGCCGGCTCTTCGGGCCGCTGACCGTCCTCTCGCTCCTGGCCCCCGCGCTGGTCGGCGGGCTGGTCACGGGCTCCTGGACCGGTGCGCTGACCGGGTTCTTCTGGGCGGGCGTGATGCGGATGGCGCTGCTGCACCATGTCACCTGGTCGGTGAACTCGGTCTGCCACGTCGCGGGCAGTCGCCCGTTCGCCGCCCGGGACAAGGCCACCAACTTCTGGCCGCTCGCACTGCTGTCCTTCGGCGAGAGCTGGCACAACTCGCATCACGCCGACCCGACGGGCGCCCGCCACGGTGTGCTGCCGGGCCAACTCGACCCGTCGGCACGCCTGATCCGGATATTCGAGAAGCTGGGCTGGGCATACGACGTCCGCTGGCCGAGCGCGGACCGTCTCGGCGCCCGCCTGCTGCCCGAGCCGGCCGGCCGGCAGAAGTCGGCAGCCTGACGCCCCCTCGGACAGCACATCGCCCGCGAGAGGGACGGCGCTCTCGGCTGCCACGGAGGCTCCGTGGCCGGATGCCACGGAGCCTCTCCTGCCGCGGCGCGGGGTTCTTCAGCCGGACACCAGCAGCTCCGTCCAGTCCTTGGCCACCCGCTCCAGCGAGAACCCCTCCCGCACCTGTTCGCGGGCCACGGCTCCGGCGGACTGCCAGTCCTCCTGTTCGGCGAGTCCGGCGATCGCGCCGGCCATCGCCTCCGGGGTGTCGTGGATCCAGCGCCGGTCGTAGATCTCGTCCGCGCCCGGCCACGGCAGCAGCGCGGGTACGGCGCCGGAGGCCATGCCCTCGGCCGGGGCGAGGTGGAAGCTCTCGTCGTCGCTGGTGGACAGGACATGCCCGATGCGGCGCAGCCAGTTGGGCACGTCGGGGCCGAACTGGTCGAAGACGACGGCCCCTTCGAGCAGCGGCGAGGTCTGCATCCGGCGCAGGATCGCCTCGTAGTGCTCGCGTTCCTCGGGCTTGTTCCAGATCCACCAGTACTCCCACGGCGGCTTGGACTTCACCGAGAGGTGCCAGCGCCGGTCGCGGGCGCGCAGCGCTTCGAGGACGTCCAGGCCGAGGTCGAGGCGTTTGCGGCTGGGCGCGATGCCGATCATGCCCAGCCGGTGGCGGGCGCCGGGCGCCTTGGGCCGGTCGAGCTGGTCGACGTCGACCCAGTTGCCGATCGTGGTGATCTTCGCGGCGGGCCAACCGGTGCGGTCCCGGGTCGCGCGGGCGTAGTACGGGCTGACGCACACCACCCGGTCGACGGCGTCGATGTCGACCTGGCGCGGGTATCCGGCGTCGAGTTCGAAGCGGTGCAGGCGCACGATCAGCCTGCTGCCGCGCCGCTTGTGACGGCTGTACCAGATCGCCGCCGGGCCGCACCACTCGACGACCACCACATCGGCCCAGTCGGCGAGTTCACGGCTGGCGGCCGCGTCGTGCCGGGCGAGCGCGGGCCAGGCGTCGATCCGGACGTCGAGGCCGGGGAGCGCGCGCAGGTGGTCCAGGAGGCGGGTGAGGAACTTCAGGTCGTGGCCGGCGACACCGACCCGCAGCGGGCGGGCCCGGGTGGAGACGGCGGCGGGCGCGGCGGGGAAGGCGCGGTCGAGGTGGCCGCGCCAGCGGGCCGCCGCGGCCTCCATGGTGTACTCCCGGGCGGCCGCCGAGCACCGGTCGGCGGCAAGCTGCCGGGCCCCGGCGTCGCGTACGGCGACGGAGACGGCGTCCGCCGCGTCGGCGAGGGTGGCGCCGCCCGGTACGAACAGGGGGTAGTCGGCGCCGAGCAGGGCCTCGTGGGCGGGGGTGCGGTTGAGCACGACGGGCAGGCCGAGGGAGCCGAACTCCAGGACCTTGGTGGAGAGTTCGAGGCTGGCGTCGAGGGAGGCGGCGCGCCAGCCGAGGCCGAGGTCGCAGTCGGCGGCGAGGCGCATGGCCTCCTCGCGCGGCACGCCGCCGTGGTGGACGACCTCGGGGGTGGTGCGCAGCGCCTCAGCCATGGCGGTGTCGAAGCCGGGGTGGGCCGGGTCCTGGTGGATCTTGTCGCCGACGGCGTGCAGTTCGGTCCGGATGCCGCGTTCGGCCAGCATCGCGGGCAGCCGGGTCATGGGCAGGGTGTTCCAGCGGGGCGCGAACTTGCCGGTGTAGACGAGGCGTACGGGATCGTGCAGGCCGCTGCGCTGCGGGACCGGGAAGCCGGGCTCGGGCACCGCGGGCGGGCAGAGCACGGACCGGCCGCAGGCCTCCGGCACCCAGGCCTCCAGGAAGCAGCGCAACTCCTCGGTCTGGCAGAGGAGTTGCCGGGAGGCGGTGGCGATGCGGGCGAGGTCGGCGCGGGCCTCCTCGGTCATCTCGGCCGGGGACTGCGGGATGTCGGTGAGGTAGGCCCAGATACGGCCGTCGAAGGCGCCGTCGCCGACGATCTGCTTCACCAGCCGCCGGCCGCGCAGCACCAGCAGGTCGCAGGGCTCCTCCGCGTCCAGCCGGGCGAGCAGCTGCGAGGCCTGGAAGGGCGAGAGGGGGTGCGCACCCTGGCCGGGGACGAGGTGTTCCTCGTACGGGCGGACCACGGTGACGCCGGGCAGGCCGGCCAGCGGGTCGGTCAGCCGGCCGGTCTCGACCGGGGCCTTGAGGACGAGGCGGGTCCGGCAGCCCGCGCGGGACAGCGCCTGGACCGTCGACTGGGCCCAGACGGCGGAGCCGTCGATGAGGTTGAGGTCCACGTCGCCGTAGACGAGCGCCCGGAGGGTGCGGGTCATGACGGTTCCTTTCCACGCACGGCGAACAGGCGGTGCCCGGCCCGCGACCAGCCGTCCGGCGGGGCGCCGGAGTCCAGGAGCGAGCGGCGCACGAGCAGCGGGTGCAGGGCCGGTACGAAGGCGTAGTCGTCGGCGGCGGGGGTGTGGCCCACCGCGTCGGCGCCCGAGAACTCCTGGGCGCAGAGCAGGTCGAGCAGCAGGGTGTCCGGGCGGTCCTCGGTCAGGTCCGTCCAGTCGGCGACCCAGGGTGCGGTGGGCGGTCCGGCGTGCACGGCGACCGAGGCGGCGGTGAGCTCGTCGAGGGCGAGGCCCGCCGGGTCGGCGACGATCACCTCGGCCGGCCGGTGCAGCTGGCCGAGCGCCTGGGCGACGAGCCGGGCCACGTCGGTGGCGTCCCGGGGCGCGGCAAGCACGGCGATCCGGCGCTCGGCGAGCGGGTCGGGGGCGCCGATGACTGCGGCGAGCCGGGCCAGCCGGACCCGGGTGCTGTCCTGCTGGAAGACGTCCCGGAGCCGGTCCCGGCCGTCGGTGACCGGGTCGAGGCGGAAGAGCGCGGTCCCGGTGTCGCCGTCCAGGACGGCGTCCCAGGGCAGCTGGGACAGGCCCGGGGCGGACGACGCCGGGCCGTCCCGCCACAGCACGGCCGTGCGGCCCAGTCCCCGTGCCTGGGCGACCAGTTCGGCCAGCCGGCGGTCCAGGTCGGGGGCGAGTCCGGTGCCGGTGAGCGACCACGGGCCGTCATGGGCCGCGCAGGCGCTCAGCTGGACCAGGAAGACGTCCGGGTCGGTGCGCTCGACCAGCAGCCGCCCGTCGTGCGGCAGCACCCGGCTGACCACGGCGTCCGCCGCGAAGTCCTGGGCGGTGCGGTCGGTGAGAACGCCGGTGATCACCAGCCGGTCGCGGGGCGCCACGGACAGGGCGCGGTGGGAGAGGTGGAAGCGGTCGTCGGCCTGCGGCTCCGGCCCGGCAGCCGGGGCGGAGGCCCGGGCGCCCGCGGGCCGGCCCTTGGCCTTCCGCTGCCGCCACAGCCCGTACAGCTCGCCCGGCAGCCGGGCCGCGCGGCGCTTCGGCGACCGGGCCGCCGACACCAGTGCCTTGCCGACCCGCAGCGAGGTGGAGCCCTCCAGCATGGCCACCCGCGACTCCAGTACGCCGGTCCGTTCCCGGGCCCGGCGCAGCGCGGAGGTGAGCTGCTCCTTGTCCCGCACGGCGGCGGCGAGCCGTTCGGCGAGGCCGTCCTCGCGGGCGGTCTCCAGGGCGCGGGCGCTCTCCTCGGCCGCCCGCTCCAGGTCGATCAGGCGGGCGCGCTGGGAGCGGGAGACGAAGTCGGCGAGGACGTACTCGTCGGCGATCCTGAGGGCGGTGGCGAAGCCGTCGGCCGGCAGCGGATGGCCGAACCAGTCGTGCGGCGGCAGGAGTTCCTCAGTGCACGCGAACACCGCGCCGGCGTGCAGATGTGTGTAGCCGAGCGAGGCGGCGTGCAGCACCTGGCAGCGGTGTGCCACCAGGGCGTCGAGGAGGCGGTGGTAGGGCAGGTCGGTGCCGGGGTGGCCGAAGACGATCAGGCCGCGGCCGCCGGGCCGCATCCGTTCCAGCGCGGCCAGGCAGTCCGCCTCGTCGCCGTGCACGGCGGGGTCGGGGCCGTAGCAGAGGAGCATCAGCTCCCCGGCGCCGACCGGCTGATCGTGCCGGCTCGGCGTGACGCCGGGCGGCAGGTGCAGATAGGGGTCGAGACGCAGCCCGCCGCTCGTCGCGTCCACGACGGAGGTCACATCGTCCAGGTGCGGGTGGAGCAGATCGGTCAGGCGCATCAGCGGGTCCTCGTGAAGACGTGGAAGCCGACCCGGTTCTCGCGGAAGCCGTAGGGCCGGAAGTGGGTGTGGCTCAGGCCCAGGGGTTCGAGTTCCTCGCGGTAGGCGGCGATCGGCCGGTGCAGGATGTAGTCGCCGCGCGGGACGGGTTCGTCGGTGTGTTCGTCGGTGACGATCAGCCGGCCGGTGATCCGGACGAGTGAGGCGAGGTTGCGCAGGCCGGCCGCCCACCGCGCGTCGTCCAGGACGTGGAAGAGGACGTCCACGCAGAGCACCACGTCGTAGAGCCAGGGGCTGCGCCACTCGTCGAGGGCGGCGACGGCGTAACGGGGGCCGCCGCCCTCGGTCCGCGCGTGGGTGACGGCCGCCTCGCTGGCGTCGAAGGCGTCGACGTGGTGGCCGCAGCGGGCCAGGGCGCGGGCGAAGTGCCCTTTGCCGCAGCCCGCGTCGAGGACGAACAGCGGGGACGCCGGGCTGGACAGGTCGCCGATCAGGGTGAGGAGCTGGCCGAGCCGGATCGCGTAGAAGATCTCGTTGCCGGGGCGGTCCAGGCCGATGTGGCCGCCGGAGGCGAGGTCGTCGCGTTCGCGGTGCCGGGTGTCCCAGTAGGTGAGGGGGGCGTCGGTACAGGTACGGGTGGCGTCAGTCATGGCGCTCCAGCCACTCGGTGAGCACACGGGCGATCCGGGGGCCTGCCTTGCCGTCCCACAGCGGAGGTCCCTCGGGGTCGGCCGCCGTCTGCCCGTCGAGGACCTTGCGCAGGGCCGGCACCAGTTCGCTGTGCCGGACCAGGCGGTTGGTGCCGTGGGTGACGGTGACCGGGCGTTCGGTCGTGGTGCGCAGCGTCAGGCAGGGCACGCCGAGCACGGTGGTCTCCTCCTGGACGCCGCCCGAGTCGGTGATCACGGCGGCGGCCCCGCGGACCAGGCCCATGAACTCGACGTAGCCGAGCGGGTCGAGGAGATGGATGCCGGGCGCGTCGGCGAGGCCCGCCCTGCGCAGCGCCTCGCGGCCGCGCGGGTGCAGGGGGACGGCGAGGTCGAGGTGGCCGGCCGCCTCGGTGAGGGCCCGGGCGGCGGCCTCGGCGGCCTCGGGGTCGTCGACGTTGGCCGGGCGGTGCAGGGTGACCACGCCGTACCGCTCGGGCAGGGCGTGGGCGGCGCGTGCGGCGGCCGGGTCGAAATGGTCCAGATGGGTGAGCAGGGTGTCGATCATGGGGTTGCCGACGAGGTGCACCCGGCCCGGGTCGACGCCCTCGCGGGCGAGGTGCCCGACGGCTTCCGGGCTGGTGACGAAGAGCAGCTCGGCGAGCTGGTCGACCAGGCGCCGGTTGACCTCCTCCGGCATCGCCATGTCGAAGCTGCGCAGGCCCGCCTCGACATGGGCGACCGGGATGCCCAGCTTGGCGGCGACCAGGGCCGCGGCCAGGGTGGAGTTCACGTCGCCGTAGACGACGACCAGGGCCGGGGCGCGGGCGAGCAGCTCGCCCTCCAGGGCCACCAGCAGGTCGGCGGTCTGCCGGGCGTGGCTGCCGGAGCCGACGCCCAGGTCGGTGTCCGGGGCGGGCAGGCCCAGCTCCCGGAAGAAGATCTGCGACATCCGTTCGTCGTAGTGCTGACCCGTGTGCACCAGAACCTGGTCGTGCCCGGTCGCGCGCAGGGCGGCGACGACGGGCGCGGCCTTCACGAAGTTCGGCCTGGTCCCTACGACATGGAGTACGCGGCCGTTCATGTCGTACGTTCTCCGCTCTGTCGGCCTACCTTGGCGACATGGCCCGACGTCCGTCCCGGCACCTGCCGCGTGGTGTTTATCGGTTCCCCCGTGCAATCAGCTTGGCCGCATCCGTCGCCTGGGGCGAGTTGCGGCACGATCCCGCCCGGGCCGCGCTGCTAGGCGTACGGCTGCTGCCGGGGCGGGTGCGGAGCGGGCTGAGCCCCGTCGAGGAACGGCTCGCCGCCCGGGCCCGCGCGGCCGGGCCCGCCGCCGGCCCGTCCGCCGCCCGGGTACCTGCGCCCACCGGGCGGGCGGTGCGGCCCGAGCCCGGCCGGGTGCTCCATCTGGTCACCAACGGGCTGCCGTTCAAACACGCCGGCTACACCGTGCGCACCCAGGCCCTCGCCGAGGCCCAGCGGGCCGCCGGGCTCGATCCGCACGTGGTGACCCGTATCGGGTTCCCGGTGGCGCAGGGCGTCCTGGACGCCCGCCCGTTTCAGATCGTGAACGGGGTGCCGCAGCACCGGCTGCTGCCGTACGGGCTGCCCTACGGCCAGGGGCCGGTGCTGGCCCGCAACGCCGAGCTCGCCGGACGCCTGGTGGAGCGGCTGCGGCCGGCCGTGCTGCACGCGGCCACCGACCACGGCAACGGGCGGGTGGCGCTGGCCCTGCGGGAGACCTACCGGCTGCCGGTCGTGTACGAGGTGCGGGGCTTCCTGGAGGAGACCTGGCTGACCCAGGCGGCCGGCCGCGGTACGGACGACGCGTCGTACCGGGCCCGGCGCGCCCTGGAGACGTACTGCATGCGCGGGGCCGATCTGGTGCTGACGCTGGGCACGGCGATGAAGGCCGAGATCGTGGCCCGCGGGGTGCCCGAGGAGCGGGTCCTGATCGTGCCCAACGCGGTGGACGACGCCTTCCTCGCGCCGCCGCCGGACGGTGCGGACATGCGCACCCGGCTCGGCATCGCGGCGGACGACTACGTGGTGGGCACCGTGAGCAGCCTTACTCCACACGAGGGAATCTCCACATTGCTCCATGCGGGTGCCGAACTGCGCCGTCGGGGTGTCCCGCTGCGGCTGCTGATCGTCGGCGACGGACCCGAGCGCGGAAGGCTCCAGGCGCTGGCCGGACGACTCGGGCTCGGCGCCGGCGTCGCCCTGTTCACCGGCCGCGTGCCGCACCGCCAAGTCCGCGCCTACCACGCCGTTCTGGACGTCTTCGCGGTGCCGCGCACCGACGAACGGGTCTGCCGTCTGGTCACCCCGCTGAAGCCGGTCGAGGCGATGGCGAGCGGTGTTCCGGTGGCGGCCAGTGATCTCACAGCCCTGCGCGAACTGGTGCAAGACGAAGTGAACGGACGACTCATCCCTCCTGATTCACCACAAGCTTGGGCAGAAGCTCTCGAAGGATTGCTTTACAGTCGAGAACGGCGGCATGAATGGGGAGCATCCGCCCACGCGCTGGTGGCGCGTGAACGCACCTGGAAAAGGGTCGCTGCCACGACCCGAGAGGCGTATCGCGCTCTTGGATGTGTCTGAGACCCCGCGCCCGGAACCGCTCACCGTCCGGGCTCTTCGGATCCATACGGCATCTGCCGTTGCTGCCGTCGAGGGCGGAGTGAATCCCTATGCAGGTCGAAAAGGCCGTACCGCTCGGGGAGTCGAGCGCATCGCTCGGGGATGAGGAACAGACCGACTGCTTCGAACTGGCCGTCATCGGGCTCGGCTACGTGGGGCTCCCGCTCGCGCGGGAGGCGTCACTGGTCGGCCTGAGAGTGGCCGGGCTCGACCTCGACCCACGGGTCGTGGAGGGCCTCAACGCCGGCCACTCCCATGTCGACGACGTCTCCGACGAGGACGTCGCCCGGATGCGGGCGGCCGGGTTCACCGCGTACACCGACGACAAGTGCCTGGCCCGTGCGCAGACCGTGGTGATCTGCGTGCCGACCCCGCTCAGCGAGGACGGCGGCCCCGATCTGGGCGCGGTGACCTCCGCCGCGCGGGCGGTGGCGGGCAGGCTGCGCCCCGGACGGCTCGTCGTCCTGGAGTCGACCACCTATCCGGGCACCACCGAGGAGATCGTCAAACCGCTCCTGGAGGAGTCGGGGCTGCGGACCGGCGAGGACTTCGCACTGGCCTTCTCCCCGGAGCGCATCGACCCCGGCAACACCAGCCACGGACTGCGCGAGACACCCAAGGTGGTCGGCGGCTGCACCCCGGCGTGCGCGGCGAAGGCGGCCGCCTTCTACGGCAAGCTCGTCGACACGGTCGTGCAGGCCAAGGGCACCCGCGAGGCCGAGATGGCCAAGCTGCTCGAAAACACCTACCGGCACGTCAACATCGCGCTGGTCAACGAACTGGCCATCCTCTGCCGCGAGTTGCATGTCGATGTATGGGACGCGATCCGCTGCGCCGGGACGAAGCCGTTCGGTTTCCAGCCCTTCCGGCCGAGCGCCGGAGTGGGCGGGCACTGCATCCCGATCGACCCCAACTACCTCTCCTACAAGGTGCGTTCGATCGGCTACGAGTTCCGGTTCGTGGAACTCGCCCGGGAGATCAACGCGCACATGCCGGAGTACGTCGTCCGGCGCGCCCAGGACCTGCTCAACCACGAGGGCCGCGCGCTGCACGGCTCCCGGGTGCTGCTCCTCGGCGTCACCTACAAGCCGGACGTCGCCGACCAGCGCGAGGCACCGGCGGTGCCGGTGGCCCGGCTGCTGCGGGAACGGGAGGCCGAGATCGCCTTCCACGACCCGTTCGTACAGGCCTGGTTCGTGGACGGGGAGGGTGTGCCACGCGTCACCGACGTCATGGCCGCCGTGCGCTCGCACGACCTGACGATCCTGCTCCAGGACCACTCCGCGTACGACCTCCCGGCCCTCGGCGACGAGGCCCGCCTGCTCTTCGACACCCGGGGGCGGATCTTCCGGCCCGGTGTCGAGGTGCTGTAACCGGCCGCTGCCGGACCTCTGCGGCAACTCCCCTTCCGCGGACCGGAGTCGAAGGGCTCCGGGCCGCGGAGTCGAAAGGCGCTCAGATGCGGATACTCGTCGTCACCGTCGTCCACCACCCCGAGGACGCACGCATCCTGCACCGGCAGATCACCGCGCTGCGGGACCGCGGACACCATGTCGTCTACGCGGCGCCGTTCTCGGCCCGCGAGGTACGGCCGCGCCCGGACCTCGAAGGCATCGACCTGCCCCGCGCGGTGGGCCGCAGCCGCCGCACGGCGGTGCGGGCGGCCCGGACCCTGCTGGCCGAACGCGGCCACGAGGCGGACGTGGTGCTGCTCCACGACCCGGAACTGCTGCTGACCCTCCCCGGCACGCTGCGCCGCTGGCGGCGGTCCGGAACCGGGCCGGTGGTCGTCTGGGACGTCCACGAGGACACCGCGGCCGCGCTCGCCATGAAACGCTGGGTGCCGGGTCCGCTGCGGCCACCGCTGCGGCTCGGCGTCCGTGCGGCCGAACGGCTGGCGGAACGCCATCTGCGGCTGCTGCTCGCCGAGGACGCGTACCAGGAGCGGTTCCGCCGCACGCACCCCGTGGTGCCGAACTTCACCACCGCCCCGACCGGGGCACCCGAACCGCCCGGCACCGAACGGGTCGTCTACGTCGGCCACCTGTCGCGGGCGCGCGGCGCGCTGGACCTGATAGCGACGGCCCGGCACCTCGGCCCCGGCGTGCGCGTCGAGGTGGCCGGCGCGGCCGACCCCGACGTCCGGGACGCGCTCACGGCCGCCGACCGGGACGGCATCCTGCGCTGGCACGGCTTCCTGCCCAACGACCGCGCCCTCGCCCTGTTCCCCGGCGCCCTGGCCGGCCTCTCGCTCCTCCACGACCAGCCCAACTACCGTCATTCCCGGCCCACCAAGGTCGTCGAGTACATGGCCCACGGCGTCCCCGTCATCACCACTCCCACCCCGCTGGCCGCGGACATGGTCGAGCAACACGGCTGCGGGCTCGTCGTCCCGTACGAGGATCCGCCCGCGGCGGCGGCGGCCATACACAGGCTGAGCACCGACGCGATCCTGCGCCACACCGCGGCCCAGCGCGGCCGCGAGGCGGCCCTCACCCACTTCAACTGGCCGGACAAGGCAGCCGAGTTCGCGCAGTGGCTGGAGACCTGGGTGCGGGAGGAGGCCGGTACTAGGCGCGCGGGTGACGCGGCTCGTACAAGGCGACCTCGCCTCCGCCCGGCAACCGGAAGCCCGTCACCCGGCCCCAGGCCGCGACCTGGACGGGTCGGCTGAACTCCACGCCCTTGGTCATGAGTTCGGCGATCGTGTCGTCCAGGTCGTCGCACATCAGCATCAGTTCGTGCGACGGCTCGCCGTCGGCCGGATGACAGGCCACCTCGGCCGGCGGCAGCCGGAAGATCAGCCAGCCGTGTCCCACGTCGACGTGCGGCCAGCCCAGCACGTCCCGGAGAAAGGCGCGGTCCGCCTCGGCGTCGCGCGTGTAGATCACCACATGTGCCCCATTGATCACGCGCGGAGGCTAGCCCCGGGAGGCCGCGGCGGCAAGCACCGCCGCCGGGTCCCGGGCACCGCCGCCCCGCCGTCAGGCGCGCGGGATGCCGTACGCCCGCTCCACGCGCAGCCGCAGCACCAGGCGGCGGTCGCGGACCATCGCGGCGCGGTAGTCGTCCCAGTCGGGGTGCTCGCCCTGGACGTCACGGTAGAGGCGGACGAGTTCCTCCACGGTCTCGTCGTAGGGGTCCGCGGCGACCGGCGAGAGTTCGGCCGTACCCTCCGCGACCGTGTAGGCCCAGCGGTCGGGGCTGGTGACGTGGTACGAGGCGCGGGGGTCACGACGCAGGTTGCGGGTCTTCGCCCGGTCGTCCGTGATCGAGACGCGCACGGTCCGTTCGTCGGGGTAGTACGCGTGGTTCACATTGGACAGCTGGGGGCGGCCGTCGCTCTTGAGGGTGACCAGCACCCCGGCGTGGCCTTCGGAGAGCAGCTTCAGAAGAGCGTCCTGGGTCATACGGGAAACAACCCCGCCGTGGCCGTCGGGCATTCCCGGCAGTCGAGTCAGTGGACACTGTTTACACGCCGGACGTGCCCGCGCTGTACGCCGTCAGAGCTGCCGGGCGCGGAGCTCGGCACCGTGAAGGTGGCGGCCGCATGTCGTCGTACGGCAGGCGGACGTCGGTTCGGCCGGAGTGGTGGGCCGGTTGACAACTGCTGATTCGGTGGTTGGCCGTGGTTGGCCGGGGTGCCGCTCGATGGGGTGAACGAAGCTGCTTCTCGGGGCGTTGCGCGTGCACGGAACGCATGATCGGCGGTGGCGGGTTCGTTCGATCATGCTGAGGGGGTGGCTGGTGGCGCGCAGACCAGGGAGGAAGCGTGAGCTGCGCGTGCTGGCTGCCCCGTTCACGGTGGCCGCCCCGTCGGGGGCGCGGATCCGGGACCGGCTGAAGGGCCTGACGGCGGCGGATGTGAAGGTCCTGAGGCTGGTCGGCGAGCATCTGGGCCGCCACCAGCGAGCGGATCTGGCCGTACGTGTCCGGACCGGGAACGTTCCGGTGCAGCAGACCGGGCGCGCCGGGCGGAAGAAGCAGCTGACGGCGGTGTCCTCGTCGCGGTGGGCGGGGGCGATGACCCGGGCGTCGGAGGACCAATACCAGCTGTCGATGCGCTGCCTCATCGACGAGCGGGCCGGTCTGCGGCGCCGGATCCGCACGATCGGGCAGCGGTTGGGAGTGACGTGCGGGCAGAGGCACGGCGGGGTGCGTGGGTATGCCGACCGGGCCGAGCGCTGGCAGAAGCAGCGGCACCTGAGCAAGCTCCAAGCCCGGCTGGCGGTGGTGGAGAAGCAGATCGATCAGGAACGCCCCTCGATCACGGCGGGCGGGAGCCGACTGGCCAGGGCCCGTCACCACCTCGCCGACGCCGGCCTCACCGAAGTGGACTGGCGGAAGCGGTGGGATGCTGCCCGCCTGTTTCTCACCGCCGACGGCGAGTCTGGTGCCCCGCACGGCAACTACACCATCACCGTCGACGCCGAAGACGGCTCGGTCACGCTGGTGCTGCCGGAGCCCTTGCGGTATCTGGCCAACGCCCCGCGCGGTCGCTACCGGCTTGCGTGCACGGTCACCTTCCACCACCGCCGCCCAGAATGGCTGGACCGGGTGAGCGCCAACCGGGCCGTGCGCTACGACATCGTCCATAACCCCGCCCGCGACCGCTGGTACCTGGACGCGTCCTGGTCCACCAGCACTTCTGTCGTTCCGACGCTGGAGGACATCCGGGCGTCCGGCACGAGGATGCTCGCCGTCGACCTCAACGCCGACCACCTCGCCGCCATCGTCCTCGATCCGCACGGCAACCCCGTCGGCGAACCGCACACCATTCCGTTGGAGCTGACCGGCCCCACCACCACCCGTGACGGGCGACTACGGGCGGCGATCACCCGCCTCATCGCCATCGCCCGCGAGCACAGCTGTGCAGCGATCGTGGTGGAGAACTTGGGCTTCGCCGATGCCCGCTGGACCGGCAGGGAGACTATGGGCCGCGGCCGCCGAGGCAAGACCTTCCGCCGCACCGTGGCGCAGATCCCCACCGCACGCTTCCGGGAACGGCTGCGAGGCATGGCCTACCACCAGGGCCTGAATGTCATCGCCGTAGACCCCGCCTACACGTCGATCTGGGGCGAGAAGTACTGGAAGGGACCACTCCAGCAGCAGACCAAGACCACTGTCACCCGGCACCATGGTGCCTCGGTGGCGATCGGACGGCGTGGCCTGGGACACAGGATCCGGCGTCGGCCAGGTGTGACCGCACCCGACCAGAGGATCGGGTGGCGGAGAGCTACCGGCCAGGCCGTGTCCCTCCCCAGACCGCGCGGAACCACGGGCCCACTCAGGACATCGGGCACGCCCCGCCGGGGCGGCAAGACCCGACCGCGCCGAGGTGACCAGCTAGTGCTGTTCCCTGACCTCGAAGACCGTTCGCGAGGTCACCAGGCCCCTACCGGCCCGGTTTGCGGCGAGTTGGCCAACACCGGTCAACTCCCCTAAGAACGGTTGCAGCAGACCGCGCTCGAAGTTGGGCAGACGCTCGGGGTGGCGGTCGCACCTACGCTTCCCGGCGACTCTTCTATAGCGTCCGTCACACCACACGCGGATGAGCGGGACCGTTCCCCTCTTCCTGCGCGACGATGAGGTCCGAGGTCGCACCGCACCGCGGACGACACGACCGGAGGAGAGCGATGGCACAGCTGCGACAGGAAGTCGACCCCAGTGAGGTCGGGCTGGACGTGAAGGCGCTGGACCGCCTCGACCAGCACTTCGCCCACTACGTCGACGAAGGGCGCCTGCCCGGTTACCTGGTGGCCGTGGCTCGCGGCGGCCGGGTCGCCCACCTCACCACGCAGGGCCACCGCGACCTCGCGGCCGGGCTGCCGGTCGAGCCGGACACCATCTGGCGGATCTACTCCATGACCAAGCCGGTCACCGCGGTCGCCGTGCTGCTGCTCGTGGAGGACGGGCTGCTGTCGCTGGACGACCCCGTCGACCGTTTCCTGCCGGAGTTCGCCGCCCCGCGGGTCCATGTGTCCGGTTCGGGCGACGACATGGTGACCCGGCCGGCCGACGGCCCGATCCGGATCCGCCATCTGCTCACCCACACCGCCGGGTTGACCTTCGCCTTCTATCACACGCACCCCGTGGACGCCCGGTACCGCGAGGCGGGCCTGGAGTTCTCGGTGCCGGCCGGCGCGGACCTCGCCGAGACCATGGCGGTGTACGCCCGCATGCCGCTCCAGTTCGAGCCGGGCACCCAGTGGAACTACTCCGTCGGCTTCAACGTGCTCAGCCGCGTCATCGAGGTGGTCTCCGGGCAGCGACTCGACGAGTTCTTCGCCGACCGGATCTTCCGGCCGCTCGGCATGCCGGACGCCGGCCTGCACATCGTGCCCGAACAGGCCGACCGGCTCTCGGAGTTGTACGGAGAGACCGAGGGCGGCGGCATCGAGGCGATCCCCGGGCTGCCGTTGCGAGGCCGCCCCCGCCTCCTGTCCGGCAGCGGCGGCCTCGCGGCTACGGCGTACGACTACCACCGCTTCGCGGAGATGCTGCGCCGGGGCGGCGAACTGGACGGCGTCCGGCTGCTGTCCCCCGCCTCGGTGCGGCTGCTCGCCAGCAACCACCTGCCCGGCGGGGCCGATCTGCGGGCCTTCGGCGCCCCGGTCCACCGGGAACCCGGCAACGACGGACTGGGCTTCGGCCTGGGCGTCTCCGTGGTGATCGACCCTGACCGCACCCTCGCCCCGAGCAGCCCCGGCACCTACGGCTGGACCGGCGCGGCCACCACCGCGTTCTGGGTGGACCCCGCCCACGACCTGACCGTGCAGTTCCACACCCAGGTGCGGCCGAAGACCCTGAAGGTCTTCCCCGAGCTGCGCCGACTGGTCCACGAGTCGATCCAGGACTGAGCGATCCTCGGCCGAGCACCCGGTCAGACCAGATTGGCCTCCGGGCGCGGGGCGTCGGCCGCGAACCGACCGGCGCCGAGCGGGCGGACGTCCAGGAAGGGTGCCCGGCCCAGGTACAGGTCGCGGATCACCTCGCCGACGGCCGGTGCCTGCAGGAAGCCGTGACCGGAGAACCCGGTGGCGTACAGGAACCGGGAGACCGAGGTCGCCTCGCCGATCAGGGCGTTGTGGTCCGGAGTGTTCTCGTACAGGCCCGCCCAGCCGCCGGTGCGGCGCAGGTCGAGCAGGGCCGGGGCACGGCGTTCCATCGCCGCGTACAGGCGCGGGATCCAGCGGTCGTGGGTGTCGGTGGCGAAGCCCGGCCGCTCGTCGGGGTCGGACATGCCGAGCAGCAGTCCCGGGCCCTCGGCGTGGAAGTACAGGCTGGTGGTGAAGTCGATCGTCATGGGGAGCGTCGGCGGCAGCCCCGGGACCGGCTCCGTCACCGCGATCTGGCGGCGCAGCGGCTGCACCGGTAAGTCGATGCCGGCCATCGCGCCGACCGCCCGCGACCAGGCGCCGGCCGCGCAGATCACCGTGTCGGTGGCGATCCGGCCGAGGGTGGTGTGCACGGCGGTGAGGTAGGCGCCGTCCCGTTCGATGCCGGTGACCTCGGTGTGGCGCAGCACGCGGGCGCCGTACGCGCGGGCGGCGGCCGCGTAGCCGTGCACGACGGACTCGGGTGTGCAGTGGCCGTCGTCCGGGGAGTAGGCGGCGGCCAGCAGTCCGTCGGTGGTGATCAGCGGGGAGAGCCGGGCCGCCTCTTTCGGGGTGAGCATCCGGCTGGGCACGCCGAGGTGGTTCTGCAGCCGGACGCCCGCCTCGAAGGAGGCGACCTCCTCGGGGGTGGAGAGGAGGAAGAGGTAGCCGACCCGGTGCAGCCCGATGTCGTACCCGATCTCCTCGCCGAACCGGGCGAAGGCCTCTAAGCTGCGCGCGCCCAGCTGGATGTTGAGCTCGTCGGAGAACTGGGCGCGCACCCCGCCCGCGGCCTTCGAGGTGGATCCGGCGGCGAGTTCGTCGCGTTCGACGAGGACGACGTCGCGGACGCCGGCCCTCGCGAGATGGCAGGCGATGCTCGTCCCCATCACCCCGCCGCCGATGATCACGACCTGGGCCCGAAGATTCACGCGTGTACCTCCTGTCGGTCTCCCCCGATCCTTCCCCGGCAGACCGTCCGGTACCTCAGGACCAGTGCGCCACCGCGTCCAGGTGGGGCAGCACGTGGTCGAGACGCTCGCGCTTCGTCCGCAGGTACGTGATGTTGTTCTCGCACGGCTCGATCAGCAGCGGGACCGTTTCGGCAACGTCGATGCCGTGCCGTTCCAAGGACTCGCGCTTGCGCGGGTTGTTGGACATCAGGCGTACCGAACGCACCCCGAGGTCGCGCAGGATACCGGCGGCGACCCCGTAGTCGCGGGCGTCGACGGGCAGTCCGAGCGCCAGGTTGGCCTCGACCGTGTCCAGGCCCTCCGCCTGCAGGGCCATCGCGCGCAGCTTGCCGAGCAGACCGATGCCGCGGCCCTCGTGGCCCCGCAGGTAGACGACGATGCCGCTGCCCTCGGCGACGACCGCGCGCAGCGCGGCGGCCAGCTGGTCACCGCACTCGCAGTGCTGGGAGCCGAACGCGTCCCCGGTCAGGCACTCCGAGTGCAGCCGGGTCAGCACCCGGTCGCTGTCGATGTCCCCGTAGACCAGGGCGACTTGCTCGTCGCCGCGGTCGTGGTCCAGGTAGCCGATCGCCTGGAATTTCCCGTACACCGTGGGCAGCGGTGCATTTACGACGCGTTCCACGCCCGAACGCCGTGGGGACTTCGTGCCGAGTACGCCGATGTTTTCTGTCATGATCTGATTCCTAAGCAGAGACGAAAGGCCGTGAAAAGATGAGTGGTTCGGGCGCGCGTACGTCGGCATACGACTTGTTGCCGGCGGACACCACGGAAGAGGTACGGACCAGGGGGGCGGGCGTTTCAACACAGGTCGCGGTCCTTCCCGTGGGGAGCTTCGAACAGCACGGCCGCTACCTTCCGCTCGCGACGGACACCCTCGTCGCCTGTGCCGTCGCCCGGGAGATCGCCGCCGCATACCCGGTGCACCTCCTTCCGCCGGTGACGGTCTCCTGCTCGCACGAGCACGCCGCCTGGCCGGGGACCGTCAGCATCTCCGCGGTGACGTTGCACGCGGTGGTGAACGACATCGCCGACTCGCTGCGCCGCTCGGGCGTCGAGGCGCTGGTCGTGGTCAACGGCCACGGCGGCAACTACGTGCTGGGCAACGTCGTACAGGAGGCGTCCGCGCGGGGCGAGCGGCTGGCGCTGTACCCGGCCGCGGAGGACTGGGAGGCGGCGCTCGAACGGGCCGGGGTGGAGACCTCGGCGCTCACCGACATGCATGCCGGAGAAATCGAGACCTCCATTCTGCTGCACGCTCATCCCGAATTGGTCCGCCCTGGTTACGAGTCCGCCGATTTCACCGCTGACGACCGTCGTCATCTCCTCACCCTGGGAATGTCCGCCTATACCGAGTCGGGCGTCATCGGCCGTCCTTCCCTGGGGTCGGCGGAAAAGGGGAAGGAACTCCTGTCGAGCCTCGCGGATTCCTTCGGCGCGATTTTCGAACTGCTCACCGCCGGGCGGGAGTAGCACAGTCCGGCGTACCAGCGGACCACCAGGACCACCAGGCCGGGCAGGGCCGCCACGAAGCTGAGGACGCCGTAGACGACGGCGGTGGCGAAGCCGCTGTCCGCGCCGAGGCCGGCCGCGGCGAACGCCCAGGCGGTGACGCCCTCCCGGGGGCCCCAGCCGCCGACGTTCAGCGGCAGGCCCATGGCGACCAGGGCGAGGACGGCGATCGGGACGAGGACGGCCACGGAAGCGGCCGAGCCCGCGACCCGGGCGGCCACCACGAACATCCCGACGTGCCCGGCGAGGATGGCCGCCGAGGACAGCGCGACGCCCGGCCCGTTCCGCCGCGACAGCAGTGCGCGGCGGGCCTCGCCGAGGGTGGCGCGCAGGGCACCGCCGCGCTTGCCCGGAGACTTGTTCATACGGACGGCGACCACGATCGCGCACGCGCCGGCCAACCCGGCCGCCGCCAGCGGGGCGAAGCTGCGTACCTCGTCGCGGACCGGCGAGGGCAGGATCAGCAGCGCGCCCGCCCCGAACACCGTCAACGCGATCTGCCCGGCGGTCCGTTCGAGGACGACCGCGCGGACCCCGCGCCCGATGTCGCCCTCGCTCTGCCCGTGCCGCACCGCCCGGTGCACGTCGCCGAGCACCCCGCCGGGCAGGGCCGCGTTCAGGAACAGCGCCCGGTAGTAGTCGCCGACTGCGGGCCCGAGAGGGAGCCGCAGCCCGAGGCTGCGGGCCACCAACTGCCAGCGCCAGGCGCTCAGCACGGTCGTGACCGCGCCGACCGCCAGGCCGATGACCAGCGTCGGGGTGTCGATCCGGCGCAGTCCGTCGAGGAAGACGCCGGTGCCGAGCCGCCACAGCAGCACGGCGATGATGGCGGCTCCGGCGAGGGTGCCCAGGTGGGTGCGGAGGGCCCGGAGGCCGAGGCGCCGGGGCACGGCGAGCGGGGCGACGGGCGCGGTCTCCCGGACCAGGGTGGGGGTGCTCATGAGGTGCCTCCGGTCGGCCGGGCGAGCGCGAGCAGGTCACTGTGGTGCACGACGACCCGCAGTTCGCCGGCCGCGTTGGCGGCGAGCCGCTCGGCCAGGTAGGCGTCGGCGCGCTCGGCCAGTTCGGGGCGCTGCTCGACGGCCGCGCCGACCCAGCCGCGCAGCCACTGCTCGGTGAGCGCCTTCTCGTCGGGGCCGAGCCGCCACGGGCTGGGGTGCACCTTCACGGTGGCGCCCCGGTCGGCGAACGCCTCGCAGGCGGCCGTGACCGCGTCCGGGCCGAGCATCCCGCCGCGCCGCTGGTGGGCGTTGAACGCCTCGGCGAGCTCCGTGTCCAGCGGGTGGGAGGGGGTCAGCTCGACCCGCCCGGCGACCGACAGGGTGAGCAGCGCGGGGCAGCCGGCCCCGGCGCAGGCCGCGGCGAGTGTGTCGATCTCCTCCCGGGTGAGCACGTCGAGCAGCGCGGACGCGGTCACCAGGGAGGCGCCGATCAGCGCGTCCGGGGTGAGCCGGGCGACGTCACCGCGCCGGGTCTCCACCGTGACCCGGCTGCCGTCGGCGGCCGCGCGCGGCGAGGCGACGGCGGCGAAGTGCAACAGGTAGGGGTCGCGGTCGTGCAGGATCCAGTGCTGGGAGCCGTCGAGGCGGGGCGCAAGCCAGCGGCCCATGGAGCCGGTGCCGCAGCCCAGGTCGTGTACGACGACACCCGCCTTGCCGGGGAGGTTGGCCAGCCGGATCCGCAGCGGGTCCAGCAGGTCGTGCGCCCGGGCGGCCGCGTCCGCGCTCTCCCGCAGCTCCAGCCACTCGGGGGCGTACCGCGGCGGCTCCTCGGGCCCGGTCTCCCGCAGCCGGACGGTGGCCCGCTCGCCCGGACGGACGACGGGACCGGCCCCGGCGATCACCTCGGAAGGCTGCTGTTCGCGCTCTCGTCCCACTCCTGCATCCGTAACATCCGTCGGCCCGGGCTGCGCGGGGATCGCGCCGACCGGAGTAGTGGTCGTGGTCTCGCTGGTCATGCGGCCCTCCGGGGTTCGTCGGGGAGCCGCAGCAGGACTCCGGCCAGGCTGCGGGCGGTGGTCGCCCAGCCGTCGAGCGCCGCCCGGCGGCCGCGCGCGGCGGCCTTGAGGCGGCGGCGTACGTCCGCCTCGCCGAACCAGCCGCGCAGTTCGGCGGCGAGCGCGGCGGGGTCCTCCGGCGGCACGAGGATGCCGGGCACCCCGCCGTCGGGAGCGCGGCCGACCGCCTCGGGCAGCCCGCCGACGTCGGTCGCGAGCACCGGGATGCCTCGGGCTAGGGCCTCGGTGACGGCCATGCCGTAGGTCTCGGCGTACGAGGTGAGGACCATCAGGTCGGCGGCCGCGTAGCTGGCGTCGAGGTCGGCGCCGGAGCGCGGACCCGCGAGGTGCAGCCGGTCGGTCAGGCCGTGCTCGGCGATGAGCGAGCGCAGGTGGGCGACGTACTCGGGGTCCTGGCCGAGGCCGCCGACACAGGTGCAGGTCCACGGCAGGTCCCGGACCGCCGCGAGCGCCTCGACCAGCCGGTGCTGGCCCTTGCGCGGGGTGACGGCGGCGACGCACAGCAGGTGCGAGACGCCGTCGGTGCCGCCGGCCAGCGGGGCGATGTCGGCGCCCGGGGCGGCGACATGGACCCGGTCGGGGGCCAGGCCGTGGTGCGAGACCAGCCGTCGTACCGCCCAGTCGCTGGTCGCGATCACGGCCGGTACGGCGCGCAGCACCGCGCGCTCGCGGGCGTCCAGGTCGGCGGCCACGGCCCGGTCGAGCCCGGTCTCGTCGCCGAGCGGCAGGTGCACGAGGACGGCCAGCCGCAGCCGTTCCGCCTCCGGGACGACGATCTCCGGGACGCCGCAGGCGACCAGACCGTCGAGGAGGACGGCCGCCCCGTCGGGCAGTTCCCGCAGGGTGCGGGCGAGGCTGTCCCGGGCGGCCTGCTCGGGGCGCGGCCAGGAGCCGGCCACCACGTGCCGGGTGACCTGCCAGCCGAAGCCGGGCAGGTCCAGGCAGACCCGCCGGTCGTAGGCGTTGCCGCCGCTCGGCTGGGCCGGGTCGTCGACACCGCCCGGCATGACGAAGTGCACGGTGCGCAGGGACATGGGGAGGATCCCGATGTTCGCAGGGGCTTCGCCGGCGGCGGTGGCCGCGCGCGGCGCGGGCACGTAGGTGAGGGCCGACGGGCGGCCGATGGCCATGTCGGTCACAGGGCACGCTCGTAACTCGCCCAGGCGACGTGCGACTCGTGGAGAGTGACGGTCAGTCCGGCGAGGCCCTTGGCGCCCTCGCCCAGCGCGCCCTTCTCGATGCGCTCGGCGAGCCGGTCGGCGATGACCTTGGCGAGGAACTCCGTGGAGGTGTTGATCCCGGCGAAGTCGGGCTCGTTGTCCAGGTTTCTGTAGTTCAGCTCGCTGACCACGGCGCCGAGTTCCTGGGTGGCAAGACCGATGTCGACGACGATGTTGTCGTCGTCCAGCTGTTCACGCCGGAAGGTGGCGTCCACGAGGAACGTGGCGCCGTGCAGTCGCTGCGCGGGCCCGAACACCTCGCCGCGGAAACTGTGGGCGATCATGATGTGATCGCGGACGGTGATGCTGAACAACGGACGACCCTCCAGGTGCGGCGCGTCTGGTCCCCCGGCTGATCCCTGCCGGGGGATGCCCTTAATACGGCTCTTGGCTTCCCCGCGTTCAGTCCACTCTCACTCTTTTCTCAGGTCAGGACCTCTTGGCGAACCGCACCGGACGTTATTGGACGTTCCGTCAGCCGATGTCGCCGTAGCGGACCCGGTGACAGAGGGCGGGGATCTCCCCGGAGGCGAGTTTCGGGAGCACCTCCGGCAGCTCTTCGAACGCGCTTTCCCCCGTGATGAGGGCGTCCAGCGCCGGGTCTGCCAGCAGGTCCAGGGCCAGGGCGAGCCGGTCGGCGTACGTGCGGCCGGCGCGAGCGGCCGGGGAGACGGTGCCGACCTGGCTGCTGCGCACGGTGAGCCGGCGGGAGTGGAAGGCCTCGCCGAGCGGGAGGGCGATACGCCGGTCGCCGTACCAGCTCAGGTCGAGGGCTGTGCCCTCCGGCGCGAGGAGTTCCAGCGCGCGGGTGAGGCCCTGCTCGGTGGCGCTGGCGTGCACGACGAGGTCGCAGTCGCCGAGCGCCTCCTCGGGGGCCGCGAAGTCCACGCCGAGGGCCTCCGCGGTCTTGGCCCGGGCCGGGTCGGCGTCGACAAGCTGGAGCCGCAGACCGGGGAAGCGGGCGAGCAGGGCGGCGACCGAGCAGCCGACCATGCCGCCGCCGATCACCGCGATCCGGTCGCCGACCAGCGGCGCCGCGTCCCACAGGGCGTTCACGGCGGTCTCGACCGTGCCCGCGAGTACCGCACGCGCCGGTGGTACCCGCTCCGGTACCACCGTCACCGCGCTCACCGGAACGACGTAACGCGTCTGATGCGGATACAGACAGAAGACCGTACGCCCGATCAGCCCATCGGGACCCTGCTCGACCACGCCGACGCTGAGGTAGCCGTACTTCACCGGACCGGGGAACTCGCCCTCCTGGAACGGCGCCCGCATCACGGCGTGTTGGCTCTCGGGCACCCCGCCACGGAACACCAGTGTCTCGGTGCCACGGCTGACTCCCGAGTACAGCGAACGCACCAGGACCTCGCCCTCGCCGGGCTCCGCGAGGGTGACGTCACGCAGCTCTCCGTGGCCCGGAGAGCGGAGCCAGAACGCGCGGGCCGAGGAGTTCATCGGCATCCTCCTGAACGATCGGGAAGTTGTTCACGTACCGAGATGTGCACAGCGAGAAGTGCACAGTCCGCGCACAGTACGCGGCGTTGATCGACTCTGTCACTCGGCCGGAGGAACGTGCGGTGGCCCTGAACAACACTTACGAAGCCAGGCTGGTCCAGCAGGAGACCGCTGTGGGAGCGGGCGTACAGGTCCTGCTGCTGGCCCTGCTCGGGACGGCGATCGGCATGGGGCCGGCCGGCTGGCTGACGGGTCTCGCGTTCGCGATAGCCACCTGGGCGGTCCTCTCCCGGGCCCTGCACCGCACCCGGCCGCGCTCCTTCGGTCCCGCCAACCGGGTGACCCTCGGCCGCGCGATCCTGGTCGGCGGGGTGACCGCCCTGGTCGCCGACTCCTTCGAGAGCTCCCCGCCGGTCACGCTGCTGGTCGGCCTGACGGCCGTGGCCCTCATCCTCGACGGCGTGGACGGCAAGGTGGCCCGCCGCACGGGTACGTCGACGGCCCTGGGCGCCCGCTTCGACATGGAGGTCGACGCGTTCCTGATCCTGGTGCTGAGCGTGTACGTCTCGACGCAGCTGGGGCCGTGGGTGCTGCTGATCGGCGGGATGCGGTACGCGTTCGTCGCGGCCGCGAAGGCGGCGCCCTGGCTGAACGCCCCGCTGCCGCACTCCATGGCCCGCAAGACGGTCGCCGCGATGCAGGGCATCTGCCTGCTGCTGGCCGGCGCGGACCTGCTGCCCTACCTGGCCAACCTGGGCGTGGTGCTGCTGGCGCTCGGCTCCCTGGTGTGGTCCTTCGGGCGGGATGTGGCGTGGCTGTGGCGCAACGCGCGGACGGCGGTGCTGGAGGAGGAGCTGGCAGAGGCGTCCCTGGAGGCTTCCGTCGAGGGCATCGAGATGCTGGAGCTGGCGGTGCGCTGAGCCGAGGACAGCAGAGGGGGCCCGGACCGGGAGATCGGTCCGGGCCCCCTTCTGGTTTGCCAACGGGCGTTGGCCTACAGGCGGTTGCCTACAGGCGGTTGCCTACAGGTGGTTGCCTACAGGTGGTTGCCTACAGGTGGTTGCCTACGGGCGTTGACTTACGACCGTGCGCCCCGCGTCCGTACGACGGCGAACGCGGCCGCCGCCAGGCCCAGGGCGCCGACGATCAGGCCCGCGATGCCGAGGCCGCGGGCGGTGGAGTCACTGGAGTCGGCGGCCACGGTCGTCGCCTTGGCGCTGGTCTTCGTCGCCGGCGTGGCCGACTCGGCGTCCTCGTCGCCCGCCGCCGTGAGCTTGAGCGTCGGCGCCGGGTTCTCCGGCTCGTCGTCGCCGCTCTGCGCCTCCTCGATCCAGCGGACGACCTTGCCGTCGGAGTAGGTCTGCAGGGTCTTGAAGGTCAGTTGGTCGGTGTCCTCCGGCAGCTGCCCGAAGGCGACGTCGAAGTCCTGGTACTGGCCGGCGCCGATCTTGCCGCCGGTCCAGGTGATCTCGGAGGCGGCCTCGGTGATGGTGCCGTCGTCGGTCTTGACGGGCGTCTTGAGCTTGGTGGTGGTCACCTTGGCGGTCCAGCCGTCCTGCGGGGTGACGAGGACGCCCAGGACCGGGTGGTCGGTGGGCAGGTAGACCTGGACCTTGGTGGTGGAGGCGGTGTCCTCCTCGTTGGGCACGCGGAAGGTCAGCACGCCGTCGGTGGCGCCCTTGGCGTAGCTCTCGGGGTGGACGGTGACGTGCGCCGAGGCGATGCCGGCGGCGACGAGGACCGACGCGGCGGTGACCGCGGTGACGGTGGCGGCGCGGCGGAGGGCGAGGCGAGTCGCAGAGACAGCAGGCATGAGTGAGTCGATCTCCGTACGAGTGAAGTCTGTTAGAGAGTCTTACTGGTGTTAGACCGGGTACGGGATCGGGTTCGGGGGGCCGCGTCGGCTCACCGCGTGCCGCAGCGCGAGCAGCGGGCGGGGCCCTATCGGGCCGGCCGGGGCCAGGCGGGGGCCGTCGGCCGGGGCGGGCAGGGGGGCGTCGTGCCACCAGGCGGCCAGACCGGGCACGAGCGCGGCCGTCCGCCTCAGCAGCGACCACAGCGCGGCCTCGCCGCGCCGCAGCCACCAGGAGGCGACGAGCGCGGCGACGACATGGGCGACGGTGGCGTGCGCGGTCAGGACGTGGACATGCGGGTGCAGCTGCGCCATACCGGCCCCACCGCCCATACCGGCCATGGCATGACCGTGCATGCGCATGGGGGCCATGGTCATGACGGGCGCGGGAGCCGGGGTGGCCGCGCGGGCCGCGTCGAAGCCGAAGTGCAGACCGGCCTGGGTGAGGAGCATGCCGACGCCGATCTCCGGCAGCCCGCGCTCACGCCCCGCGAGGGCGCGGCCCAGGGCGAACACGGCGACGAATCCGGCCGCGTCGGCCCACAGCGGCGGCAGGTCGCCCATGGCGAGGCCGTGGCCGGCGGCAGCCAGGAGTACGCACACCGCGGCGAACACCGCGGCACGCAGGCTCCGTACCGCCGGTGACGCATCCATGGTGAGCGATCCTCCCACGGTGGGGGGATACGCGAGGCACGGACGCCCCGTTCACTCACGGCTGGGGTTTTCCTATGGGGTCCGGTGCACGCCGCACAGGTTCGGGTGCGGGCGAGCGCCGGCCCTGGGCGGGTGCGGGCGAGCGCCCGCCCAGGGATCCGGGCTCCGCGGGCCGGGAGCCGCGTCCCGTTACTTCTTCTGCTCCACCCGCACCCAGTCCACCTCCGCCTGCACTCCCCCGGCCGCGATCTTGTCCACGCTGGCCTGCGGCAGGCCCCAGTAAGGGCTGGTGACCTGGTTCCAGCCGGCCGGGTAGGCGCCGCCGAGGGCGAGGTTGAGGATGACGTACTGGTTGTGGTTGTAGACCCACTGGCCGCGCGTCGACTCCAGGACGTTCCGGGTCGTCTCCTGGACCAGGGTGTCGTCGACGTAGAAGCGCATCGCCGTCGGCGTCCACTCCACCGCGTAGGTGTGCCACTGGTCGATCGTGCCGCCGTTCGGGAAGGTCTGGCGGGCTCCGATGTTGCCGTCGGCGGAGTAGCCGGGGCCGTGCAGCGAGGTGCTCGTCCACGTCGGGTAGCCGATGTTCTCCATGATGTCGGTCTCGCCGGAGGCCGGCCAGGAGACGGACGGGTCGTCGACGTTGCTGCCGAGCAGCCAGAAGGCGGGCCAGAAGCCGTCGCCGACCGGGAGTTTCATCCGGGCGCTGACCTTGCCGTAGGTGAAGTCGAAGTGGGTGTTGGTGTCGATGCGGCCCGAGGTGAAGTCGTAGGTGCCGCCGCCCGCCTGGGTGCAGCCCTTGCAGTACTTCGCCTTCAGGATCAGCTCGCCGTTCTGCGTCTGGATGTTGTCCGACGAGTCGACGTACGCCTGCGACTCGCCGTTGACCGAGCCCATCTCGGTGCCGGTGCGGACGACCCGCCACTTGGAGCGGTCGAGCGAGGAGCCGGTGAAGTCGTCGAAGAACGCTGTCTGGTAGGTGCCCGACTGGTCGCCGGGGAGGGCGGGGTAGGCCGCCGAGGCGCTGCCGCCGGTGCCCCAGACCTGGAACTCGTAGAGCGAGTAGCCGAATTGGGCGGTGGCGGGGGCCGGGTTGTAGAAGCTGCGGCGCTCCTTGCCGAGCATGCGGACGTAGCGGCCGGTCACCGGGGAGGGGAGGGTGACCGTGTCGTGCAGGCCCGACGCGTCCGAGGGGGACACGACGTTCGCGCGGCGGGCGGCGATGGCGGCGGCCGACGGCTCGTACACCGTGCGCCAGTTGACGTTGTCGTCGGAGACCTGGATGAGGTAGTCGACGGCGTACGCCGACTCCCAGTAGAGGTCCACGGAGGAGATCGTGGAGGTGGCGCCGAGGTCGACCGAGATCCAGCGGTCGGCGTTCCAGTCGCTCGACCAGCGGGTGTAGTCGCCCTTCAGGTCCGCCGGCCAGCCGCCGTCGGTCGCGAACGCCGGTGAATTGCCCGCGTGCTGGTAGTAGTTGGAGTACGCCGGGTGGTTCAGGGCGAGGTTGGTGACGGTCGAGGACGCGGGGGCCGGTTCGCCGCCGTAGACCTTGAAGTTCCAGAGCGAGTAGCCGTAGGGAGTGGCGCGCTGGATGCCGCGCATGCGGACGTAGCGGCCGGTGACCTCCTGCGGGTAGGTGTGCGCGGTGACCGAGCCGCCGGTGCCCGCGGTCTCGGTGTAGAAGGGCGTCCAGTCCGTGCCGTTCTTCGAGGCCTCCAGGACGTATCTCTTGCCGTACGCGGCCTCCCAGTCGAGTTGCACGCTGTCGATGCGGATCGTGGTGCCGAGGTCGATCTGTATCCAGGCGTCGTCGGCGAAGTTGCTGGACCAGCGGGTCGCGCCGTTCGCGTCGAAGGCCATGCCGGGGGTGGTGCCGGCGTTCTCGTAGCCGGAGGCGGTGACGCCGGAGGGGTTCGCGGCGTACGCGGAGTTCGCGCGGTCGGTGTCCCAGGTCACGGCGGTGGCGGCGGTGGATGCCGGGGCGGCCAGGATCGTGCCCGAGGTCAGCAGGGCGGCCGCCGCCAGGGCGGCCAGGGCGGTACGGGGGATGCGGAACGGGGATGGCATGCGGGTCTCCTGAGCGTTGGCGGTCCGTTTGAGCGTTGGCGGTCCGTTCGGTTTGTGTTGTGGGCATGACAGATCAAGCTCTGTGCCTGGTGCTCGTGCGTAGGGCGATGACGCATGACGGTCGTATGTGCGGTGGGCGCGGAACTCCCCTGGTCCGCGCCCACCGCCGTGTGTGTCAGGCCGCCCGGCGGGCCTGTCCCCGGTGGTCGCGGATGATGTCCGCGTACCGGCGGCCGGTGCCCTTGATCGTGCGGACCTGGGTGCGGTAGTCGACGTGGACCAGACCGAAGCGCTTGTCGTAGCCGTACGCCCACTCGAAGTTGTCCAGCAGCGACCAGGCGAAGTAGCCGGCCAGCGGGGCCCCCTTACGGGCCGCCGAGGCGCAGGCCGCGAGGTGGCCGGCCAGGTACTCCTGGCGCTCGGGGTCGTCGACGGTGCCGTCGGGGCGGACCACGTCCGGGTAGGCGGAGCCGTTCTCGGTGACGTAGAGCTTGCGGGCGCCGTACTCCTCGGTGAGGCGCAGCAGCAACGTCTCGATGCCGCTCGCGTCGATCTCCCAGTCCATGCCGGTGCGCGGGACGTCGGGGCGGCGCACGGAACGGGCGTACGGGGCGGGGCCGTTCGGGTCGTCCTCGATGTAGGCCGGGAAGTAGTAGTTCAGGCCCAGCCAGTCGAGTGGGGTGGCGATGGTCTTCAAGTCACCCGGCTGCTCAGGGAGTTCGACGCCGTAGGTCTCGACCATGTCGGCCGGGAAGCCGCGGCCGTGCACCGGGTCCAGCCACCAGCGGTTGACGTGTCCGTCGTGGCGGCGGACGGCGGCCGCGTCCTCGGGCCGGTCCGTGGCGGCGAACACGGTGGAGAGGTTGTTCACGATGCCGACCTCGGCGCCGGGCGCGGCGGCGCGGATCGCCTGGGCGGCCAGGCCGTGGCCGAGGAGCAGGTGGTAGGAGGCCCGGACGGCGGCCGTGAGGTCGGTCCAGCCGGGGGCCATCTTGCCCTCCAGGTGGCCGATCCAGGCCGAGCAGGAGGGCTCGTTGAGGGTGGTCCAGTGCTGGACGCGGTCCCCGAGGCGTTCGGCGACGACGGAGGCGTACGCGGCGAAGTGCTCGGCGGTCGCCCGCTCCGGCCAGCCGCCCCGGTCCTGGAGGGCCTGCGGCAGGTCCCAGTGGTACAGGGTGACCGACGGGGTGATGCCGGCCGCCAGCAGGCCGTCGATCAACTCGTCGTAGAAGTCGAGGCCCTTGGCGTTGACCGGGCCGTCGCCGGCGGGCAGCACGCGCGGCCAGGCGACCGACAACCGGTAGGCGTTCGCGCCCAGTTGACGCATCAGGCCGATGTCCTCGCGCCAGCGGTGGTAGTGGTCGCACGCGACGTCGCCGTTGTCGTCGTTGTCGATCTTCCCCGGGGTGTGCGAGAAGGTGTCCCAGATGGAGGGTGCACGGCCGTCCTCGGCGACGGCTCCCTCGATCTGGTACGCCGCGGTTGCCGTGCCCCACAGGAAGTCGTGCGGGAGGGCGGCGAGGTCGATGGTCACGAAATTCCCTTCGGAACAGACTTCGGAACCAGCTTCAGAACTGGCTTCAGAACTGTCTTCGGTACGAGGCGGGTTCACTTGACGGCGCCGGCGGTCAGCCCGGCGACGAGGTAGCGCTGGAGGAGCAGGAAGCCGGCGACGACGGGGACGCTCACCACGAGCGAGGCGGCCATGATCTGGTTCCAGTACACGTCGTTGAGCGTGGAGTAGCCCTGGAGGCCGACGGCCAGCGTGCGGGTGGTGTCGTTGGTCATCACCGACGCGAACAGCACCTCGCCCCAGGCGGTCATGAAGGCGTAGACGGCGACCGCGACGATGCCGGGGATAGCGGCGGGTACGACGATCCGCAGCAGCGCGCCGAGCGGCCCGCAGCCGTCCACCAGCGCCGCCTCGTCCAGGTCCCTCGGCACCGAGTCGAAGTACCCGATCAGCATCCAGATCGAGAACGGCAGCGAGAAGGTCAGGTAGGTGAGGATCAGGCCGCCGCGGGAGCCGAACAGGGCGATGCCGGTGGCGTTGCCGATGTTGACGTACAGGAGGAACAGCGGGAGCAGGAAGAGGATGCCCGGGAACATCTGCGTGGACAGCACGGTGACCGTGAAGACGCGCTTGCCGCGGAACTCGTAACGGCTGACCGCGTAGGCGGCGAACACCGCGACGACGACCGAGCAGACCGTCGCCGCGACCGACACGATCAGCGAGTTCACGAAGTACTTGGCGAGCGGGACCGTCGACCAGATGTCGATGTACGGGCGGATGGTCAGCCCGCTCGGCAGCCAGCGGAACTTGCCGGTGACGTCCGCGAGGGGCTTGAGCGAGCTGGAGATCATCACGTACACGGGGATCAGCACGAACCCGGTGAGCAGCGTGAGGAAGATCCGCCGGGACCAGAGGAAGGAACGCGGCGGGGCCATCGGCGAGCTGGGGCTAGACATCGGCGGTCCTCCGTCCGCGTGAGGTGAACACCAGGTACACGCCGGTCACCACCAGCAGGAAGAGCAGCAGGAGCACGGACATGGCCGAGCCGGTGCCGAAGTTCCAGGTGACGAAGGAGGCCTGGTAGATGTGGACCGAGATGAGATCGGCGGCCTCCGGGGCGGCCCTGCCGAACAGGACGTACGGCGTGTTGAAGTCGTTGAACGTCCACAGGAACAGGACCAGGACCAGCACCTGGTTGACCGGGCGCAGCGACGGCAGGGTGATCCGGCGGATCTGCTGCCAGATGCCTGCACCGTCCAGGGCCGCCGCCTCGTAGAGCTCCCTCGGGATGTTCTGCAGTCCGGCCATCACGATCAGGAAGGCGAACGGCCAGCCCTTCCACACCGACACGATCAGCAGGGCGTAGAAGCTGTTGTCGCCGATCAGCCAGAAGGACGGCTTGTCGGTGAGGTGCAGCTGGTCGTGCAGGACGTGGTTCACCAGGCCGTTGTCGTGCTGGAACATGAACACCCAGGTGATGACGGCCGCGTAGACCGGCAGCGCGTACGGCACCAGGAACAGGGCCCGCAGCAGGCCCCGGCCGCGGAAGGTGTCCTGCATGAACACCGCGGCCGCGGTGCCGATCAGCCAGCACAGGCCGACCGAGAGCAGGGTGAAGCTCACGGTGACGAAGAAGGAGTGCAGCAGGGCTTTGCCGACCGGGGCGTTGAACTCGACCGAGGTCCGGTAGTTGTCGAACGCGGCCCAGGGGGCGGTGGTCCAGTCGCGGATGTAGAACTGGGTGAGCTCCTTGAAGCTCATCACGACGCCGATGACCATCGGGATGAGATGGACGAGGAGTTCGAGCAGCAGGGCGGGCAGGAGCAGCAGGTACGGCAGTCCGATCCGGCGGATCCGCCCGGGACGGCGGCCGGAGCCGCCCGCCGTCCCGGAGGGGTTCGCACGCACCGGCTCTTGCACAGCGGTGGTGGTGGTCGTCATCGCGTTCAGGCCGCCGGCATCTGCTGCTGGGCCTTCTCCAGCTCGGCCTTCACGGAGTCGGTGGTGATGGCGCGCCCGGCGGCCACGTCGGCGAACAGGTTCTTCACGGCCGTACCGACCGTCGTCTCGAACTGCGACTCCGAGGCCACCTGGGGCAGGGCCACGGCGCTGGTGGCGAGGGTGTTCTTCAGGACGGAGTTGGCCGGAGTGTTGAAGGCCGCGTCCTCCTGGGCGGTCTTGACCGGCGGGATGGAGCTGTAGGCGGTGTTGAGGATCTTCTGCTCGTCGTCGCTGGTCATGAACTTCACGAACTTGGTGGCGCCGTCGAGGTTCTTGGTGTTCTTGAAGACCGCCAGGTTGATGCCGGCGACCATCGAGTTGGCCTGGGTGCCGGTGCCGGGGGTGCCGGACTGCACGGGCACCGGGGCGATGCCGTAGTCGCTGTCGCTCATGCCCTGCGACTTGAGGTTCGCGGACGCCGACTGCCACAGCAGCATGGCCTGCTTGCCCTTGGCGAAGTCGCTCACCGACTGGTTCTGCGCGTACTCGGCGTCGCCGGTCGGGATGACCTTGTCCTTGGCCATGAGGTCGACGTACTGCTTGACGCCGGCGACGACCTTGTCGTTGGTGAAGTCCGGCTTGCCGTCGGCGGTGAAGAAGTCACCGCCGTTCTGCTTGGCGAAGATGAAGGTGTGGTGGATGTTCTCCGCCAGGCTTCCGCCCTCGGCGCCGAGCACCGACTTGCCCTTGGCGGATATCTTCTTGCCGTCGGCGATCAGCTCGTCCCAGGTGACCGGGGGCTGGGAGATGCCCGCGTCGGCGAAGATCTTCTTGTTGTAGTAGAGCGCGTACGCCATCGAGTACAGCGGTACGGCCGCCGGGTCCTTGCCCTCGGCGCCCGTGGAGCCGAGCGCGGAGTCGACGAACCGGTCCTTGCCGCCGATCTTGGCGAAGTTCTTGGCGTCCCAGGGCAGCAGCGCGCCGGTCGCCTGGAGCGAGGCGCTCCAGGTGTTGCCGATGTTCAGCACGTCGGGGCCCTGGCCCGAGGTGGTCGCGGTGAGGATCCGGTTGAGCAGGTCCGACCAGGGCACGACCTCCAGCTTGACCTTGATGCCGGTCTGCTTCTGGAACTTGTCGAGTTCCGGCTGGAGTACCTTCTTGTCGATCTCGATGCTGGCACCCTGGTTGGAGGCCCAGTAGGTGAGCGTCTTCGGGGAGTCGTTGGACCCGCCCCCGGTGGACGAACCGCCACCGCAGGCCGTGGCCGCGAGGGCGAGAGACATGGTGACGGCGCCTACGGCCGCGGCTCGGATGCTGCGCATGGCTCCAGCTGTGCCTTTCCGGGAGTCGAGAACCCCGAGAGGGCTTCGCGAAGGCCGGCGCCCGCGAGTGCGGATGCCGAGACCGACGTTCGGCTTCCGAAGCCCCTCATGGCTTAATTTAGGACGTGAGTTAATCCTCGGAAGGCTAGCTCGTCAAGGGATCCGGCACGGGTATCCGTGCAGGCAGGCCGGGGAACAGCTGGTTCCGGGGCGGTGCTGCGGCCGTGCCCGGCTGTGTGACCTGGGCCGGAGCGGGGTGACCTGCGCGGAGCGGGGCCGGACGCCGTTCCACAACGGTTGTGTTTCGACGGCCGATCGCGGACAGCGGGGATGGGGGTGAGGTGCGGAGCACGACGGCGGGGCGGGGTGCCGGGCACGACGGCGGGCCAGGGCCGGACACCGGGCACGACGGCCCAGAGCCGCACGCCCGGTACGGCGGCCAGAGCCGCACACCTGGCACGACAACGGGGGCCGGACGCCCGGTGCGACGGCAGGGGCCGGACGCCCGGTGCGTCGGCGGGGGCCGGACGCCCGACACTACAACGGCGGCCGGACGCCCGGCACGGCGGCCGGGGCCGGATGCCCGGTGCGTCGGGCGGGGGCCGGGGAGGTTGTCCCCGGCCCCCGTCCCGGTGTCACCGGGCGGGTGCCGCGACCGGGGCCGGGGCGTGGCCGGTCTGGCGGGTGGTGAAGGTGCCCCGGCCCTGGGTGCGGCCGCGCAGCCGCGTCGCGTAGCCGAACAGTTCGGCCAGCGGCACGGTGGCGGTGAGCACCGCCTCGCCGCCCCGGGCCGCGGAACCGGTGACCCGGCCGCGCCGGGCGGCGAGGTCGCCGAGCACGCCGCCCACCGCGTCCTCGGGGACGGTGACCGTGACCTCGGCGACCGGCTCCAGGAGCGTCATCGCGCAGGCTCGCAGGGCCTCCCGGAGGCCGAGCCGGCCCGCCGTACGGAACGCCGTGTCGGAGGAGTCCTTCACATGCGTCGAGCCGTCGGTCAGGGTGACCCGCAGCCCCGTGACCGGATGCCCGCCGAGGGGCCCCTCGGCGAGGGCGTCCCGGCAGCCGGCCTCGACCGCACGCACGTACTCCTGCGGCACCCGGCCGCCGACGACCGCCGACCGGAACTCGAAGCCGCCCTCGCGTCCGCCTTCGTGCCCGGCCTCGTGCCCGAGGGGTTCGACGTCCAGGACGACGTGCGCGAACTGCCCCGCCCCGCCGGTCTGGTGGACGTGCCGGTACGCGAAGCCGGTCACCCCGCGGGCCACGGTCTCCCTGAGGGCGACCCGCGGCCGGCCCACCGTGACCTCGGGGCCGCCGTCCCGGCGGATCTTCTCCACCGCGACCTCCAGGTGCAGTTCGCCCATTCCGGACAGCACGGTCTGCCCGGTCTCGGCGTCGGTGCGCACCACCAGCGAGGGGTCCTCCTCGGCCAGCCGGGCCAGCGCCTGCGCCAGCCGGTCGGTGTCGGTGCGGCGGCGGGCCTCGACCGCGACCGAGACCACCGGTTCCGCGGCGACCGGCGGCTCCAGGAGCAGCGGGGCGTCCGGAGCGCACAGCGTGGCGCCGGGACGGGCCGACTTCAGCCCGGCGACGGCGACGATGTCACCGGCCACCGCCCGGTCGAGGGGCTGGTGCCGGTCGGCCATGACACGGAGGATGCGCGCCACGCGTTCGGTACGGCGCGTCGCCGGATCCCACACGGTGGCTCCCTTCTCGATCGTGCCCGAGTAGACCCGGACATGGGTGAGGCGCCCGGTGGCGGTCGCGGTCACCTTGAACGCCAGTGCCGCGAACGGCCCCTCCGGGTCGGCGGCCCGCCGCTGCTCGGTGCCCTGATGGGTACCGCGCACGGCGGGGACGTCGAGCGGCGAGGGCAGATACGCCACGGCCGCGTCGAGGAGCGGTTCGACGCCCCGGTTGCGGTAGGCGGAGCCGCACAGGACGACCACGCCCTCGCCGGTCAGGGTGAGGTCGCGCAGGGCGCCCGCCAGGGTGGCGGTGGACAGCCGGCCGGGCGGCGCGCAGAACTCCTCAAGCGCGGCCGGGTGCAGCGCGGCCACCGCCTCCTCCAGCGTGCGCCGTCGCCGCTCGGCCGCCTCCCTGAGCTCCTGCGGAACGGGCCCCTCCAGCGCCGTACCGCCGTCGTCCGCCCAGACCAGCGCCCGCATGCGCACGAGGTCGACGACACCGGTGAAGCCGTCCTCCGTGCCGATGGGCAGTTGGACGACGAGCGGGGCCGGGTGCAGACGGCTGCGGATCGACTCGACGGCTCTGTCGAGGTCCGCGCCCGCGCGGTCCAGCTTGTTGACGAAGGCGATCCTGGGGACGCGGTGCCGGTCGGCCTGCCGCCACACCGACTCGCTCTGCGGCTCGACGCCGGCGACCGCGTCGAAGACGGCGATCGCGCCGTCGAGGACGCGCAGGGAGCGTTCGACCTCGTCGGCGAAGTCGACGTGGCCGGGCGTGTCGATGAGGTTGACGCGGTGGCCGTTCCAGGCGCAGCTGACGGCCGCGGCGAAGATGGTGATGCCGCGGTCGCGTTCCTGGGGGTCGAAATCGGTGACGGTGGTGCCGTCGTGGACCTCGCCGCGTTTGTGGATGGTGCCGGTGGCGAAGAGGATGCGTTCGGTGACGGTGGTCTTTCCGGCGTCGACGTGGGCGAGGATGCCCAGGTTGCGAACGGCGGCGAGAGGGTTGACGGAGTTCGGGTGGAGTTCGGCGCGCATGGCCCGATGCCTTTCGAATGACGGTTTCCCGGAACGGCTCCGGGAAGGGGCGGCGCAATTTCCCGTGCGGCGAAGTTCACCGGTCACGACTGACGGCACGTCAATGCTTGGGCATATGCCGGTAGTTGATTGATCCGGTCGCGCGTCACGGAGTCCGGTGCCGGCCGCGCGGCGGGCACCGGAGGGACGGGGACACGAGGATCACCTCGTAGCGGGAACGGGGAGGGACGACGGCGGTTCGATCCCGCATGGCCCTCTCCCCTCATTCGTCCGAACTCGTCACGGCAAAGCACCTGGACCGCGTTCCGCGGCTACGGTGCGTGATACCGGGCGAGTGTAAGCAGGCGGTGCGGAGCACGGCACTCGGTTTTCGGCTGGCCGCTTCGATCCGGCACTTCGGGCACTCCCGGCACTCCCGGCACTTCGACGGACGCCTCGGCCGGGCACGGCGGCCCGGGGGCCGGGCGGGGATACCGGTTCGTTCCCTTTTCTCCACTGCTCGGGGAATGAGGCGGCTCGTTGTCCCGACATTTTCCGGACATTCATCTGGCCGGCATCGATAACGCCACGCACCGGGATGGCGCTTTCCGGATCGACGGACGGGAGTGGAGGTGTTCACCGGAAGAGACCGCCGCAACTCCAGCGATTGGCCGAAAAACACGCTTTACGGCTCCCAGGGGGACATCGGGGCGCCGATCCACCGCCCCGGCGCCGCCCAGCCCGGAAAGGACGTCCGGAACGCCCCGGATCCACATCATCCCGGGTGACACGGGGAGTGGGCCTTCCCGCACCACCCCAGCGGGAGTTGGTGTGGAACATGTGTGGACATTCGGTGAAGCGCTGCTCTTGGCTGAGAAATTGGGATCCCGCCTCGGGTTCCGGCGGGGCGCGCAATGACCGGGAAGCGGTCCGTCCCGGTGGCCGGTGAACGCTCTACCACTGAACGAGCAGGCCTAATCTGATGCGCGAGCAGGCTGAATGGGCCCGGAAAACGGACGGATTGGAATCGATTGGACACGGAAAAGACGCGGAGAGCGCCATTCGCCGCGCTGCGCCCCGGTGCCACGATGCCGGTCGCCGCGCAGGTGCTCATCGCGGGAACGCTCTTCTCCCGTCTCGGTGACACACTCGCCTCCCTGGGCCTGGTGCTGCACGCGGCGGACCGGGACATCCGCTTCGGGGTGACCGAGGTGATGATCGCCGAGCTCATCCCCACGGTGCTCGCGGCGCCGCTGATCGGTACCGTGGTGGACCGGTTCAGTGCACGCGCGGTCTGCCTGTGGGCGCTGCTGCTCCAGGCACTGTCCCTGGGCGCGGCCACCGCGGTCGGCGGGTTCCATGCGCGGGTGGCCCTGATCGCGCTGTCCGCGCTGGCCGGGGTCGCCTCGGTGGCCGCCGGGTTCAAGATGCTGCCCGCCGTGGCCGGCGAGGAGCACACGGGCCGGGCGAACAGCCTGCTGACGGCCGGCCTGTCCGTCGCGGGGCTGATCGGCCCTCCCCTGGCCGGCTTCCTGAACTCCCTGTGGGGCACCCGAGTGCTGCTCGCGGTGGACGGCGCGTCCTTCCTGGTGCTCGCGGGCTGCACCATGCTGGCGGTGCCGAACACCGTGGACGTGGCGATCGGCCGCCGCCCCGCCACCAGGATCGCGGACGGTTACCGGGCACTGCGCGACGCGCCGGTGGTGGGCACGCTGATGCCGGCGCTGGCGGCCTCGATACTGGCCATCAGCATCGAGAACGTCGCCGGCGTCTACTACCTGCGGGACGTCGTCAACGGCAACGACACCGTGTTCGGCCTCATCCTGGCGACCTGGGCCCTCGGGTCCGTCCCGGGCGCGTTGCTCGCGGGCCGCCCGGGCTGGTCGGACCGGCACGGCCAGCTGATCGTCACCGGCATCCTGGGCATGGGCCTGAGCCTGCTCCTCACCGGTCTGATCCCGGTGGCCGCGGTGATCTTCCCGCTGTTCCTGATCGCCGGCTTCGGTAACGGCGCCTGCAACGTCGGCCTGCGCAACGCGGTGCACGCCCGCGTGCCGGCCGAGGTGCACGGCAGCGCCTGGGCCTGCTTCCAGGCACTGTCCCGCAGTTGCATCGGCGCCGGCTTCCTGCTGGGCACCCCCAACAGCGCGGTCTCCAGCCAGGGACAGGTGATCATCTCCGGTGTCATCCCGCTGGTGGCCATGGCATGGGCGGGCGTGGTCACCGTCCGCCGCCGCGAGTCCACCGTGACCGAGCCCTCCGCCTGAGCGACCGACCGACTGGTCGGAAAGTAACGGGTCCCCTGGCATGTCGTCACACCCGGGTTCCCACGAGATGGCCGACGAGTTCCGCGTTCACCTCCTCGGGCCGCTCCAGGTAGCCGAAGTGGCCGCAGCCGGGGATCTCGGTGTAGCGGCAGCCCGGGATGGCGTCGGCGAGTTCGCGGGTGAGGCGGGGGCGGACCACCACGTCGTCGGCGAAGGCGACGGCCAGGCAGGGCCGGGTGATACGGCGGTAGGCGGTCAGCCGGTCGGGGATGAGTTCCAGGCCCAGTTGGGCACGGACGGCGGCGGGGTCGGGGAGAGTCAGCTCGAACAGGCTCAGCCAGTCGGCGAGCCGCGCTTCGTCGTCGAGGGTGCGGGGCGAGAGGTTCTGCAGGGCGTGCCGGTGGGCCGCCACCGCGGGCGGGAGCCGGACACCGCCGTCGGCGAGCGCGAGGTCGGCCGCGGACGCGGCGGCGATCAGCGCGTCCGTCCGGCCGCCGCCCGCCATCAGGACGGCCCGGTCGACGAGTTCGGGCCGGGCCAGGACGACCTCCTGCACGATGATCGCGCCCAGCGAGTGGCCCACCAGCCGGCACGGCGCCCCGCCGGGGTGCGCGATCAGCCCGGCGACGCCGGCGGCCAGGTCGGCGAGGGTGAAGGAGCCGGGCGGCGCCGGCTCCGGGCCGAGCCCCCGGTTGTCGAAGGTGACGACCCGGTGGCCGGCCCGGCGCAGCGCCGGCACCTGGTGGGCACGCCACACCCGGCCGGGCGCACCGGTGCCGGCGACCAGCACCACGGCCGGGGCGCCGGCGGCGCCGTACTCCTCGTAGGCGAGGTCCCTGCCGTCGATCCGCGCGTACGGCACCCGTCACCCGCTCCCCGCCGCGAAGCGGCCGACCTTGCCGATGACGTCCTCGCCGTAGATCCGCAGGGCCTGCTGGAGGGCGAACTCGGCCATGTAGGCGCGGAATCCGTCCTCGGGTTCCTCCGCGAGGTTGAGCATCCGGCGGTTGGCGAGCACGGCCTCGCCGTCCAGCCGGTCCAGCCCGCGTTCGACGGCGGCGTCCATCTCCTCGGGCTCGGCCACCTCGTCGACCAGCAGCCGGGCCTCGGGCTCCGCCGCCCTGACACGTCGGCCGCCGAGGATGATCTGCCGGGCGAGCCGCGGCCCGGTGAAGCGGCCCAGGCGGAAGTTGCCGGCGCCGGGGACGATGCCCTCCTTGGCGGCGGGGAGGCTGAAGTACGCGTCCGAGGCGGCCACCACGTGGTCGAACACGAACAGCATCTGCATACCGCCGCCGATGGCGAAGCCGTCGACCGCGGCCAGCCACGGCTTGGCGGCGTGCCGGGTGTGCCAGGTCGCGGCGGAGCCGAGGGCCAGGCCGTGGGCGAGCTTGCGGAGGTAGCCGAGCTCGCGGCGGAGCAGGAAGCCGACCAGCGAGATACCGCCGGAGCTGAGGCTCTTCAGGTTGATACCGGCGCTGAAGACCCGCCTGCCCCGGTAGCGGGGGTGGGTCATCTCGCCGCCGCGCACCAGGCCGACCCGGACGGCCGGGTCGAGCAGGGCGAGGTCGACGGCGGTCTCCATGTCGTCGACCTGCTGTTCGTCCTCGGCGTTGAGCCGGTCGCCCCGGCAGAGCGTCAGCCGGGCGACGCCGTCCCGGCGTTCGAGGCGGACGGACTCCGTCTCCAGCACGCCCGTGCGCCGGAACTCGGGGAGCAGCCGGATCGCGCGGGCGGTGGGCTGGAGCATCGCGTCGAGCAGGTGCGGGCCCGCGACCGGCGAGCGGAGCACGGCCCGCAGCAGGATGCCCTGGTCGATCTCGTGGCCTTCCTTGTCGGCCTGCGGCCGGGTGTGCTCGTCGGCGATCCGCTCGGGGGCGGGGACGAGACCGGGGTAGGCGGCGGCCGCCGCCTCGACCAGCTCGTCGAGGCGGAGGAAGCGGGTACGGCCGTCGGTCAGGTGGTCGTAGACGGTGTCGGCATGGACATCGAGGAAACGAGAGCGCGCGGCACGCGCCGCGTCCTTGGCCGCCTCGGCCGCCTCACGCGCGGCGGGCCCCCGGCTCGCCGGCCGGGCCAGCCCGGCGAGCACCCGGTCCGCCTCGGCCGAGGCCGCCACGACGGCCCGCCAGCCGGGCGGTTCCGACGCGCCGCCGGCCGCCGCGCGGGGTGACCGGCTCTGCGGGTCCGGTTCCCCGGAGCCTCCCGGCGGGGTGCCGGTCATGCCGGCTCCCGGGCGGTGGTGCGGCGCAGGGCGCGGTCGCAGGCGGCCAGGTGGGAGCCGAGAGCGTCCTCGAAGGGCGTGGTGGCCGCGTCGAGGAGGAGCTGGCGGCGTACGGCGAGTTCGCTGCCGCCGCCCTCGCCGTAGCGGGCGATCAGGGCGGCCAGGCCGGCCTCCGGGTCGTCCGTGAGGTCGTCGGCGAGGCCCAGGGCCAGGGCCTGCTCGGCGCCGATCGGGTCGCCGAAGAGGACGGCGCGGCGGGCACGGCCCGCGCCGAGGAGGCGGACCAGCCGGAAGAGGGCCATGCCGGGCCAGGTGGCCTCGCCGTCGGAGGGCGGCACCAGCCGGGTGCCGGGTGCCGCCAGGCGCAGGTCGGCGGTGAGGAAGGCGTCGAGGGCGGTGCCGCCGGTGTCCCCGGCGGCGACGGCGACGGTCACGGCGGGGAGCCGCTCGAAGCGGCGCAGGGTGCGCTCCCACTTGGTGACCAGAGCGGTGTCGAGGCCGTCCGCCCAGTCCGCGTCGGGCGCGCCGGAGACGCGCAGCACGGCGACGGCGGGTCCGCCGTCCTCCACCCGGTCGCAGAGCGCGGCGAGTTCCTTCACGGCCACCGCCGTCGGCGGCCGGCGGCCGTCCACTGCCAGGGTCGGTGCTTCGTCCACAGTCACGTCCATGTCTCCTGGGTCTCCCGTCACCACTGCACCAGTACCGTCTCGAGGGTGGATCCCGGCCCCATCGTCATCAGCACGCCGTAGTCGCCGGGCTCGGCGGCCTTCTCGTCGAGCAGCCGCTCGTACGAGAAGAGGAACGACCCGCTGGAGACGTTGCCGTAGTCCCGCAGCACGCCGACGGTGTGCCGCAGGTCGTGCCGGGTGAGGCCGAGGTTGACGACGACCGAGTCGATGACCTTCTTGCCGCCGGAGTGCACGAGCCAGTGCCGGATGTCGCTGCGGCGCAGCCCGGTGCCGGCGAGCAGCCGGTCGATGACGATCTCGGCGTGCGCGCCGACCACGTAGGGCACCTGGGGGTCGAGGTAGAAGCTGAAGCGGCCCAGGTCGCGGTCCCAGTCGTAGCGCATCGCGCCGACGGCCTCGGGGATGATGCAGCTGGCGAACTTGAGGAGGGTCGGGCCCTCCTCGGCGGGCGCCGCCTCCTGCGGGCCGGAGAGCAGCGCGATGGCGCCCGCTCCGTCGCCGAAGAGGCTGTTGACGACCGCGGTGCGCATGGAGGAGTCCATGGCGTAGGCGGCGGAACAGGCCTCCGTGCACAGCAGCACGGCCAGCTCCCCGGGGTGTGCGGCCGACCAGCCGGCCACCAGGTTCAGGGCGTTGAGACCTGCGTTGCAGCCCATGCCCACGATGTCGCTGCGCGAGCAGTGCCGGTCGATGCCGAGCTCGCGGATGAGCAGCGCGCTGATGCCGGGGGTGAGGAAGCCGGTGGAGGTGACGCAGCACAGATGGCGCAGGTCGGACAGGTCGGCGCCGGCCCGCTTGAGGCAGGCGCGGAGCGCCTCGGCGCCCATCTCGACGGCCGACCGCTTGTGTTTGTCGAGGAGGTCGCCCTGGGTCTCGGGGCTGCGGACGCCGTCCGGGCCGGGCTCGGGCAGTTGGAGGTGGCGCCGGTCGATGGCGCTGTTGCGGAAGACGGAGGTGATCTTCGGGTCGCTGATCGCGAAGGCGTCGAGGACGTCCTGCTGGGAGTAGGAGGCGGGGGGCACCGCGGTGCCGACGCCGGTGATGCGCGGCCGGTGTGCCGCGGTGACGACGCCGTCGCCTGCCTCGAGCGTGATGGTCATCGGAAGGTCCACCCCCACATACGGGACTTGCTGCGCGGTTTTTGACGTGATCGCGGATTCGTGCCGAAATCGCGCACGGATTCCACCTTTCGGACTTTCGAACTTTCGGACTCTCGGACTTTCGGAAACGGTCGTGGAATTCAGCGGTGCCGGATGCGTGCGGGCGCTGACGCGAGGTCCTGGTCCGCGGCCGACTGCGCCTCGATGAAATCGGCGAGGCGCGCTGTGCCTTCCTCGATGTCGGCCTTCGTCAGATAGCTGGTGGAGAGCCGCAGGGCATGGTCTCCGCCGCCGTCCGGATAGAAGTAGCTCAGGGGTGTCCAGAGCACCCCGAATTTCTCGGCGGAGCGGGCCAGTGCCGCGTTGTCGGCCCGGAACGGGACCCGGACGGTGAGGAAGAAACCACCGGCGGGCCGGTTCCAGCGGACGCCCAGCGCCTCGCGGCGGGCGGCCGGCAGGCGGGCGTCCAGGCAGCGCAGTGTGGTGTTCATGGCGTCGCCGTAGTAGGCGGCGGGCTCGGCGTTGAGCGTGGAGATCCGGCCGTCCGCGGCGAGCAGGGCACCGGCCACCACGGCCTGGCTCAGCGAGGAGGTGTTGACCGTCACCATGCTCTTGATCCGGGTGAGTTCGTCGGCGAGCAGGCCGGTGCGCCCGTCCTCGTCGACGACCTCCTGGTCGGCGACGGCGAAGCCGACGCGGGCCCCGGGGAAGACGGTCTTGGAGTAGGAGCCGAGATGGACGACGGTACGGGACCGGTCGAGCGACTTGAGGGTGGGCAGCGGGGTGCCGGGGCTGACCCGGCGGTAGGGGCTGTCCTCGACGATCAGCAGGCCGTGGCGCTCGGCGGCGGCCAGCAGGCGGTCGCGGGTGTCCCGGTCCAGTGTGTTGCCCGAGGGGTTGGAGTGGTCGGGGATGACGTAGAGGGCGCGGGGCCGCCGGCCGGCCGCCCGTTCACGCGCGATGACGGTCTCCAGCTCGGTGAGCGAGAAGCCGTGCTCGTCCTCGTCGACCGGGACGACGGTGGCGCCGAGCAGCCGGGCGGCGCCGGTGATTCCGGAGTAGCAGGGGCTGGTCACCAGGACGACGTCCTCGGGGCCGGCGACGAGGGCGCGCAGCACCAGCAGCATGGCCTCCTGGGCGCCGACGGTGACGACGACCGACTCCGGCGGTACGTCGATCCCCTCGTCGGCGCGCAGCGAGTCGGCGACGATCTCGCGGATCTGGCCGGCGGTGGGGCCGTACTGGTAGAGGGCGGTGCGCACCTCGGCGGGGGTGCGGCCGAGGCCGGCCAAGTGGCCGAGATAGCCGCGGAGATGGTCGAAGACCTGCTCGATGTCGAAGAATCCGTCGTAGGGCCGGCCCGGCGCGAACGAGATGGCGTCGGGATAGCGGTGGGTGATCTCGTTCAGGAACGTCATGGTGTCCAGGACGGGATCACGGACGCAGGCGTGCAGGTCCCCCCTGCGCAGCACACGGCCGTTGGGCGGCGTGTTCGGGAATGCGGTGGCGGACACGGAAACGTATCTCCCCCGGTGAGAATCGACGGCGTCCATGACCCTGGAATCATCAGATGGGTCGCGCCGTTTTCCCGGTCAGCATCACATGATTCCGGCCGCCCCAACAACGTGTCCAAGAGACCGGAAGACCGGTTGGACGGTTCCGAAAGGGCATGCCGGAGAAACCGCCGGGCAGTGGCCAGATACATACGGACGAACGCCGCCGAACGCTAGACGCGGCTTTCTTCGACCATTAGCAGAACTTCCCCGGAGAAATGTGCGAGAGGTTCCGGAAGATCCGCCCTGCGGCGCACCTTGAGTTTCCGGTACACCTTGGTGAGATGTTGCTCCACCGTGCTCACGGTGATACCGAGCAGGTCGGCGATCTCGCGGTTGGTGCGGCCGGCGGCGGCGAGCGCGCCCACCCGCCGTTCCGATTCGGTGAGTTCGGGGAGCGGTGCGGAACCGGCGGCCGGGCGCGGGGCACGGCCCAGTCGTACGGCGCCGCGCTGGCGCCAGTCCACGAAGCCCGAGCCGTGCAGACCCCAGCGGACCGCCAGCTCCCGGCAGCGTTCGAAGTGCCGCAGGGCCTCGGAGGTGCGGCCGCGGGCGGCCTCGAACCGGCCGAGCGCATAGCGGTACGGCAGCGCGAACGGGGTGCCGGACATCGCGTCGGGGACGGGCACGTCGAGGGCGGCGCGGGCGGCGGCGGTGCCGCCGTCCCCGGTGGCCGCGAGCAGTGCCGTGGCGAGAGGGGCGCCGATCGCGATGCCCCAGGCGTCGGCGGTGAGCGTGAACAGCCCGGCACGGGCGAGGCGTCCGGCCTCGTCGACCTGGCCGCGGCGCAGCGCGGTGGAGGCGGCGACGGTCTGCAGCAGGGCGCGCCGGACGGGGACATGGCGATGGCCGGGCTCGGCGAGCAGGTGTTCGGGCCAGCGGTCGGCGCCGGTCAGCCGGCCGTCCTCCAGCAGACAGGCCAGGAGCAGGAGGGTGGCCGGGAGGGGGCCGTCGACGCGGGTGCCGCGCAGCATCCGGTCGGCCGTCCGGTCGGCCGCGCCGTCCCCGCCGTCGCCGGCCGGTCCGGTGGCGCGGGCCAGCAGGGCGCTGGGCGTCCGCGCGGCACGGGGCCGGGTGCGCGCGTCGAGGTCGGGGTGGACCAGCCAGAGCCAGTCGCACAGTACGGCGAGCGCCGCCGGGGTGCCGGGGGTCCGGTCGGCGACACTCCGCAGTACGGCCTCGGCCTGTGCGAACTGCCCGTTCCACAGCAGCTGTTCGACGACCGCGCCGGCCTGCTCGCAGGTGACGCGACCGGTACGCGCGGCGCGGACGAGCGGGGGCAGCCGTCGGGCGGCCGCGGCGGGGTCGACGAGCCACTCGGCCTCGGCGAGGACGGCGGCCGCCTCGTCCTCGCACGGGGTACCGGCGGTGAGTTCGACGGCGCGGCGCAGGTAGTCGACGGCGGGTCCGGCGTCGCCGGCGGCCATCGCCTCGTGGCCGGCGGCGCGCAGCACGTCGGACTGCCAGTGGGAGCGTGCGGAGCCACGCGCGGCGAGCAGTTGCTCGGCGACGACCCGGGCGGGCACCCCGTCCCGGTGCAGGAGTTCGGCGGCGCGGCCACGCAGGGCGGTCAGTTCGTCGGCGGGGAGGTCCTCGAGGACGGCCGACCGGGCGGCCTCCGTACGGAATCCGGTGCCGTCCGCGAGCAGACCGGCCTCGCGCAGGTCGTCGGCGGTGCGCCGCACGCCGGCGGTGTCCTCGTCGAGGAGGGCGGCGATCAGAGCGGAATCGGTGCCGGGGCCCGCGAGCACCGCGGTGGCGCGGGCGACCGCGAGGGCGGCGGGGCCGGCGCGGTGCAGGCAGCGCAGATAGGCGTGGCGGAAGGCCGGTCCCGGGACCGGGCGGATCGGCAGGGTGCCGGCATGGCCGTCCCGCGCGCCGTCGGCGAGAGCCTCGACCAGCAGCGGATTACCGCCGGTCGCCAGGTGCCAGACCGTGGCGTCCACGCGGTTCGGCGCCCCGCCGGCCGGCGGGGTCCCGGTCCGGTCGTCCCGCGCGTCGTCGGCGAGGGCCTCGACCAGCAGCGGATTGCCGCCGGTGGCCCGGTGCCAGGCGGCGGCGTCCACGCGGTCCGCCGCGCGGGCGCCCTGGCGGTCCGCCAGCCGGCCCCGCACACCCGCGACGGACAGCGGCGCGAGCCGGATCCGATGGCTGTACGGCAGGGACAGGGTCTCGGCGTGCGAGCACACCAGCGCCCTTTCGTGGCCGACGCACTCGGTGAGCACGACGAGCACGGCGGCCGAATCGATCCTGCGCATCAGGTAGCGCAGGCAGGCGAGCGACTCCTCGTCGGCGACGTGCACATCGTCGACGAGGAGAAGCACCGGTGCCCGCTCGGCCAGGCCGGTGACGGCCTGCGCGAAACGCCTCAGCAGGACGCGGGAGACGTGGCCGCCGGCGGCCGCGGCCGCGGCGATCACGGCGCAGTTGTCGGCGGCCCGGACGTCCACGGACCGGGCCGCCGTCCGCAGTGCGGTCATCAACTGTTCGATCAGGCCGAGACGGTCGTGCCGTTCGGCCGGCGACGCCGTCGCCGACGCGCACAGCGCACCCTGTCCGGCGGCCCACTCGGCGAGCGAGCGAAGCAGCGCGGTCTTGCCACAGCCGACGGGTCCGTCGGCGAGGACGACCGCGCCGCTGCCCGCGGCACACGCCCGGTAGAGCTGATGGAGCTGTTGGACTTCCCCGTTCCGTTCCTGCAGGTTGCGCAGCACTGGGCCCCCCGGCTCACTGTTCCCCCGACAGCTTGCTTCCAGGGTAGTCGTTCGCCGATCGGTCCTGCGGCCGTCGCCGCGACGGGTACGTCCGTTCTGCCGCTACGCCGGTCAGCCGACCGACGCCGTGACGTCCTGCCGGACGCGGGTGGCGAAGTCCGCCCACATATCGGCGAGTTGGACGGCGAGGTCGGCGACGATGCCGCTGCAGTGCGGCGGGACGTTGCCGATGATCGCGTCCCACTCCTCCTCGCGGACCGCATGGATCGCGAGGAGCCGCAGCAGGCTGCGGCCGGTCTCGGAGAAGCGCAGTGCCGGATCGGCGGTCAGCCGCTTCACCAGGACGACACGGTCGGGCCCGGGGTCCGCGCGGGTTCGGGCGGTTGGACGGGCCAGCCGCAGGGCGGTGGGTTCGCCCGGCGGCAACGGGACGGGCCCGGATCCGGTCCCGTCCGCGACGTCGGACCCGGCGCCGGCCTCTGCCGTGCCCTCGTGGACCGGCTCGGCGTCGCGGTCGCGCCGACGGGACCGGGGCAGTGGATCCTCCCCGTTCCGCAGGCGGTTGCGCACGTCGCGCGCGGTCTCCGGGGAGATGCCGGCGGCACGGGCGACCTGACGCAGCGACAGCTCCGGGTTCTCGGTGAGCAGTTCGCCGGCGCGGAGGCGGCCGACGGCGCCGTCCAGCGGGCGCATCCGGCCGTCCTGGCCGAGCCTGCGCTCGTCCGGGGCGGCGGCACCGGGCCCCAGCCGGCGGCGGATCTCGCCGACGGTTCCGGGGGCGATGCCGGTCACGGAGGCCACTCTGCGGTCGGACCAGTGGGGGTGGGAGGCGATGATCCGTTCCGCGGCACGCTGCCGGTCGGCGAGCGCGAGTGGCAATCCGTGAGTGACGTTCAGCTGGACCGCGAGGACGAACGCGGCCGACTCGTCGCCGTCGAAGAAACGGGCGGCGATGGTGGTGTCCCCGCGCAGCCGGGCCGCGCGCAGCCGGTGAAAGCCGTCGATGACCCGCATCGTGGGACGGTGGACGATGATCGGCGGCAGCGGGTTCGGCGCGGCCGCGAGTATCTCGATGTGTTCTTTTCTTTCGCCTGCCAGCCGGGGAGACCCGGCCAGGCATAAAGCGTCGATTTCCACTTGGACTACGGACTGTTGATCTATGACTCCCCCGTGCTCCACCCCGACTCCTTGTCCGCCCCCCGCCGTCACTGCGGGCGGCTGTTTTCGTTCCTGGAAGAAGAATCTTCTTCCCAACCCTCCGTCCCGCGGGTTTTCTGCCGCCAATGCCGGGCTACGCTGATATCTTTCTTATTTCGACACCTAGCGCCATAAACACACCCGCCGTAGACAACACCGAACGTAACAGTCCCCCTGGTCGTTCGAAACCCCTGGCACCCGTGGCAACCGGACCGGCATAGGGGTTCGGCGGAGACGACGAAGCGGTGCCCGCGACGCCGTGGGACGTCGCGGGCACCGCTCCCGGGGGACGGAGTCAGCGCGGTCGAGGGCCTCCCGGGCCGCCGGGTCCGCCCGGTCCGCCCGGGCCTTCGGGGCCGCCGGGACCGAAGAAGACCGGCCGAGGGCCCGGTCCGGCCATCCCCGGGCCGCCGGGGCCGGGAGGACCGAAGCCGCCCGGCAGGGGGCCGGATCCCACCGGTTCCGGGACCCGCTGCTCCAGCAGGCCTTCGGCGTCCGCCTCGTCCTCGGTGTCGAGGGCGCGGCCGGCGAACTGGGTCCGGTAGAGCTCGGCGTAGAGCCCGCCGGTCTCGAGCAGCTCGTCGTGGGTTCCGCGCTCCACGATCCGCCCCTGGTCCAGGACGATGATCTGGTCGGCGTCCCGTATGGTCGACAGCCGGTGTGCGATCACCAGCGAGGTCCGCCCGGCGAGCGCGGTCTTGAGTGCCTGCTGCAGGGCGGCCTCGGACTCGGAGTCGAGATGTGCGGTCGCCTCGTCGAGCACGACCACCGGCGGGGCCTTGAGCAGCAGCCGCGCCATGGCGATGCGCTGCTTCTCGCCGCCGGAGAGCCGGTAGCCGCGGTCGCCGACCATGGTGTCAAGACCGTCGGGCAGGGAGGCGACCAGCTTCCAGATCTGCGCGGCCCGGCACGCCGCGACCAGCTCCTCCTCGGTGGCGTCCGGGCGGGCGTAGAGCAGGTTCTCCCGGATGGTGGTGTGCAGCAGGTGCCCGTCCTGGGTGACCATGCCGACCGTGTCGCTCAGCGTCTGCAGCGTCAGGTCGCGCACGTCGTGCCCGTCGATGAGGACGGTGCCCTCCTCCGGGTCGTACAGCCGCGGCACCAGGTGGGTGACCGTGGTCTTGCCGGCCCCGGACGGGCCGACCAGCGCGGTGAGTTTGCCGGCCGGCACGGTGAAGCTGAGCTCGCGCAGCGCCCAGGTGTCGCCGCCGCGCTCGGGCGTCGGCGTGGCGAAGGCCTCCAGCGAGGCCAGCGAGACGTCGGCGGGCCTGGGGTGGCGGAACGACACCCCGCGGAACTCCACGTCGGGGGCCGAGTCCCGGGCCGCCGCCGACGGCAGCGCCACCGCGTCGGGCTTCTCGGTGACCAGCGGCCGCAGGTCGAGGACCTCGAAGAGCCGGTCGAAGCTGACGAGCGCGGTCATGGCGTCGGCCTGGGCGTTGGCCAGCTGGCCGACCGGGGCCATGAGCCGGGTGAGCAGGGTGGTGAGGGCCACCAGGGTGCCGATCCGGAAGGCGCCGTGCACGGAGAGCACCCCGCCCACGCCGTAGACCACGGCGGTGGCGATGGAGCCGATGAACATGGTCGCCAGGAAGAGCATCTTCATGGCGACCGAGTTGCGGACGCCGATGTCACGGCCGCGTGCGGCGAGCCGCGCGTAGCCGACGGTCTCCCGGTCCGGGCGGCTGTAGAGCTTCGCGAGGAGGGCGCCGGCGACGTTGAACCGCTCGTGCATGAGCGAGCCCATCTCGGCGTTGACGTTCATGTGCCGGCGGGCCAGGCCCTGCAGGCGGCGGCCGATGAGGCGGCCGGGGAGGATGAAGAACGGGACCAGCGCCAGCGAGATCAGGGTGATCGTCCAGGACAGGTAGAACATCGTGGCCAGCACGAAGACGACGGTGAGTGCGGCGGACACCACGGTGGAGAGCATCTGGGTGACCGCCTGCTGGGCGCCGACCACGTCGGTGTTCAGCCGGCTCACCAGGGCACCGGTCTGGGCGCGGGTGAAGAAGGCGAGCGACTGGCGCTGCACATGGTCGAAGACCTTCACCCGCAGGTCGTAGACCAGGCCCTCGCTGACCTTGGCGGAGAACCAGGTCTCGCCGAATCCCGCCAGCACGGCCAGCAGGGCGACGGCGGCGACCGCGACCGCGAGCCCGATCACCGTCCTGGTGTCCCGGGCCGTGATGCCGTTGTCGATGAGGTACTTGAGCAGCAGGGGCGGGGCGACCGCGCAGGCGGCGTTCAGCGTGGTGCAGACCACGAGAAAGCCGATGGAGCGGCGGTGCCCGCGGGTGTACGGGATGATCCTTTTCAGTGTTCCGGGCTTCGCCCGGTGGCTGTCGTTCGAAGAATCCGGCCCGTCGGATCGGATAATGACCGGGCCGGGTCCGCCCATCATGGCCACAGGTACTCCCTGGGTCGTGTAGCTGCGGTGGGGCCGGCCATCAGCGGGCCGCCTCGGGCTCCCTCATCGCGTCGATGAGGCTCTGCGGACGGAGATCCGTCCAGTTCTCCTCCACATAGGCGAGGCATTCCTTGCGCGTGGCCTCCCCGAAAGCGAGTCGCCAGCCATTGGGAATCTCCGCGAACGAAGGCCACAGCGAGTGCTGGTTCTCCCTGTTCACGAGCACCAGAAAGGACCCGTTTTCGTCGTCGAACGGGTTCACAATAATCGCCCCCACGGATTGCATTCCTCGATTGATGGGAAAACCTTAGCCGACCCATATGGGGCGAACAAGGCCGACCGATTCCAGGGCGCAATCCATGGTTCTGGATATGGTTTTGGATATTGCTTTGGGCACGCTTTGAGCATTGCTTTGGGTATTGCATTCCGCCGGGACGTGCGCAGTCGGGTCAACAGTCTCACCTGTCGGACACCCGTCGCGACAGGGTCGTCCAACCGACCGGCCCGAGCACTTGGACACCGGGCCCGGCCGGGGTGCGGCGCCCCCGCCGGCGGGGGCGTGTGCGTTCGAACGGCGGGGACGCCGCGGTCCTGGATGTCAACCCTCGGGCTGTGCCGGCTAGTTGGTCGCGAGCGCCTCCGTCGGGGGCAGCCGGGCCGCCCGGACCGCGGGGTAGAAGCCGGCCAGCCCCCCGATGACGAGGGTGGCGGCCAGACCGCCGACCATCGCCCACAACGGCACCAGCACGGCCCAGCCCTGGTAGGTGGCGTAGCCGCCGGTGACCCCGATGCCCAGCAGCACCCCGCCCACACCGCCGAGCCCGGACAACAGCAGGGCCTCGGCGAGGAACTGGACCCTGATCTGGCCCCGGGTGGCGCCCAGCGAGCGGCGCAGCCCGATCTCCGAGCGCCGCTCCAGCACCGAGATGACCATGGTGTTGGCCACCCCGACACCGCCGACCAGCAGCGCGACCCCGCCCAGGCCCACCAGCAGCCCGCTCAGCGCACTGTCCGTGGCCTGCTTGGCGGCCAGGGCGTCGGAGGGACGGGAGACATTGACCTCGTTGGGGTCCTGCGGGGAGACCGTCGGGCCCAGCACGGCGTGCACCTTCTCGACGTCCGCGTCCTTCGCCCGTGTGTAGACCGTCGTCGGGTAGCCGTCGAAGGACAGTTCCTTCTCCGCCACCTGCCAGCCCACGAACGCCTGCGTGTCAAGGGCCGGCAGCAGCTGGTTGTGCGCCAGCAGACCCACCACGGTGAACCAGCGGTTGCCGAGCCACACCTGCACGTCCGGCCCTGCCTGGTGGATCCCGAGGCTCCGCGCCGTCTCCGAACCCAGCACCACGGCCGGGAAGCGGCTGGTGGCGCCGTTGAGCCAACGGCCGTCCACGATCTGACCGCCGATGGAGCGGAGCAGGTCGGTCCGTGCCGCGCTGACCGTGAGACCGCCGGACTCCACCGCCGGGATGTGGTCGTTGCGGTAGAGCTTCACGTCCGTGGTGCCCGTCGCGGAGGCCGAGATCACCTCCGGCCGGTTCGCGATCATCGCGACGGCGTCCTTGGACAGATGGGCGTTCGAGCCGTTCATGGTGGTGCCCGGGGCGACCGTGAGCAGGTTGGTGCCGAGCGCGGAGAGTTTCTTGTTCAGGTCGTTCGTCGACGAGGTGGAGATGCCCACCACGCCGATCATCGCGGCGATGCCGATCGCGATGCCCAGGGCGGAGAGGAAGACGCGCATGGGCCGCGAGCGCAGACCCCAGCCGCCCACCCGGGCCACGTCGGACAGGCTCAGCCGGGCCGCCCGGGGCCGCGGCGGCGGGGGCAACTCGGCCCAGGGCCGCTCCCGTTCGGCCGGCAGCGGCGAATGCGTCGTACTCATCGCGCCACCCCCGTGCGGACCAGGGCCCGGGACTCCGGCGCCCCCGCGTCGTGCTCGATACGGCCGTCGCGCACCCTGACCTCGCGCGGCAGGGACCCCGCGATGTCCCGGTCGTGGGTGATGACGACCACCGTCGTCCCGGCCTCGTGCAGCTCGTGGAGCAGTTCCATCACCACCGTCCCCGAGCGGGAGTCGAGTGCGCCGGTCGGCTCGTCGGCCAGCAGCAGCGGCGGATCGCCGACCACCGCGCGGGCGATCGCCACCCGCTGCTTCTCACCGCCGGACAGCTGCTGCGGCTCGTGCAGCAGCCGGTGTCCCAGGCCCACCCTGCGCAGCGCCGCCTCGGCGACCCGGCGGCGCTCGCGGCGCGGCCGTCCGCTGTACAGCAGGCCGTCCGCCACGCTGTCGAGGGCGGAGACTCCGGACGCGAGGTGGAACTGCTGGAAGACGAAGCCGATGGTGCCGGCCCGCAGCGCCGACAGCTCACGGTCGTTGAGGGAGTCCACGGCGTGGCCGGCGATCGCCACCGTCCCCGAGGAGGGCAGGTCCAGGGTGCCCATGATGTTGAGCATGGTGGACTTGCCCGAGCCGGACGGGCCGACGACCGCGAGCATCTCACCGCGGTGGACCACCAGATCCGCCCCGACGAGGGCGGCCACGTCCCCGTACGACTTGCTGACCCCGGCCAGCTCGATCACCGGGTGGGCTGTGACGGTCACTTGGGAACCCCCACGACCGTGCCCTCGGTGATCCCGGTGCCGGTGACCTCGACCATGCCGTTGCCGAACATCCCGAGCGTCACCTTGCGGTACTCGGTCGTCGACCCGGTCACCACCTCGACCGCGTAGCCGCCGTGCGGCAGCGCGTACAGAGCGCTGATCGGCACCGCCAGCACGTTCGAGCGCACCCCGGAGGCGAACTCGACGCTGACGGAGGCGGCCTGGTAGGAGCCGAGCTTCTTGGTGTCCTTGACCTTCAGCTCCACCGGGATGGTGGCGTTGGAGGAGCCCGAGCCCGCGGAGTCCGACGAACCCCCCGAGCCCGAGGAACCCGAGCCGGAGGCGTCGCCCGACGACGTCGGCGTGCCGATGTCCGTGACCACGGCGGTCACCGTGGAGTTGTCCGGCAGCGTGACCGTCGACTCGCCGCCCTTCTTCGCCAGGTCCGCGTACTGCACGGGCAGGTCGACGGAGATGACCCGGTCGGTGCCCGTCCAGGTGAGCACGTCCCCGGCGAGCGTGTCGCCGATGGCGAGCTCCGCCTTGGCGACCCGGCGCGCGCCGGAGGCCACCACCGCGTCGCCGACCTTCACCTCGCCGGTCTCCGTACGGCCGAGGTCGTCCTGCCACTTCTCGACGGCGGCGGCCGTGTCCGAGTCGTAGGTGCTGTCCACCGTGAAGCCCTTGTAACCGAGCGCCCGGAGGTTCTGCTCCAGCATCTTGACGTCGCTGCCACTGCTGCCCGTACTCAGCGTCCGGTACAGCGGCACCGAGCCGTAAAGGAGCGGCACCGACTGCTGGTTGACCTTGTAGACCGGCTTCCCGCGGGTGATCGTGTCGCCGTCCGAGGGCATCCAGGTGACGATCCCGGAGGACGTCCCGCCACCGCCCTGCGCCGACTGCCCGGACTGTGCGGAGCCGGACGAGGACGGGGCCTGGACGGCCGAGGTGTCGCCGTACCCGAGCTGCCCGTCCATGGTCTGGGAGCTGGTCAGCGTCGTCCGCTGCACCTTCGCCGTGGCGGGCGGTCCGGACGGCGCCGACGCGGCGGCCTGCCCGTCCCCGCCGCCGAACGCGCCCGAGGCGGCACCGACCGCGGCCGCGGCGATCACCACCGCACATGCGGCGATCAGCGCGATGCGCATACCACGGCGCCGCCCGGGCGGGCCCTCCGCTGCCGGCTGCGCCACGGCGCCGCCGCTGCCGTCGAAGGAGGCGAGGGCCTCGGCCCGGGGCTCCAGTTCCCCGCCCCCGGCGTCCGCCGCGTCCCCGACGGCCTCCGCGTCCCCGGCGGCCGTCCGCTCGACGGCGGCCGTCCGCTCGACGGTCCCCTCGTCCTGACTGGTCACTGCTGCGGCCCTCCCATGAAGGCGAGCGTGCCGCCGGGCCGGATGCTGTAGCACGCCTCCGCGGCCTTGGAGAACTTGGGATCGTCCCGCCCGGACAGGCCGGCCGCGTTGGCGTCGATGATGATGGTGTTCCCGTTGACCTGCGGGTCCTGGAAGTTGGGCACGCCGTGCTCGCGGATGCACTTCGCCCACGCCGCGACCTTCGTGGCGTCGAAGGCACGGCTGCCCGCGGCGTCACCGGTGTCGCCCTGGTACAGCAGGCTCTGACAGGCCGACTGGGCCGACTTGAAGGTCGGCGAGTTCTGGTCGACGCCCTGCGGGATGACCAGCTTGACGCCGCCCCCGCTGTCCTCGGTCGGGTCGGGGAAGTTCGAGACGCCGTGCTCCCGCATGCACTTCGCGTAGGCAACCCCGGCGCTGCTCGAACTGTCCGACGAACTCGACGAACTCGACGAAGAGGGGTCGGAGCCCGCGACCGCGGTGGACGCGTCGCCGGAGCCCGAGTCGGAGCAGCCGGCGACGAGTGCTCCGGCTGCCACCACGGACAGGGCCAACAGGAGGGGCCGGGCCATGCGCTTCTGATGGTAATTCGGCATACCAGCAGTCTTCGGGGCACCCGGTCACACCGGGGTTGCAACGGGCGCCCCGTGCGACCGCTCAGTCAGCCCGGTACCTCTCGCCGCTCTCCTGCCCGTCGCCGGCGAGCGGCACCAGAGCGATGGCGCGGGCCGGGCAGCGGGCCGCGGCCACGCGCAGCGCGGGCAGCGCCTCCGGCCCCGCCTCACGGGCGCGTTGCAGCACCAGGCCGTCCTCCTCCGACTGGTCGAAGAACTCCGGCTCGAACAACGCGCAGGCGCCCGAGCCCACACAGATGTCGCGGTCCACGCGGATCCCGACCCGTGCCGTGCCCTCCACCGAGCCCTCCACCGGTCCCTGCACCGAGCCTTCCACCGAGCCCTCCGCAGGTCTCACCAGAGGACCGGCAGCGTCTCGACGCCGAACTGCGGCGCCAGCAACCTGAACCGCAGCTCCTCCACCCCGGCGCCGAGCCGGAGGCCCGGGAACCGCTCCAGCAGCCCCGTGAAGGCGACGCGCATCTGCAACCGCGCCAGCGCCGCGCCCAGGCAGAAGTGGACGCCGTACCCCAGGGCCAGATGGTTGCCGGGCTCCCGGGCGATGTCCAGTCCGTCGGCGGCACCGCCGCCGTACGGGCAGCGGTTCGCCGCGAACACCGAACAGGACACCACCTCGCCGGCCTTGATCTCCTCGCCGCCGATCGCCACGTCCACCAGCGCCGTGCGCGGTGAGACGGCGGCCACCACCGAGACGTGCCGCAGCAGTTCCTCCACCGCCCGGTCCATCAGCTCGGGCCGCTCCCGCAGCAGGGCCATCTGCTCGGGATGGCACAGCAGCGCCAGGGTGCCCAGGGCGATCGTCTCCGCGGTGTTCTCGATCGAGCCGTTGGCGATGCTCTCGCAGATCCCGGCGATCTCCTCGTCCGACACCGCGTCCCCGTGCTCCCGGATCAGCGTCCCGGCCAGGCCCTCGCCCGGGTTGCGGCGCTCCGCCGCGACCAGCTTCCGGAAGTGCCCGACGTACTCCGATGTCGCCGAGTGCCTGCGGGGGCTGTGCCCGGAGGCACGGTGATCGCCGAGCCGGGACAGCTCGGGCAGGTCGTCGCGGGGCAGACCGAGGATCGCGGCCAGGATCAGACCGGACACGGGCCGGGCGAAGTGCCGCATCAGGTCAGCGGGTTGACCGGCGCGCTCCAGCACGTCCAGGCGCTCCGCCACGATCCGCACCATCATCGGCTCCAGCGTCTTCATCTGCCGCACCGTGAACATCGGTGCCACCAGTCGCCGCAGCCGGGCGTGCACCGCCCCGTCGGTCTGCAGCAGGCTCCCCGGATGCGGATCGGGTTTGCGGCCGTCCTGCTCCGGCGGCGGCATGCTGGAGAACCGTTCGTCGTCGGCGAGGATCTGCCGCACCAGCTCGCGGTCGGTCACGATCCAGTGGGGCATCCCGCCGGGGGGCCTGAAGAGCGGTGTCCGCGCGCTGATCTCCAGGAGCTCCGGCACCGGGTCCAGTACGTTCCGGCGCTTGTCGACCGGAATCTCGAACGACTGCGTCATACGAGTCCTACCTCTCTGAGACGGGCTTGTCGTCGGACACGGGCTCATCGGAGACGGGCTGATCGGAGACGGGCTGATCGGAGACGCGCTGGTCGGAGACGCGCTGGTCGGACATGGACTGATCGGACACCGGCGCATCGGACACCGACGCATCAGACACCGACGCATCAGACACCGACGCATCGGTCACCTGCTGGGGCGGGCCGTCGGCGGACGCCGGAGCGGGCTCGGGTCGGCCGTCCGCGGAGCCGGTGGCGGGCTCGGGTGTCATGAGCCGTTCGGTCACCGTCCGTCCGATGGCCGCGGCGTGCTCGCCCCGCAGCATCCCTACGTGGTCGGCGGCGATCTCGAACCCTTCGATGCGGTCGGCGATGTACCGCTCCCAGGTCGTGCGCGCCGCCGCGAGCGACATGTGGGCCAGGCCGCCCTCGGTGGCCAGGAACAGCAGCGCACCGCCGCCGAAACGCCGGGGGGTGTGCTCCTGCGCCAGCCGGATCATGTGCTGCTTCGTCTCCTCCACGTTGAGCGAGAACGAGTCGGCCGGAGGGTTCATCGCCCCCGGACCGTCGAGCAGCGCCCGCCCCTCCTGGTCCGCCTGGCCGTCGACACGGACCAGCGTCCCGTCCGCCCTGTCACCGTCGCCCTCCGGACCGGTGTCGTCCTCCCTGTGGTGTCCGCCGGGGAAGCCGTCCAGCAGCGCCAGCAGCACGACCTCGTCGCCCTGCGCCTCCAGCTCCGTCGCGATGGCCTGGGCCAGTACCGCGCCGAACGACCAGCCGAGGAGCTGGTACGGCCCCTCGGGCTGGACCGTGCGGATCCGGGCGACGTAGTCGGCCACCAACTCGTCCACGCTGCCCGGCATCGCCCTGCGATCGGTGAAACCGGGCGTCTGCAGGCCGTACACCGGCAGGTCCTCGGGCAGGTGCCGGAGCAGCGCGGCGTAGGACCAGGCCAGGCCCGTGCTGTGGTGCAGGCAGAACAGCGGCGGGCGGGAGCCCCCGCTCTGCAGCGGCAGCAGCGCGTCGAGGTCGTCGCGCCGGCGTCCGGGGCGCCGCGGCGCGGCCAGACCGGCGCCGGTCTCCGCGGCGCGCGGCTGCACCAGCCCGTCCGAGGTCCACGCGGCACGCCGACCGGTACGCAGCATCAGGTCGCCACCGGGCCCGAAGGGGTCGGGGACCAGGCTGCCCGCGGTGCGGGCCGGCGCACCGACATAGGCACGGGCCAGCGACGGCCCCGCCACATACAGATCGCCCGCCACACCGACCGGAACCGGACGGAGCCACTCGTCGAGCACATAGGCGCGAGCGGTACGCGGCAGCCGGACGGCGACCGGCGCGGACTCGCGGTCCGGCTGCCCTCCCACGGGCGCGGCGGTGGTCGCGGCCGTGATCGCGGCGACGGGTACGGCGGTGGTCGCGGCGGCGGCCTCCAGCATGACGGTGTGCCCCCCGCGCAGCGCGGCCAGCAGCCCGACGAGGAGTTCGGCGACGGGCGCGTCCGCGTCCAGGCGGATCGGGTCGCCCGCCGACTCCGCCGACGGGGAGGCCGCCTGACGGTCGATCACACGCCCCAACAGGGACCGGTGGTCCACCAGCTCGCCCACGAGCGTGCCGTCCGGCGCCTGCGCGGGGAGCACCACGGCCGGGTGGGACGGCAGCGGGTCCGGGACGGCGACGGTACGGCGCAGACGCCTGCCGCCGGCCCGGATCGCCTCCTCCACCCGCAGCACCGGCACCGCCCCGGACCCGGAACCCGTCCCCGGTGCACCGGCCGCGGCACCGCCCGACACGACGACCGCGGCCGGGCGGGCGCAGCCCAGGGCGGCGGCCGCCGCCAACGGACCCTCGGGCGCCTCGGGGTCGGCGACCAGGCACGCGGCACCGGACCGGAGCACACCGAGCACGGCGACCGCCCAACCCGTGCCGGGCCGCGCCGCCACCACCACGGTGTCGCCCGCACCCACCCCGCGCCGCTCCAGCCGCGCGGCGAGCCACGCCGTCGCCCGGTCCAGAGCACGGCGGCTGAGCAGGCCGTACCGGTCCTGGACCGCTACGGAGCGCGGGTCGCGGGCCACCGATTCGGCGAACGCCGGAAGCACCGTGCCGTCCGGGACCCGGGCCGCGCCGCGGTTCCAGTCCTCGGTCAGCCGCCGGAGCTCCGATTCGCCGAGCAGGATGTCGATCTGGCTCAGCCTCAGCTCCGGGTCGGCCGCCACCTGCCCGAGCAGGCGCACGAGCCGCCGCGCGAGGCCGACCGCGGTGGCCCGGTCGAACAGTTCCTCGGCGTAGTCCAGGCTGCCGTCCAGGCCGTCCGGACCGCCGTCGTCCCGGTGCCGGTCGGTCAGCCGGACCGTCAGGTCGAACCCGGACGCCGCGGCGCCCAGGGCGACGAGCGAGGTGTCCAGCCCCGGGACCGCCGGGACGTCCCATTTCGCCGCGGTGTCGTCCCGGACGTCCAGGACGACCTGGACCAGCGGATGCGGGTCCCCGGGTGCGTCACCCGAGAGCCCCAGGGCCGCCGCGATACGCGCGAACGGCACGTCCCCGGACCGCTCCGCCTCCTCGGTGGTCTCCCGGACCCTGCCGAGCAGCTCCCGGAACGTCGGGTCACCCGAGACGTCGGTGCGCAGCGGAAGCAGTCCGGCGAACGGGCCCATGGCGGCCTCGAGTTCGCCTTCTGCCGCCGGCCGCGGTGCCACGGCGCCAAGCATCAGATCGGTGCCGGCCCCCATCCGGGCGAGCAGCATCGCCAGCCCGGCGTGCACGACGGCGACCGAGGTCACGCCGAGCGGCCGGGCCGTCTCCATCAGACGGTCGTGCACCGCGGCCGGCACGCGCAGCGGCACCGCACCGGACCGGTGGCCCGGTCGCGCGGGCCGGGGCCGGTCCGTGGGGAGCGTGGTGGCGGACGGCGCGTCCGCCAGCACCTCCTTCCAGTAGGCGATCTGGTCGCCGGCCACGCTCTCCTTCGCCGCCTCGTGTACGTCCGCATCCGTATCCGCGTCCGCGTCCGCGAGGAGCCTGCTCTCCCACACCGCGTAGTCGGCGAACTGGAGCGGCAGGGCGGCACGCTCCGTGGCACGGCCCTCCCGGCGCGCTCCGTAGGCCACGGAGACGTCACGCACGAGGGCGTCCCGGGACGCGTCGTCACCACCGATCCGGTGCAGTACGAGGAGCAGGACGTGGTCGGTCTCGGAGAGCGCGAACAGGGCGGGCGCCCAGGGCGTTTCGCTCCCGAGATCGAAACGGCGGGCGGCGCCGGCGGCCAGCAGCGCGGGAAGCTCCTCCTCGGTCGCCTCGACGGCCGTGAGGGCCCTGAGGGCCGCAAGGGCGGCCGGATCGTCCGCGGCCAGGATCCGCTGGACCAGTCCGCCGTCCGGGGCCTCGGCGAAGACCGTCCGCAGGATGTCGTGCCGCGCGGCCACGTCCGCCAGGGCCGCCCGTAGAGCGTCCCGGTCGAGTTCCCCGCGCAGCCGGAGAGCCACGGACGACTGGAGGGCCCGGGTGCGCGGGTTGGCCGCGGCACGCCGCCAGACGAGTCGCTGTGCGGCCGTCGCCGGCGCCTCACCGCCCTCGTGCTCCACCGGGACCAGCGAGGGACGGGACTTCGTGCCCAGGATGCGCGCCGCGCCGATCGGCGTGGGATCTCCGAAGAACTGCTTCAGGTTCAGCTCGGCGCCGGTCTCCGTGCGGATCCGGCCCGCGAGGTGCATCGCGAGCGCCGAGTTGCCGCCCAGGTCGAAGAAGTTGCCGTCGGCGGCCACCCTGTCGACGCCCAGCACCGTGGCGAACAAGGCGCACAGCATCGCCTCGGTCTCGGTCCGGGGCAGGAGGCCCGAGCCGTCGCTCTCCGGGTCGGGGGCCGGGAGGGCGGCTCGGTCGAGCTTGCCGTTGACGGTGAGGGGCAGGGCGTCGAGGACCACGACGGCGGAGGGGACCATGTAGTCCGGCAGCCGGATGGCGGCGAACTCGCGCACACCGCCGGCGTTCACCTCGGCCGCGGGGCCCTGGTCGTCGGAGCCGGCCGGGAGGACGTAGCCGACGAGCCGCGGGTTGCCCGGCCGGTCCTCGCGAACCGTCGCCACGGCCGTCCTGACCCCCGGGTGGGCGGCGAGGACGGCCTCGACCTCGCCGAGTTCGACCCGGAAGCCGCGGATCTTCACCTGCTCGTCCGCACGCCCCACAAACGCCAGTTGACCGCTGCCGTCGGGCAGCCATCGGGCCAGGTCGCCGGTGCGGTACATCCGCCCGCCACCGCCACCGCCACCGTCGCCGAACGGGCAGGCCACGAACCGTTCGGCGGTCAGGTCCGACCGGTTGACGTAGCCGCGGGCCAGACCATCCCCCGCGACATACAGCTCACCTGTGACACCTGCGGGGACCGGCCGTAGATACGCATCCAGCACGTAGGTACGGACGTTGGGAAGCGGGCGGCCGATCGCCGGCGCAACGTCCTCACCGGTGATGCCCTCCTCAAGGAGAACCGCGGTGGTGATGACGGTGGCTTCGGTGGGGCCGTAGGTGTTCCACACCCGAGCACCCGCACGCCACTTCGCTGCTAGACCGGCCTCCAGCCGCTCCGCACCCAGCACCCAGTTCCCGATCCCGGAAACGTCCCCCGGCTCCAGCACCCCCAGCAACGACGGGACGACACTCGCCACCTCAACGCCGCAGGCATCCACCATCCCGGCCAGCGCGGAGGGATCCAGCCGCTCGTCGGACGAAGCGATCGCCAACGTGCCCCCGGCGGCCAGCGTCACCGCGACGTCCAGGACAGATGCGTCGAAGCTGAACGACGCGAACTGCAAGGCCGTCACACCCGGTGCCGCACCCAGGACAGGGCGCATGGCGGTGGCCAGGTTCGCCACGGACGCGTGGGCCACGGCGACACCCTTCGGACGCCCCGTCGAACCCGACGTGTAGATCACATAGGCCAGCTGCCCGGGAGCGATATCCGGCAACTCACCCGATGCACCGCCCAGTTCGTCGAGACGGACAGCAGCGACATCCTCCGGCAGCCGGCCGGCGGTCTCGTCCGAGACCAGCACCGTCTCGGCGCCGCTGTCGGCGACCATGTACGCCAGCCGGTCGGACGGATACTCGGGGTCCAGCGGTACGTACGCCCCGCCCGCCTTCCACACCGCAAGCATCGCCACCACCATCTCGACCCCACGGGGTAGGCACAGCCCCACCCGCGACTCCCGACCCACACCACGCCGCACCAACCCACGCGCCAGCGCATCGGAAAGAGACTCCACCTCCGCATAGGTCAGCGACCGGCCGGCAGAGCGGAGCGCCACCGCCGTCGGCGTGAGCACCGCCCACTCACGGAACCGCTCCACGACCGTCGACGCATCCACGTCCTGGTCCGTCGCGTTCCACTCCTCAACGACCTGCAACCGCTCGGCCGCATCGAGCAGATCGAGATCGCCCAGCCGCACCTGCGGATCAGCCGCGACCTGCTCCAGCACCCGCGCCAACCGCACCGCCAGCCGACGAACGGTCTCCTCGTCGAACAGGTCGGCCGCGAACAGAATCCCGCCGCCCAAACCTGCCGGGGTACCGCTGTCGGACCACCGCTCGCCCAGCGAAAGGGAGAGATCGAAGCGGGCTGCGGGATCCTCCGCCGGCGGGATCTGTTCGACCGCCAGTCCCTCCAGCTCCCAGTGCGCCTCGGGAACGTTCTGGAGCGCCAGCATCACCTGGAACAGCGGATTGCGGGCGGCGGAGCGGGTCGGGTTCAGCTCGTCGACGAGTCGCTCGAACGGCACGTCCTGGTTCGCATACGCCGACAGGTCCGATTCCCGAATGCGGGCGAGCAGGTCATGGAAGGTCGGGTCGCCGGAGGCGTCGGAGCGCAGGACGAGGGTGTTGACGAAGAACCCGGCGAGTTCCTCCAGTTGCAGGTCCGACCGGCCTGCGACCGGGGTGCCGATGCACACGTCCTCGCCGGCGCCCATCCGGGCGAGCAGCACCGCCAGTGCGGCATGCACGACCATGAACATCGTCGCCCCGCCCTGCGCGGCCAGCTCCACCAGCCGTGCGTGCGTGACCGCATCCACGCCTATCGGGACCGTACCGCTGCGGAAGGAGGGCACCGCAGGCCGCGGACGGTCGAACGGCAGCACCGTCTCCTGCGGCACCCCCTCCAACGCCTGCCGCCAGAACCCGACCTGCTCGGCTCCCCCACTGTCAGGGTCGTCCAGTTCCCCGAGGACCTCCCGCTGCCACAACGCGTAATCCGCGTACTGGACCGGCAACGGCTCCCACCCAGGCACCCGCCCGGAAAGCCGCGCACCATAAGCAGCCTGGAGGTCGTTCGCCAGCACACCCATGGTCCAACCGTCCGAGGCGATGTGGTGGGCCACCAGCAGCAGGACCCACTCATCCTGCGAAACCCTCAGCAGAACCGTCCGCCACGGCAGATCGACCCGGACGTCGAAGCCCCGCCCGATCTCGTCCTGCATGCGTTCGCGCCAGCGCTCGCCGGCCTCGACCATCTGGAGCCTGGGCCGGCCTTCGGCACCCTCGCGGATCTCCTGATACGGCACCCCCTCCACATCCGGGAACACCGTCCGCAGACTCTCGTGCCGATCAGCGATGTCCCCCAACGCCGCCTCAAGCGCCCCGATGTCGACTCTTCCCGTCAGACGCAGGGCAAAGGGAAGGTTGTAGGCCGCAGCGCCTGCGCCGTCGGACTCGCCCTCCTCGAACCGGTTGAGGAACCACATCCGCTGCTGGGCGTACGACAGGGGCACCCGCTCCGGACGCTCCCGACGTGCCAGCACCACACCCGCCGACACCCCGGTGCCCTCCACCAGCCGCGCCACTCCGGCCACCGTCGGCTCCGCGAACACCTCGCGGACACCGACGGACACCTCCAGGACGGACCGGATGCGCGCGATCAACCGCATCACCTTCAGCGAGTCGCCGCCCAACTCGAAGAAGCTCCGCTCCACACCGACCTGGCCCGGTTCCAGGTCCAGAACCTCGGCGAACAGGGTGCGCAGCGCATCCTCGGCCGCGGTCGACGGCGCACGGTCTCCGTCCGCCGCACGCTCCGGCTCGGGCAGAGCTGCACGATCGATCTTGCCGTTCACCGTCAACGGCAGGGCGTCGAGCAGCACGATGGCGGAGGGCACCATGTAGTCCGGCAGCCGGGTGGCGGCGAACTCGCGTACCGCGTCGGCCTGCGGATCCCGACCGGTGGCGGGCAGCACGTAGCCGATCAGCCGCTGGTCACGGACGATCGCCACGGCCGTCCTCACGTCCGGGTGGGCGGCCAGTGCCGCCTCGACCTCGCCGAGTTCGACACGGAAGCCACGGATCTTCACCTGCTCGTCGACGCGTCCGACGAACTCCAGCCGTCCGTCGGCCATCCACCGTGCCAGGTCGCCGGTGCGGTACATCCGCCCGCCGCCGTCACCGAACGGGCAGGCCACGAACCGCTCCGCCGTCAGATCAGGGCGACCGATGTAGCCGCGCGCCAGGCCGTCTCCGGCGATGTACAGCTCGCCTGGCACCCCCACCGGCACCGGCCGCAGATACGCGTCCAGGACATGCGTCCGGACGTTGTCCAGGGGGCGGCCGATGGGTGGCGGCGCGTCCTCGGCGGTGCTGCCCTTGGGCAACAGCATTGCCGTGGTGATGACGGTGGCTTCGGTGGGGCCGTAGGTGTTCCACACCCGGGCCCGCTTCCGCCACTTGGCAGCCAGGCCGGCCTCCAGCCGCTCGGCACCCAGCACCCAGTTCCCGATCCCGGCGACGTCCTCCGGCTCCAGCACCCCCAGCAACGACGGGACGACACTCGCCACCTCAACGCCACTGGCCTCCACCATGGCAGCCAGCGCCACCGGGTCGAGACGCTCGTCCGCCGACGCGATCGCCAACGTGCCCCCGGCGGCCAGCGTCACCGCCACGTCCAGGACAGACGCATCGAAGCTGAACGACGCGAACTGCAACGCCGTCACACCCGGCTCGACACCCAGGACAGGGCGCATGGCAGCGGCCAGGTTAGCCACCGACGCGTGCGCCACAGCGACACCCTTCGGACGCCCCGTCGAACCCGACGTATAGATCACATACGCCAGCTGCTCTGCGCCAACCTCCGGCAAGTCGCCCGAAGTGCCCTTGAGTTCATCGAGACGGATGGCGCCAACACCCTCCGGCAGCCGGTCCGCCGTCTCCTCCACGACCAGCACCAGCTCGGCGCCGCTGTCGGCGACCATGTACGCCAGCCGGTCAGTGGGGTACTCCGGATCCAGCGGTACGTACGCCCCACCGGCCTTCCACACCGCAAGCATCGCCACGACCATCTCGACCCCACGCGGCAGGCACAGACCCACCCGCGACTCCCGACCCACACCACGCCCCACCAACCCACGCGCCAGCGCATCGGAAAGAGACTCCACCTCCGCATACGACAGCGACCGGTCGACCGAGCGGAGCGCCACCGCCGTCGGCGTGAGCACGGCCCACTCACGGAACCGCTCCACGACCGTCGTGACATCCGCATCGCCGGCCGTGGCATTCCACTCGGCCACGACCGCGGTCCGCTCAGCCTCGTCCAGGACCTCGACGGCGCCCAGCCGCAGCTCCGGATCGGCCGCCACCTGCTCCAGCACCCGCGCCAGCCGCTCCGCCAGCCGACGAACCGTCCCCTCGTCGAACAGGTCGGCGGAGTAGAGGATGCCGCCACGCAGGCCGTCCGGGTCGCCGTCGGCGGTACGGAACTCGTTCATCGCCACGGACAGGTCGAACCGTGCGGCCGGGTCGGACGCGGGCGGGACCTCTTCGACCGTCAGGCCCTCAAGGTCCCAGTGCGCTTGGGGCACGTTCTGGAGTGCCAGCATCACCTGGAACAGCGGATTGCGGACAGCGGAGCGTGCCACGCCCAACTCATCGACGAGCCGCTCGAACGGCACGTCCTGGTTCGCGTACGCGGCCAGGTCGGCTTCACGCACCCGCCGCAGCACCTCGCGGAAGGAGGGGTCGCCGGAGGCGTCGGAGCGCAGGACGAGGGTGTTGACGAAGAACCCGGCCAGTTCCTCCAGTTGCGCGTCGGACCGGCCGGCGACCGGGGTGCCGATGCACACGTCCTCGCCGGCGCCCATCCGGGCGAGCAGCACCGCCAGTGCGGCATGCACCACCATGAACATCGTCGCCCCACCCTGCGCAGCCAACTCCACCAGCCGCGCATGCGTCACCGCATCCACGCCCACCGGAACCGAACCACTCCGGAAGGACGGCACCGCAGGCCGCGGACGGTCGAAGGGCAGCACCGTCTCCTGCGGAGCGCCCTCCAACGCCTGCCGCCAAAACCCGACCTGCTCGGCACCCGCACTGCCCGGATCGTCCAGCTCCCCGAGCACCTCCCGCTGCCACAACGCGTAATCCGCGTACTGGATGGACAGAGGCTCCCACTGCGGAGCCCGCCCGGTCAGCCGGGACCGGTACGCCGTCTGGAGGTCGTTCGCCAGCACACCCATCGACCAGGCATCCGTCGCAATGTGATGAGCCACCAGCAGCAGGACCGACTCGTCCTGCGAAACCCTCAGCAGAACCGTCCGCCACGGCAACTCAACCTGGACGTCGAAGCCCTGCCCCACCGCCTCCTGCATGCGTTCGCGCCACTGCTCGCCGGCCTCGACCATCTGAAGTCGCGGACGGCCTTCGGCACCCTCGCGGATCTCCTGATACGGCACCCCGTCCACATCCGGGAACACCGTCCGCAGACTCTCGTGCCGATGAGCGATGTCCCCCAGCGCCGCCTCAAGCGCCCCCACATCAACGCTTCCGGAGAGCCGCAGCGCGAAGGGAAGGTTGTAAGCCGCAGCGCCCTCGGCGTCGGGGCCGTCCATCCGGTTCAAGTACCACCTCCGCTGCTGCGCGAACCACAACGGAACCCGCTCCGGACGCTCCCGACGCGCCAGC
>NZ_JAGXJL010000189.1:0-549 GCF_019091475.1 Streptomyces sp. GbtcB6 | reverse complement strand
ATTATCCATTCCTTGGCCGGCCACTTAGTGTAGATTTTACCATTTATTTTTCTATTATTTTAATGCTAATTAAATCTAACCTAAACCTAGGTGGTTACCTATAAATAGATAGTGATGGCTCTCATTCACACTTAACTTTGTTAACTTTGTCAGATGAAATTTGAGCCACCTATTCTTTTCTCTATAGCCGAACCACTTTCCTTCTTCTTTTCTTCTTCAATTTCGAAATCCTTGAGTGATAGAGTAGTGCCCACACACATCAAGTGGTATCTCAATCATAGTGTGGAAGATTGTGAAGAATCCAAACAACAAGAAGGAGAATCAGCATCAAAGGAAGGAGAGAAAGAGATCCAGGTTCAGATATTGATAATGCTCTGCTACAGAAAGGAATCAAGGGCTAGATATCTGAACGGAAGGAGTCATTATATTCCGCTGCACCCAATGTAAGGTTTCCTACCTTTTATATGGCGTGTTTTGGTTGATCGGTTAGGTGGTGGGTGGTCAGCAGCACGGTACGGCCGCGCTCGGCGACCTGGTACCGGAGGAACT
>NZ_JAGXJL010000188.1:0-572 GCF_019091475.1 Streptomyces sp. GbtcB6 | reverse complement strand
TTATAAATTAAATATTCAATAAAATAAAGTGATAAATACATACCATTTTCTGATTTTATAATTTAATTTAAATAAAAAAAATAACAAAATTTAAAAGTTAGCAAAATATCTTATTTCTATTCAAAATATCATGATTATAGTAATCTTATTTCAAATTTAATTAAGGTCAAATATTTTTAAAAAAATAGAATAACATAAAAAATATTAATATCTGACCTTAAATTTAAAAAAAAAAAAATAAGATATAATCAAATTTAAAAATAAGATAGATAATTAAGCAATAAGATAGATATTTACTATTTTAAAATTTAAATTACACTAATATCTTGAATTAAATTTAAAAAATATTAAATTAATTCAAAATGATAACTAGAGTTGAATTAGGAATAGTAATAGTATAAATACAAAACTATACAAAAAATTGGAAGTTAATCCCATGAAAAAGCATGAAAAATCGAAGAAAAACGATAAAAATACGAGCTGTACGGACAATATGCATTGCATACTGTCCATGGGCACGAATGGGAGTGCATGGGCGAGGAAACACGGCGCAGGGGGGAGGCAGCATGATT
>NZ_JAGXJL010000187.1:0-603 GCF_019091475.1 Streptomyces sp. GbtcB6 | reverse complement strand
CCACCCCGGCCGCCGCCACCCCCGCCGCCGCTGCCCCGGCCGCCGCTGCCGCGCCGGTGCCGGTCGCCGTGTCCGCCGTGGAGGGCCCGCTGCCGGTCGTCGAGGCGGCCGTGCAGAACCCGGTGCCGGTGGCCGGGGCGGCCGCCGCACAGCGGCCCGCCGCCGTCCTGCCCCGCCCCTCAGACGTCCTGGAGAGCGAGCTCGTGGAAGAAGCGCACCCCGCCCCGGTACCCGCCCCCGCCGACGACCGGCTCTCCGAGCTGATCGCCGACCACCTGGCCCTGCACGACGACTATCTCAACGGGCAGCTCAGCAGCGCCCAGCGCATGATGGGCCTGCTGGAGCGGGCCGACGAACAGGGCCGCGTGGACGACGTGATCCCGGGTGTGGCCTCCGTGAAGGAGCACGGGCTGGCCATCGGGCGTACGCATCTGCGGGCCAACGAGATCCTGCGGGACCTGGCGTCGATGGAGTTCGGGCAGGCCGGGACGCCCGTGGCACCGCCGGCCCCCGCCCCGGCCGCCGTACCGCCGCTGGCCGCCGCGCCCGCCGCGCCCGTGCAGGCGCCCCCCGCCCCGGCGGCGCTCCCCCAGGCTCCGGCCG
>NZ_JAGXJL010000186.1:0-615 GCF_019091475.1 Streptomyces sp. GbtcB6 | reverse complement strand
TGGTGCCCGAGGTCTCCGCCTGTTTTTCCTCGTTTTTATGTTTTAAGGGGTATTGCCATGCTTTTTATCGATAGGGAAACTTTTAGTTCCTAGTTTAAGTCCCCAGGAAGTGATTTAGCGTGTCACTTATAGTGTTGTGATTTTTATGGTTTAGGAGCCTGTAATCCGCCGCTCAGCTAAAAGTTCCAGTCAGGTTGACCGGCACACCTGAATTCAGAATCGAGGTAAGATTAGTATAACAGTATGCATATGTAGATTACATGTTTAGCGTGCATGTAGGAAGCCTGTTAGATTACATTAGTTATGTATGTTGGCTTCGAACCATCCAACCCTGCCACGTCGGTACAGGCTGGAGTATGACCAGCAGCCGGAGTATGACCGGTTCGACCGATCAGGTTGTTACGTGTCAATAGTACCGTCCCTATGAACGTTCAGAACTCAGTACCATGTTGGACATGGCCGTAGTGGCTCAGTACCATGTTGGACATGGCAGTAGCGGGACTCAGTATCGTGTTGGACACGGCAGTTAGTATTATGTATGAGTATTATTATGCTTTTCTTACTGAGTCTGTCGACTCACACTGCTAGGCGGGACGCCTCCCCCCCCCCCCCCCC
>NZ_JAGXJL010000185.1:0-620 GCF_019091475.1 Streptomyces sp. GbtcB6 | reverse complement strand
CTGTTCCTGCCCAACAACGTGGAGCGGGACGAAGCCACGCGCATCCGCCCCCTGCCGGGCCAGGTCGGCGACTCGGTCGCGGACATCGCACCGGTGCGGGAGTTCGATGACGAGAAGGTCATCGAGGGGGTCTACTGATGCCCGGGTCCGAGCCCCGCGTGCTGGACGCGCTGGGTCCCCAGGGCCCCTACCGCGCCCGCAACCGGGAAGCCGTCTGCGACACCGCCGATCTGCAGGTCGCCGAACTCAGCCTCGTTCCACGGCTGTTCGTCACCCGAGCGCTCGCCGCGCTGCACAGGGCGAGTCCGCTGCCGCGTGAGCAGCGCCTCACCGCCCTGGCCCGCGCGGCCCGTATCTTCCGCGAGGACGTGGTACACGGGCTCACGTACGAGGAGTACGAGCTCACCGTCGCCCGGGTCTCCGGCATCCCGCTGCCCGCCGTGCGCTCCGCGGCCGACGAGATCGCCGACTCCGCACGCCGCGCCCTGGCCGGGGCCTACGGCGCGCTGCCCGGCGGCGCGGTGCTGGACTGGCAGGACGCGCGCTCCCGCACCGGCAGCGCGGTGTGGACGCGGCGAGGCGAGGTGCTCGCCGAGAACGCGGCAGGCAACCACCCGGCG
>NZ_JAGXJL010000184.1:0-620 GCF_019091475.1 Streptomyces sp. GbtcB6 | reverse complement strand
GGACAACGGCACCCGCTCCGGACGCTCCCGACGCGCCAACACCACACCCGCCGACACCCCAGCACCCTCCACCAACCGCGCCACCCCGGCCACCGTCGGCTCCGCAAACACCTCACGCACACCCACCAACACCTCAAACACCGACCGAATGCGCGCGATCAACCGCATCACCAGCAGCGAATCACCACCCAGCTCAAAGAAACCCTCTTCCGCCCCAACCCGCTCCAGCCCCAGCACCTCCGCGAACAACCCGCACAACGCCTCCTCCGCCGGCGTCATCGGCCCCCGCGAACCACCCGCACCCAGGTCCGGAACCGGCAACGCGTCCCGGTCCACTTTGCCGTTGACCGTCAGCGGGAAGGCGTCGAGGACGACGACCGCCGACGGCACCATGTAGTCCGGCAGACGCGTGGCAGCAAACGCCCGCAGCTCACCGCTCTCTGCGTCACCCACGGCATAACTGACCAGACGGCCGTCCCGGACCAGCGCCACCGCCTGCTCGACCTGTGGGTGAGCAGCAAGGACAGCTTCGACCTCGCCCAACTCGACCCGGAACCCACGGATCTTCACCTGCTCATCCGCACGCCCCACAAACTCCAACTGCCCATCCACCCGCCACC
>NZ_JAGXJL010000183.1:0-662 GCF_019091475.1 Streptomyces sp. GbtcB6 | reverse complement strand
AGCGGCCAGACCGTCGTCTTCGTGACCCACGACATCGAGGTGGCGCTGCTGCTCGGCGACCGGGCCGTGGTGCTCGGCCGGATCGGCCGGGTCGTCCTGGACAAGGCGATCGACCTGCCCAGACCCCGCGACGCCGACGAACTGCGGGTGGACCCGCACTTCGTCGGCCTGCACAAGGAGATGACGGCGGCGCTGCGGGAGGCCCAGTGAACACGGTCGGCGCGAAAACCCCGGCGGACACGGAGAAGGAGACGACGATCGGTCAGTCGGTCACCGTCCCCCTGCACCGCGGCTGGTGGGAACGGCACGGCGGCACGGTCGTCATCTGGGGCGGGCGGCTGGTCCTCGCCGTCGTCCTGCTGGTGGCGTGGCAGCTGTGCGCCGGGCGGGTCTTCGACCTCACCTTCACCAGCAGGCCCCTCGACGTCGTACGACGGCTGGCCGACTGGCAGCGCCAGGGCCTGCTCTGGTCCAACACCTGGGTCACCCTCAAGGAGGTCGTCCTCGGCTTCCTGCTCGGCGCCGGGTCCGGTGCGGTCACCGGGTTCGTCCTCGCCTCGCTGCCGACCTTCTACCGCATGGTCGACCCGTTCATCGTGGCGCTGTACTCGCTGCCCAAGGTCGCCCTCGCCCCGCTGTTCATCGTCTGGTTCGGCATCGGC
>NZ_JAGXJL010000182.1:0-692 GCF_019091475.1 Streptomyces sp. GbtcB6 | reverse complement strand
CGCCTGGTTCAGCCGACCGGGAGCACGGCGGTGTGCTCCGCGCGGACGGCCTGCAGGGAGCGGGGGTCGAGGCCGAGCAGGTTCAGGATCGTCGGTGCGATCTGCTTGGTCTGCACGCTCGCGGAGTCGCGGACGCCCTCCGGGACGGAGGCGCCGGACACGACGAGCGGAACCGCGAGGTCGTCAAAGTGGCCGCCGCCGTGCTCGGCGATCTTCTTGGTGCCGCCGGTGTAGACGACGCCGTACTGCGCGACACCGAGGAGGTCCGGGACCCGGGCGTCGCCGGCCTTGACGTGGAAGTAGTCGGCCGCGGCCTTGCCGGCGTAGACCTTGCTGAGCCCGCTGCGGGTGTAGGCCTTGGGCGCGGCGTTGATGTCGGTGCCGGTGCCGCTCTGTGCGAGCAGGTACTTCTTGGCGAAGGCGGTGGCGGCCGCGGAGCGGTCGGAGAGCCAGAGCAGCATGGCGTCGTCGTCCACCGCGTGCGTCACCAGGTCGGCGGCGCCGGGGTGGAGCTTCTTCCAGGCGGCGTTGAGGCCGTCAAGGAGCGGGCCGTCGTCGACGCGGGTGAGCGCGGCGGGGTCGGTGGGCGACTGGCCGTGCTTGGCGGAGAGGATGACGGCGGTGCTGCCGGAGAGGTGCCGCTTGCGGATCTCGGCGGTCAGGGCGCCGATCTCCGTGTTGACGAAGTCCAG
>NZ_JAGXJL010000181.1:0-696 GCF_019091475.1 Streptomyces sp. GbtcB6 | reverse complement strand
CACCAGGAAACCGCCGGCCTGGAGGAAGTCGTGCTGGAACCCGCGCCGGAACTCCGTCCAGCGGCTGTGCCCCTAAGATTTACTTGATTTTCTTCCAATGTTCCTCTCCTGGAGTAATCTGATACCTACTCATTACTCCCACTCAACAGCAGGTGTCTGGTCTAAGGCATACTAAAGCATATCTGAGACCTCTCACTGTTGATTTAAGAAATTCTTTCATGGCTTTATCTTTTCTGGAATAGTTGAGACTTTTCCTTAGATAAATAAAATCTATGTCTAAGAAGTTGTGAAGCTTCTATAGATTGCCATTAGAAAGAAAATGCTTCAGCATCTTACTAAAGTAAATTGCTTGCATTAAAGTAAGTAATTACCAGGTATACCACAAGCCATAGGTTTAGATAAACTCAAACCTATAATACTAGGAACAGGAAGTTTTGTTAAGTCCATTGAATAGACTTATAAACGTAAATTTCTTTTTATGTCCTTGTAATAAAAAACTTAAGGTTGCTCCATGTGAATGGATTAAACCATAGTTCTATTGGCTTTCTTCTTAGTTTCTTATCTTGACAATCCATTACTTGTTTAAACTCACAATTGATTTTAATCACTAGTGTCTTCCAAGTCAGCAGAATGTGAAGTTGCTACAAAGACCGCGCCGAATTCCTCCGGCACTACGCCGCCCCCCGCGGCATGCGC
>NZ_JAGXJL010000180.1:0-699 GCF_019091475.1 Streptomyces sp. GbtcB6 | reverse complement strand
ATGCTCGCGGGCATGCGCACCGCCATGCGAGCCGTCAACCACATGCCTCGGGTCAAGCGCCGGATGGCCGCTGCCGAACAGGCGCTGCGGGGGCACGACCGCGACGAGTGAGCCGCTTCCCGCCACAGGACCACCCGGACCCACGAGCCCCAATACGGGCAGCACCGGAGGCAGTGGGTCTGGCCGCGGCGGGCGGCAGGCCGGGTGTCACGGACAGCGGTGCCGCAGACCTTCAGCGCCGGGGTGTGAGGTCTCGGAAGCAGGCTTCGATCCGACACGCCGGTGCCGCCCCCAGCCGTCCGTTCCGGCGACATCAGCTCGATCCGGCCGGTTTCCTAGCCGACCAATACCGTGGCCAGCCGTTCGTCGATCAGGGGCGCGGCCAGCCGGTAGATCCCCGCTGGGGACCGACCCGCTCCCCAGCACCAAACCCGATACCGCAGAGAGAAGGAGCCCGCCGAATGGCCACCGGTCAGGGAACACCGATACAGACCCAGGATGACGATTTCGTTCCGCTGGTCACCGGCCGGGCCCGGTCGATCGCGCTAGTTGTGGTGCTGCTGGCCATGTTCATGGACCTGCTGGACAACACCATCATCAACGTCGCCCTGCCGTCCATACACACCGACCTGGGCGGAGCGTACTCCAGCGTCCAGTGGATCGCCGCCGGCTACACCTTGGCCTTCGCCGTCGCACTGA
>NZ_JAGXJL010000018.1:0-212700 GCF_019091475.1 Streptomyces sp. GbtcB6 | reverse complement strand
CGCATGATCGAGATCCGCAAGCAGAATCCTGCCTTCGGACTGGGGTCCTACACCGAACTCCAGTCGTCGAACCCGGCCGTCCTGGCATTCCTGCGCGAGTACGAGGACGACCTCGTCCTGTGTGTGCACAACTTCTCCCGGTTCGCGCAGCCCACCGAACTCGATCTGCGGGCCTACGACGCCCGGCACCCGGTCGAGCTGATCGGCGGGGTGCGCTTCCCCGCCATCGGTGAACTGCCGTATCTGCTCACCCTCGCGGGGCACGGCTTCTACTGGTTCCGGCTCTCCCGAGTCGCCTCCCGCACCGGCCGTCGGCGCTGAGCGTGCGGAGCCGAGGAAAGGACGCGTCACCATGACGAAGACCGTTGACCTGCCCCGGGGCACGACGGCCGGCCTCGACCGGCCGCTGGTCTCGCTGGGCGGGCTGCTGCGCGACTGGCTGCCCCGGCAGCGCTGGTTCGCGGGCAAGGACCGGCCCGTCACGGAGCTGTCCGTGCTGTCCGTCACCGAACTCTTCCCCGGCTGCCTGCACCTGCTGGTCCACGCCGACCACTCCCCCGGCGGGGGTGCCGCCCCGTCCGGTGACTGCTACCAGCTCCTGCTCGGCGTCCGCGAACACCGCGCGCCCAGGCTGGAGCGGGCCTACATAGGCCGGGCCGAGGAGGGCCCGCTGGCCGGGTTCGCCGTCTACGACGCCCTGCACGACCCGCGGGCCGCCGAGCTGCTCCTGGAACGGCTGCGCATACCCGGCACGGCGGGCCCGCTGCGCTTCGAGACCGCCCCGGACGCCCGGATACCCGGCGGACTCGCGCCGCGGCTGCTGGACGCCGAGCAGTCCAACTCGTCGCTGGTGTACGGCGACTCCTACATCCTGAAGGTGTTCCGGCGGATCCAGCCCGGCGTCAACCCGGACCTGGAGGTGCCCGGCGCACTGGCCGCGCAGGGCTGTGCACGGGTGCCGGCGCCGGTGGCCTGGTTCCGCACCACCGAACCGAGCCCGGCGACGCTCGGGGTGCTGCAGCCCTTCCTGCCCGACGCGGCCGACGGCTGGACCCTCGCCCTGCGCGCGCTCGCGGCCGGGGACGACTTCACCACCGAGGCACGGGAGCTGGGCCGGGCCACCGCGGAGGTGCATCTCGCGCTCGCCGCCGCCTTCCCGTCCGCCGTCCACGACGAACACAGCCGTACGGCGGAGGCGATGTCGGCGCGGCTGGACGCGGCCGCGCACGCGGTGCCGGCACTGCGGCCGTTCGTGGCGGGGCTGCGCGGCGCCTTCGACGCGCTCGCCACCTGCGACGCGGGACCGCTCGCCCAGCGGATCCACGGCGATCTCCATCTCGGGCAGGTGCTGCGGGCGGACCACGAGTGGTTCGTCATCGACTTCGAGGGCGAGCCGTCCCGGCCGCTGTCCGAGCGGCGCAGCACCCAGTCGCCGGTGCGGGACGTCGCCGGGATGCTCCGCTCCTTCGACTACGCGGCCCGGCAGCGCCGCCCCTGGCGTCCGGAGTGGGCCCGCCGCTGCCGGGAGGCCTACTGCGCGGGTTACGCTGCGCGGGCCGGCTGGGACCCGCGCAAGAAGCACGCACTGCTGCGCGCCCACGAGACGGACCGCGCGGTGTACGAGGTGGTGTACGAGGCCCGGCACCGGCCGGCCTGGCTTCCGGTTCCGATGGCCGCGATCGAGCGGCTCGCCCGCTGGAGAGGCTGACTGACGTCATGGCACTGCGCGACTCCTCGCTCCCCGAGCCCTCCGGCCCCTCCCGTCCCACGGCCCCGCCGCTGGACGCCGCCGACCGCGGGCGCCTGCTCGCGGGCGCCCACCACGATCCGCACGCCCTGCTGGGCGCCCGTCCGGTGGCCGGCGGCACCCTCTTCCGGGCGCTGCGCCCGCACGCCCGTGCGGTGAGCGTGCTCGTGGACGGGGTGCGCAGCCCCCTGGCGCCGGAGGACGACGGGTTCTTCGCGGCCGTGCTGCCGTACGCCGAGGTCCCGTCGTACACCCTCCTCGTCGCGTACGAGGACGGCGAGCACGAGGTTCACGACCCGTACCGCTTCCTGCCGGCGCTCGGTGAGTTCGACCTGCATCTGATCCGGGAGGGGCGGCACGAGCAGCTGTGGAAGGCGCTCGGTGCCGAGCCGATGACCCATGGCGGGGTGGCCGGCACCCGGTTCACCGTATGGGCGCCGAACGCCCGGGGTGTGCGGGTGGCCGGGGACTTCACGTGCTGGGACGGCACGCAGTTCCCGATGCGCTCGCTGGGCGCGGCCGGGGTGTGGGAGCTGTTCCTGCCGGGGGTGGGCGAGGGCGCCCGGTACAAGTTCGAGATCACGTCCCGGCACGGCGGCCGGTTCCTCAAGGCGGACCCGATGGCCCGGCGGACGGAGGTGCCGCCCGCGACCGCGTCGATCGTGACGGTCTCGCGGCACGAGTGGGACGACGCGGAGTGGATGGCGCACCGGGGCGACGTCCCGGTGCACGAGGCGCCGTTCTCGGTCTACGAGGTGCATCTGCCCTCCTGGCGGCCGGGCCTGAGCTACCGTCAGCTGGCCGAGGAACTCCCCGCGTACGTCAACGACCTGGGCTTCACGCACGTCGAGTTCATGCCGGTCGCCGAGCACCCCTTCGGCGGCTCCTGGGGCTACCAGGTCACCGGCTTCTACGCGCCGACCTCCCGGCTCGGCACCCCCGACGACTTCAAGTACCTGGTCGACGCCCTGCACCGGGCGGGCATCGGCGTGATCATGGACTGGGTGCCGGCCCACTTCCCCAAGGACGACTGGGCGCTGGCCCGCTTCGACGGGGACCCGCTGTACGAGCCCGGGGACGAGCGGCGGGCCGAGCATCCGGACTGGGGGACCTACGAGTTCGACCTCGGCCGGGTGGAGGTGCGCAACTTCCTGGTCGCCAACGCCGTGTACTGGTGCGAGGAGTTCCACGTCGACGGGCTGCGGGTGGACGCGGTCGCCTCGATGCTCTATCTCGACTACTCGCGGGACTCCGGGCAGTGGACGCCCAACGTGTTCGGCGGGCGCGAGGACCTGGACGCGGTGGCGTTCCTGCAGGAGATGAACGCGACCGTGTACCGGCGGGCGCCCGGGGTGGTGACCATCGCCGAGGAGTCCACCGCGTGGGACGGGGTGACCCGGCCGACCGACAGCGGCGGGCTGGGCTTCGGGCTGAAGTGGAACATGGGCTGGATGCACGACTCGCTGGAGTACATCCGGCACGAGCCCGTCCACCGCAAGTACCACCACCACGAGATGACCTTCTCGATGGTGTACGCGTACAGCGAGAACTACGTCCTGCCCATCTCCCACGACGAAGTCGTCCACGGGAAGCGGTCGCTCGTCTCGAAGATGCCCGGCGACTGGTGGCAGCAGCGTGCCAACCACCGCGCGTATCTGGCCTTCATGTGGGCCCATCCGGGCAAGCAACTGCTCTTCATGGGGCAGGAGTTCGCCCAGGGCGGCGAGTGGTCCCATGCCGACGGCCCCGACTGGCGGCTGCTCGACCCCGGGTACGGGGCCGAGGCCGATCACCGGGGTGTCCGGGATCTGGTCCGCGATCTCAACTCCGGGTACCGCGCGCACCCCGCGCTGTGGCAGCGGGACACCGATCCGGCGGGTTTCCAGTGGGTCCTGGGTGACGCGGCCGAGGACAACGTCTTCGCCTTCCTGAGGTTCGATGCCGAGGCCCGGCCCCTGTTGGTGGTCTCCAACCTCTCCCCCGTGGTCCGCCCCGGCTACCGGCTGAGCGTGCCCAAGGGGATGCCCGTCTGGCAGGAGATCCTCAACACCGACAGCGCTCGGTACGGCGGCGGGGACGTCGTCAGCCGGGGGCCGCTGCTCGCCGACGACGGCGCTCTGCGGCTCACGCTGCCCCCGCTCGGCACGGTATGGCTGGAGCCTGTCGCCCCGTAGCCCGTCGAGGGCCCCGTCACGTGTTTCCGCGGCCGGGTCCGGGCAGTCCGGGTGGAAAGACCCCGCCGCGCCGGTCGCGGCCCGGCCGGAGGGCGGTTCCCTGTGCTGCGTACCGTCGGAGTGGAGGAAGAACTCCTGCTGGTCCACCCGGACAGCGGGGAGCCCGTGCCCTGGTCGGCCGCCGTCGTCGACCGGGCCGCCCAGGACGATCCCGGGCAGGCCGTGTTCCAGAAGGAACTGTTCGGGCAGATGCTGGAGCTCGCGACCAGTCCGCAGCGGGACATGGCGGAGCTCGGTGCCGAGATCGTCGGCTGCCGCAAGGAGGCGGGCCGGCTGGCGGGCGAGATCGGCTGCGCGGTCGCGGCGCTCGCCACCTACCCCCTGCCGGTCGCCCCGGCGCTCACCCGGCACGAGCGGTACCACTGGATGGCCGGGCGGTTCGGCGCCGCCATGGTGGACTGGTTCGTCTGCGGCTGCCATGTGCACGTGTCGGTGGAGTCCGACGAGGAGGGGGTCGCCGTCCTCGACCGGCTGCGGCCGTGGCTTCCGGTGCTGCGCGCGCTCAGCGCCAACTCGCCGTTCTGGCAGGGCCGGGACTCCGGTTACGCCAGCTTCCGCAGCCGGCTGTGGGCGCGCGGCCCGTCGGCGGGACCGACCGAACTGTTCGGCTCGGCAGAGCGCTACTGGCAGCGGGTCGCGGACATGGTGGCCAGCGGGGTCATCCTCGACGCGGGGATGGTCTACTTCGACGCCCGCCTGTCCACGCGCTACCCGACGGTGGAGATCCGGGTGGCCGACGTGTGCCTGCGGGCGGACACCACCGTCCTCGTCGCCACGCTGATCCGCGCCCTGGTGGAGACGGCCGCACGCGAGTGGCGGGCCGGGCGGCCGCCGCTCGATCCCAGCGTGAGCATGCTCCGGCTGGCCTCCTGGCAGGCCGCCCGCAACGGCCTGGAGCAGGACCTCCTCGACCCGGTGACCATGCGGCCCCGGCCCGCCGCCGAGGTGGTGCGCGCGCTGCTGGCGCACACGGCGCAGGCGCTCGCCGACAGCGGTGACGCCCTGGGCGTCGAGGAGGCCGTCGCACAGTTGCTGCACAGGGGTACCGGAGCCCGCGAACAGCGTTCGTTCCTGGAGCGCACCGGGAGCCTGCGGGACGTCGTCGTGGAGTGCGTGCGCCGCACCCAGGGCTGAACTCCGGGGCTGAGCTTTGTCATCAGGTGGAAACGAGTTGACCGTTCCCGACACGGGCCGCACTCCCCTGGGCTAGATTCGACCCGCATCGACAACAGTACCGATCGGGAGGGTCACCCTCCGTACTTCCAGGAGCAGTGCATGCGCGACTACGCCCTCGCTCCGACGACCGCTTCGACCCTGACCGGCGGGCTCGCCGACAGCATCTTCGAGACGGCGGACCGGAACCCCACACTGCCGGTGCTGGCGCGCCGGACCGAGGCCGGCGCGGGCTGGGAGGAGGTCACCGCGGTCGAACTGCGGGACGAGGTGGTCGACCTGGCCAAGGGTCTGATCGCGTCGGGGATCTCGCCCGGACAGCGGGTGGCCATGATGGCGCGGACGCGCTACGAGTGGACGGTGTTCGGCCTCGCGCTGTGGTCGGTGGGGGCCGAGGTGGTGCCGATCCACCCGACGTCCGCGCGGGACCAGGTCGAGTGGATCCTGCGGGACGCCGGCTGTGTGGCCGTGGTGGTCGAGGACGACCGGGCCGTGATGACCGTCGGCACCGTGTGCGAGGCGCTGCCCGGGCTCAAGCACGTGTGGCAGCTGGACGCGGGGGTGCTGCCCGAGCTGGTGCAGAAGGGCGCGTTCGTCCCGCTGACCACGGTGGAGTCGCTGCGCCGGATCGTGATGCCGGACTCCACGGCGGCCATCACCTACACCTCGGGCACCTCGGGGCGTCCGCTGGGCTGCGCGCTGAGCCACCGCGGGCTGGCGTACCCCTGTGACACCCTGCTGGCCGGCTGGGGGCACACCGCGGCGCGCCCGGGCGAACAGGCCTCCGTCCTGGCCTACCTGCCGTTCTCCCACGTGTACGGCCTGATGGTCATGGTGATGTGTCTGCGCGGCGGGATCCTGATGGGTCACGAGCCGGAGATGACCGAGGCCGCGCTGGCGGCGGCGCTGGCCACGTTCCGGCCGACCTATCTGTACGCGGTGCCCTCGGTGCTGGAGAAGGTGTACAAGACGTTCCTGCGCACCTCCCAGCAGCACGGCCGGGGCGCCCTGTTCGAGCGGGCCGCGGAGACCGCCCGGGACTTCGCCGCCGCCCTGGAGCGGCAGCGGCTGGGCACCGGTGCCGGCCCCGCCTTCGACCTGCGGCTGCAACACGCCCTGTACGAGCGGACGGTGTACCGCAAGCTGCGGGGGGCACTCGGCGGGCGGGTGCTGCGGGCCACGTCCGGCGGCTCCTCGCTCAGCCGTGAACTCACCCTGTTCTACGAGGGCATCGGCATGTACGTCCACGACGGCTACGGCCTCACCGAGTCCAGCGGCGGGATCACCATGCAGCCGCTGGGCCGCGAGAAGTCGGGCACGGTGGGCCAGGCCCTGCCCGGCACCCAGATCCAGGTGGCCGACGACGGCGAGATCCTGGTGCGCGGTCCGTCGGTGTTCCAGGGGTACGTCGGTGACGACTACGCGACCCGGGCCGCGCTGCGCGGCGGCTGGCTGGCCACCGGGGACATCGGGCGGCTGGACTCCGAGGGCTATCTGACCATCACGGGCCGCAAGAAGGACATCATCATCACCAGCAGCGGCAAGAGCGTGGCCCCGGCCCCGCTGGAGCAGCGGCTGCGGATGCACCCGCTGGTGCACCAGGCGGTGGTCGTCGGCGACGACCGGCCCTGCGTCGGCGCGCTGATCACCCTGGACCCGGACTTCCTCGCCCACTGGCGGGGAGCGCTCGCGGTGCCGGGCGACTCGCCGGGGCGCGAGGCGCGCGAGGAGAACGCGCTGCGCGAGGAGATCGCCCGCGCCATCGCGTCCGCCAACAGCGCGGTGTCCCGCTCCGAGTCGATCCGGGTCTACCGGGTGATCCAGGAACCGTTCGCCCCGGGCAACGGCATGCTGACGCCGTCGCTGAAGCTGCGCCGGGACGCCATCGCGCGCCACTACGCGGCCGAGATCGACGCCATGTACCAGGCCCGCTCGCAGGCGGTGCGCCGGCCGGGCCAGCCGGAGCCGGCCGACTGGGACGACTCGGACAACGTGTTCCGGTGACCGGACCACGCGTATCCGGTGCCGGGGTGGGAACTCGCGGCTGAGGGAGAGAGCAGCGCGACGGCGGCCCCTTCCCGGGGCTGGAAGTGACGAGATGGGAACCGGACCACGGCGGGACGACGGACGATCCGTGGAGGAGCCCGACGGATGCACGGTCTCCTTCCCGGGCCGGCTCCGCGATGTGACCGGTGCCCGGCTCGCCGCCGACGGCTACCTCGCCGGCCTCTCCCGCAGCTCGCCGCCCACCGGTCCCGACTGCTGGAACGACATCCTGCTGGTCGTGACGGAGCTGGCCGCCAACGTCGTCCAGTACGCGCCGGGCCCCTTCGAGCTGCGGATGCGCCGCACCTACGACGGCGTCCACGTCACGGTGCACGACACCAGCCGGGTCCAGCCCGAGCCGCGGCCGTTCCACCCGCACGGGGGCGGGGGCGGCGTCGGCTGGCACCTGCTGCACACCCTGTGCGACCAGGTCAGCGTGGTCGTCACCGCGGACGGCAAGGACGTCCACGCCTTCCTGCCCTGGTGAGGCCCGCCCGGCCGAGGACCGGGTGCGGTCACTCCGGCCGGTGCGCGACCACCCCGAACATCGTCACCGACATGTGCACCGCCCCCTGCTCGGCGGCCTCGGCGAGGTCGGCGTACAGGGTGTCCCGCTGTTCCTCGGTGACGGCGCCGGTGCGCACGGCCGCCTCGCCGAGCATGCGGATCAGCGGCCAGGCGACCGAGCGGTGGTCCTGGAGCAGGGCCTGCGAGCCGCGGTCGTCCACCACGAATCCGGCCGCGCTCAGCTGGCCGACCAGGCGGCGCCCGGCGTAGGGGTTGGCGCCGTTGAGGGCGGCCGCGGTGAGCGCGCGCACCACCACCGGGTCGCCGGGGTGCAGAAGGGTGGTCCCCCAGTCGGTGTCCAGCAGCGCCACCCGGCCGCCGGGGCGCAGCACCCTGGCCATCTCGGCGATGGCCCGGTCGGGCTCGTGGACGTGCTGGAGGACCCGCTCGCACCACACGACGTCCATGGAGCCGTCCGGCACGGGCAGCGCCTCCGCCTCGCCCTGCAGGAAGCGGGCCCGGCTGTCGGCGGACCGCTCCTCGGCGACCTCGAGCAGACTCGGGTTGACCTCGACGCCGATCGCGACGCCGTCCGGGCCGGCGGCCGTGGCCAGCACCCGGGTCTGCGAGCCGGTTCCGGAGCCGACGTCGAGGAGCCGTTCGCCGGGCCGCACCGCCAGTGTCTCCTCGGCCCAGGTGCGCAGCCGCCGTACGCCCGGGTTGGCGTCCTGGGAGTCCAGGGCGGCGACCAGCGGGGTCACGCGGCCGGGGTCGATGTGCCGCTTCTGGAAGCCCGTTCCGGGCTGGGTCTGCGCCATGGCGGGCACTCTACTGGCGTACGTGATCGCCGCGGGACGGCCTTCGACCGGACTGGCGTCCGCCGCTTATCTGTGCGACAGCCGGTTTCTCCCGGCGATCCAGGGGCATGCTGGAGCCCACGCGTTCGGCTGCCTGCGCCGCCCGGCTGGCGGAAGGGCGTCGGGCACGGTGGGATCGATGTGGTGCGAAGCAAGCGTTCCGGGGCACGCGGACGGCGTCGAGCCGGACGGCCCGGAGCAGCGGAAAGGGATACACCGTGACACGACCCAGGATCCTGGTGGTGGGCGCAGGCTTCGCCGGAGTGGGATGCGTGCGCCGCCTGGAGCGGAAGCTCTCCCCGGACGAAGCCGACGTCACCCTGGTGTCGCCGACCTCCTACCAGCTCTATCTGCCCCTGCTGCCGCAGGTCGCCTCGGGCGTGCTGACACCCCAGTCGATCGCCGTGTCGCTGCGCCGCAGTAAGAAATACCGCACCCGGATCATCCCGGGCGGCGCGATCGGGGTGGACCTGAAGTCCAAGGTGTGCGTCGTCCGCACGATAACCGACCGGCTCGTGAACGAGCGGTACGACTACATCGTGCTGGCCCCGGGAAGTGTCACCCGCACCTTCGACATTCCCGGCCTGACCGAGCACGCCTTCGGGATGAAGACCCTCGCCGAGGCGGCCTACATCCGCGACCACGTCATCTCCCAGCTGGATCTGGCCGACGCCAGCGACGACCCGGTCGAACGCGCGGCGCGGCTGCAGTTCGTGGTGGTCGGCGGCGGCTACGCGGGCACCGAGACCGCCGCCTGTCTGCAGAAGCTCACGCACGCGGCGCTGCACCGCTACCCGAACCTGGACCCGAAGCTGATCAAGTGGCATCTGATCGACATCGCCCCGAAGCTGATGCCGGAGCTCGGTGACAAGCTCGGCCGCAGCGCCCAGGAGGTGCTGCGCCGCCGCGGTGTCGACGTCTCCCTGGGGGTGTCGATCGAGAAGGCGGGCCCGGCTGAGGTCACCTTCACCGACGGCCGGGTGGTGCCCACCCACACGCTGATCTGGACGGCCGGGGTGGTGGCCAGTCCGCTGATCGCCACCATGGGCGCGGAGACGGTCCGCGGGCGGCTCGCGGTCAACGCCGAGATGACACTGCCGGGCCATGACGGGGTGTTCGCGCTCGGCGACGCGGCGGCCGTGCCGGACAAGGCGAAGGACGAGGCGGGCGCGGTCTGCCCGCCGACCGCGCAGCACGCCATGCGGCAGGGCAAGGCGGTCGCCGACAACGTCATCGCGGCCCTGCGGGGCGAGCCGCTCCAGCCGTACGCGCACAAGGACCTCGGCCTTGTGGTGGACCTCGGCGGCAAGGACGCGGTCTCCAAGCCGCTGGGCATCGAACTGCGCGGTCTGCCCGCCCAGGTGGTGGCCCGCGGCTACCACTGGTCGGCGCTGCGCACCAACGTGGCCAAGACCCGGGTCGCGACCAACTGGCTGCTGAACGCGCTGGCCGGTGACGACTTCGTGCGTACGGGCTTCCAGTCCCGCAAGCCCGCCCGGCTCAAGGACTTCGAGTACACGAACACGTATCTGACGCCGGAGCAGGTCCGGGCGCGCGCCGAGGGCCCCGAGGACCCCGGCGGCTCGCCGGCGTGACGCAGAGCGCGGCGGAGTGAGAGCGGCGGGGCGGGCGGAGGTCCGGGGGCGGCTCGCGGCGGCCGACCCCGGGCTGCTCCGCTTCACCGCCGGTCTGCGCACGGTCACGTCGATCGCGCTCACGCTCGCCGTCCTGGCGGCGCTGCGGTTCGACGTGACGCATCTGGTGGCCGGGGCCATCACGGCGATGGTGGCCACCTTCGCGATCCGGGAGAAGGGGCGGCCGAAGCAGGCTGTCACGCTCGCCCTGGGCCTGCCGGTGGCGCTGGCCTCGATGTCGCTGGGCGCGCTGCTCAACTCGCGGGTGGTGATCGGCGACCTGTTCTTCGTGGCGCTCATCTTCAGCGCGGTCTACAGCCGGCGTTTCGGCGACCGGGGCACGGCGCTGGGGCTGATCGGCTTCCAGATCTACTTCGCCTCGCTGTTCGTGCACGCGACCGTGCCCGCGCTGCCGGGCCTGTACCTCACGATCACGGTGGCGTTCGGCTGTGCGGCCGTGGCGCGTTTCGCACTGGTACGGGAGACCGCCGCGGGCATCCTGGACCGGCTGCGGCGGGCCTTCCGGGTCCGGTTCGCCCAGCTGGTGGCCGCACAGGCCGAGTTGCTGGACGCCGGGCCGGACGAGCTGGACAAGGCGGTGGAGGAGGTCCGGGTCAGGACCGCCCGGCTGCACGAGACGGCGCTGCTGATCCAGGGGCGGCTCGCGGACGGCACCTCCGACGAGGCGGTGGCCAGGCTGGTGCAGCGCCGGATCGCGGACGCCGAGATCGCCGCCGAGCGGCTCGGGCTGCTGCTGCTCACCGCCCGCAGCGCCGAGCGGGCGGACACGCTCACCCTGCATCTGCCGGGCGCCCCGCTGCCGTCGGCGGCCGTGGAGCCGGTGCGGGACGAGGCGATGGAGCGGCTGCGGCTCGATCTGGAGGCGCTGCGGCTGCTGGTGCTGCGGCCGGCCGGGCCCGAGAAGGGAACCGCGCTGGCCCGGCTCCGCAACCGGCTGCTCGGCTACCGCGAGGAGGAGAACCTGCCGCCCGCCTCGCCGGCCGTACAGGACGTGTTCCGGGGCATCGGCGAGGCCGCGCGGGCGGTGCTGGGGCTGCGGATCGCGCTGGACGGGCCGCAGGACGAGTCCGACGACACCCCGGCCACCTCCCGGTCCCGGGAGGAGCTGGACGCCGAGGACGCGGCCATCGAGGGCGCCGAGGAGGGCGAACGCGAGACCGAGGAGGCGACCGGGCTGCGCCGGCCGACCACGCGGGCGGCGGTGCAGGTGGCGGTCGGCTCGTCGCTGGCCATCGTCGGCGGGGAGTTCCTCTCCGCCCAGCGCTGGTACTGGGCGGTGCTGACCTGCTGGATCGTGTTCATCAACACCGCGTCCACCGGCGAGATCCTGGTGAAGGGCTATCGGCGGCTGCTCGGCACGGTTCTCGGCGTGGTGGCGGGCATCGTGCTCGCGGGACTGGTCGGGCACCACACCTGGACGGCGTTCGGGCTGGTGCTGCTCTTCATCTTCGCGATGTTCTACTCGGCGCCCGTCTCGTACACCCTGATGTCGTTCTTCGTGACGGCGATGCTGGGCCTGCTGTACACGCTGCTCAACACCTACAGCCTGGACGTCCTGGTGCTGCGGGTGGCGGAGACGGCGCTCGGCGCGGTGTGCGGGGTGATCGCGGCCGCGGTGGTGCTGCCGGTGCACACCGACCGCCGTACCGACGAGTTGCTGGCCGAGACGCTGGACCGGCTGGCCGACGTCACCCGGGCCTCGGCCGACCAGTTGAGCGGGGCGCCGCCGGTCGACCTGGTGGAGAAGGCCCGCGACCTGGACCAGGCGCTGGCCGATCTGGCGGCGGCCGTGCAGCCGCTGACGCATCCGATCACCCCGCTGCGCTCCCGCCGGGACACCGCGCGCTATGTGGTGGCGCTCCTGGAGACCTGCGCCTATCACGCGCGGTCCCTGGCCGCGACGGCCGAGCTGCTGCCCACCCATCCGGCGATCGCGGCGGATCCCCGGCTGCGCGGGGCGGGGCGGCGGATCGTGCACAACATCGAGGCGATCGCCGCCCAGGTGGCCGACCGGCGGCCCGTCCCCGAGATCGAGACCGGTCCCAGCATCGCGGCGATGCTGCAGCCGGGCACCCTCCGGGCGCCGCGCTACGGCCGGGTGACCGACCGGGTGCTGCGGCATCTGCAGCGCCTCGACGAGGCGGTGGTGGGTCTGGCCCGGCCGCTGGGGGTGCCGGTGCGGCCGCGGGCGGCCGCATGACGGGGTGTCACGGTGCCGTCTCCCCGTCGGCCGGCGGGGAGACGGCCGCCGGGGCCGGGGGGATCAGGCGGACCCTCCCAGGGCCTCGGCCCTGACCCGGGCGCAGCTGCGGCTGATGAGCCGGGAGACGTGCATCTGGGAGATGCCGAGGCTCTCGGCGATCCGGCTCTGCGTCATGTCCTCGAAGAACCGCATGTAGAGGATGGCCCGTTCCCGCTCGGGCAGCCGCCGCAGCCCCTCCTTCGCCGCCTCCCGGTCGACGACGACGTCGTAGGACCCTTCGGACTCCCCGAGGGTGTCGGCCAGGCTGTAACCCTCCTCGCCCCTGGCGAGTTCGGCGTCCAGGGACAGGGTGCTGAAGCTCTCCAGGGCCTCCAGTCCGGCGGTGACCTCGTCCTCGGTCAGGCCGGTGTGGGCGGCGAGGCCGGCGACGGTGGGTTCCGGGGAGCCTGGATTCTGGGTGAGATCGCGGCGTGCCACCCGTACCCGGTTGCGCAGTTCCTGCACCCGGCGCGGCACGCGAAGCGCCCACATCCGGTCGCGGAAGTGCCGTTTGACCTCGCCGGTGATGGTGGGCACCGCGTAGCTCTCGAAGGCGCCGCGTGCGGGGTCGTAGCGGTCGACGGCCTTGACCAGGCCGAGCGCGGCGACCTGGCGCAGGTCCTCGACGGACTCGCCGCGGTCGCGGAAGCGGCCGGCGATGCGGTGGGCCATGGGCAGCCAGGCGGCGACCAGTTCGTCGCGCAGGGCGTCCCGCTCGGGGCCGTCGTCGAGCCCGGCGAGGCGGGCGAAGCGGTCCGTCGTGTCGGGGGCGTCGTCGTGGGCGCGGCGGGGTGTCGTGCGCACGGTGCGGCGGGGTGTGGTGCGGGTGGTGCGGTCGGGTGTGCGGGGACGGCTGGTCGGCCATGGGGTGGGCATGCGGAATCGCTCCTGAACTGTGGGTTTCAGGGCGTCACCGGAACGAGGTCCCGGGACTCGGCCCGAACTGTGGTGTCGGGGGCGCCGCGGAAGCACCTCCCGGACCGCTCTGCGGGCCCGGGGGGCCGTCGTACGACTGCTCCCGTCGGCGCGCGCCTCCGGTCCGAAGCACGACAGTGCGACTGCCCCTTCGGTCCGGGCGCAAACAGCGTCCTGCCGGAAGTCCGCCCACCGGCTCAGGCCAGGGGCACGACCGCGGTGATCCGTTTGCCGCCGCAGGGCAGTCCGGCGACCTCCACGTCACGGGCCAGCCGGCAGACGATGGGCCAGCCCCGGCCGCCGGGCCGCCAGCGGTCGCGTTCTTCCGTGACCCGTTCGGCGACCGGTATCTCGTCGCTGCGGTCGCTGACCGACACCCGTATCGCGCATCCCTCGACGTCGACGTCGAAGCCGGTGATCCCGCCGCCGTGCAGGATGGCGTTGGTGGTCAGTTCCGAGGTGACGAGCAGGGCGTCGTCGAGGGCTCCGGCGGCACACGGCAGGTCCCGTCGGGCGACCGCGCCGCGTACCGCTCTGCGGGCGTCGGCCGGCCGCAGCGGGGTCCGGCACAACTCGGGTGGTGCGACTGGTGACTCGCTCCGGTACTTTTCCCGCATCCTTTCGCTCCCTGAGTGGTGGACCGGTTGCGTACGGGGCTCTTCTCTCCGCCTCACCGGTCGGGGCGCGGCCAAACCCGTTCGGGTGCCGCGAGGGGCTCCCCAAAGTGAAACGGGTCACGTAGCCTGTTCCCAGCTACACGAAATGGCTCTGGATGGTTTACCGTTCACCCATAAGTGGTCGAGGAGTTGACTCCGGGTCCTCCCCCGCCACCTCTGACGGCCCTGGCTGGCCTCCCCCGTCCAGCCAGGGCTTTTTCATGCCCGGACCGTCCCCCGTCGGCGATTCTCACCCTCTTCGAGGTGCCCGGCCGGGCGGCAGCGGCTGAAATGGGCGTAGGGAAAGCACCCCGTACCCTCGCCGGCGAGGAGCCCCGTGCCATGACCAAAGCCATCAAACTGCTCACCGCCCTGCCCCAGGCCCAGCGCGAGCGCCTCATGGAACTGGCTCACGAGGTGTCCTTCCCCGAGGACAGCAGGATCTTCGAGGCCGGCGGCACCGCTGACCGCTTCTGGGTGATCCGCTCGGGAGCGGTCAACCTGGACCAGGAGGTGACATCACGCAAACGGGTGACCGTCGCCAGTCTGGGCGCCGGCGACCTGCTCGGCTGGTCCTGGCTGTTCCCGCCGTACACCTGGGACTTCGGTGCGGTGGCCTTCAGCCAGGTGCGGGCCTACGAGTACGACGCAGCGGCCGTGCTCGCGCTGAGCGTCGAGGATCCGCTGCTCGGCCTCTCGCTGGTGCGGACCGTCGCCGAGATCCTCGCCAGCCGACTGGAGGTCACCCGGGGCAAGCTACTCGACGCGTACGTCGGGCGACGGCCGGCGTGACCGGTCAGACGCGGTAGCGGCGCAGGGCCGGGACCGCGGCGGCCAGGGCCAGCATCACCGCCACCACCAGCAGCCCGCCGCCCGCCACCGCCGCGCGCGGCCCGAAGACCGAGCCGGCGGTGCCGTGCAGCACGTCGGCCAGCCGCGGACCTCCCGCGACCACCACGGTGAACACGCCCTGCATCCGGCCGCGCATCTCGTCGGTCGCGGCGGAGAGCAGGATCGCACCCCGGAAGACCATCGAGACCATGTCGGCGACCCCGGCGGCGGCCAGGAAGACCACGGCGACCCAGAGGTTGCGGCTCAGCCCGAACCCGGCGATGGCCGCGCCCCAGCCGACGACCGCGCCGATCACCATCCAGCCGTGCCTGCGGGCCCGCGAGAAGGTGCCGGAGAACAGCCCGCCGAGGACCGCGCCGACGGGGATCGCCGCGAACAGCAGACCGAGCGCGAGCCCCTCGCCGTAGGAGGCGTAGGTCTGGGCGGCGAGCTGCGGGAACAGGGCGCGGGGCATGCCGAAGACCATCGCGATGATGTCCGCGAGGAACGACAGCAGCAGCACCTTGTGCATGGAGATGTACCGGAAGCCCTCCGCGATCTCGCGGATCCCGGCGCGCCGCGCCGTCGCGGCCGCCAGCGGCGGCAGCGCGGGCAGCCAGTAGACCGCCCACACCGTCACGCACAGCGCCAGCGCGTCGATCAGGTACAGCTCGGGCAGCCCGATGACGGGGATCAGGGCACCGGCGAGCAGCGGACCGACCACCTGCCCGGTCTGCATGACCGTCGAGCCGAGCGCGTTCGCGGCGGGCAGCTGCGCCTCGGGGACCAGCCTGGCTATGGAGGCGGTACGGGCGGGCGCGTTCAGCCCCCAGAACGCCTGCTGCATCGCGAGCAGCACCATCAGCGCGGCCACGGACTCCATCCCGGTGACCGCCTGGACGAAGAACAGCAGCGAGGTCACGCCGATACCGATGTTGGTGATCAGCAGCAGCTTGCGCCGGTCCATGGTGTCGGCGACCGCACCGCCCCACAGCGCGAACACGATCAGCGGCAGCAGCCCGGCGAGGCTCGCCGCGCCGACCCAGGCGGACGACCCGGTGATGTCGAAGATCTGCTTGGGCACGGCGACGGCGGTCAGCTGGCTGCCGACCGAGGTGACGATGGTCGACGTCCACAGCCGGCGGTAGGCCGGGATGCGCAGCGGGCGGGTGTCCATCGCCCAGCGCCGCCAGCCGCTCCGGGGCGGGGCGGCCGTGGTGTCGTCGGGGGTCTGGGTGTCGGACTGGGTGCCGCTCTCGCTGGTGTCCACGGAGTTCCTGTTGTCCTGGTCTTCTCGATGCCCGCTACATCTTTCGATTGCAGGATCACTATTCCAGCAACTTCTGTGGCTGCCGAACCGGTTGTCTCAGGATGCGGCCGCCGCGGGCTCCGGGCGCCTCAGGATCCCGCGACCAGCATCAGGCCGAGCCCGATCATGGTCAGCGCCACCAGCCCGTCCAGCACCCGCCAGGCGGCCGGCCCGGCGAGGTACCGGCCGAGCAGCCGGGCACCGAAGCCGAGGGCGGTGAACCAGCAGAGGCTGGCCAGCGCGGCGCCCAGGCCGAAGGTCCAGCGCAGGTCGCCCCGGTCGGCGGCCAGGGTGCCGAGCAGGAACACGGTGTCCAGGTAGACGTGCGGGTTCAGCCAGGTCATGGCCAGGCAGGTGAGCACCGCCCGGCGCCGGGACCCCGCCGCCTCGCCCTCGGTGCGCAGGCCGCCGGTGCCGGGCCGCAGGACCCGGCGGGCGGCCAGGGCGCCGTAGCAGAGCAGGAAGACGCCGCCGATCAGCCCGACCGCCCGTACCGCGCCGGGCCACGCCACGACGATCGCGCCCACCCCGCCGACGCCGAGCGAGATGAGGGCGGCGTCGGAGAGCGCGCAGATGCCGACGACCACGAGCACCGCGTCCCGGCGGATGCCCTGGCGCAGCACGAAGGCGTTCTGGGCGCCGATGGCGACGATGAGCGAGAGGCCGCTGCCGAAGCCTGCGGCAGCGGCGGCGAGAGAGCTGGGCATGCCCTCGACGCTACGGAAGCGATCACTGGACGTACAGCTAAAGGTTTTTACGTACCATTAGCGCTGCTGAAGAAAGGAGCAGGACGTGGAGCTTCCCCTGGACCAGGTGCGGACGCTGCTGACGGTGGTGGACGAGGGCACGTTCGACGCGGCGGCCGCGGCCCTGCATGTGACGCCGTCGGCGGTCAGCCAGCGGGTGAAGGCGCTGGAGCAGCGCACGGGCCGGGTGCTGCTCCAGCGCACCAAGCCGGTGCGGCCCACGGAGTCGGGCGAGGTGCTGGTCCGGTTCGCCCGGCAGCTGGCACGGCTGGAGCGGGACGCGCGCGGCGAGCTCGGCATGAGCGGTGCCGGGGAACCGACGCGGGTGTCGGTCGCGGTCAACGCGGACTCGCTGGCGACGTGGTTCCTGGCGGCGCTGACCGGGCTGCCGGGGGTCTATGTCGAACTGCGCCGGGAGGACGAGGACCACACGGCCGCGCTGCTGCGGGAGGGTCTGGTGATGGCGGCGGTGACCTCGTCATCGGACGCGGTGCCGGGGTGTTCGGTGCGGGCGCTGGGGCGGATGCGGTACCTGCCGGTGGCGGCGCCGGAATTCGCGGCGAGGCATCTGACGGATGTGCTGCCGGATGCGCTCGCCGAGGCGCCGGTGATCACGTTCGACCGGCGGGACGATTTCCAGGACGGCTTCGTACGACGGCTGGGCCGGGGCGGGGCCAGTTCGCTACGGCACTACGTGCCCACGTCGGAGGGGTTCGTGGACGCGGTGACGGCTGGGCTGGGGTGGGGGATGGTGCCGGAGTCGCAGGCGGAACCGCGGTTGCGGAGGGGCGAGTTGGTGCGGCTCGGTGGGCGGGAACTGTGGGTCGACGTGCCGTTGTACTGGCAGCAGTGGAAGTTGGATTCGCCGGCTTTGGGGGCGGTGACGGAGGCGGTGGTGAGTGCGGCGGAGGGTGCGTTGCGCCAGCCGTAGGGGGTTGACTGGTAGTTGCGCGGGTGCGGGCCGGTGGGGGCTTGTCGCGCAGTTCCCCGCGCCCCTTACGGGGCACTCCAGGCCGGGGCGTTTACAAGGACCGTTCTGCGCTGTCCAGGAGCATCTCCAGGGCCGTTGGATAGGCGCTCGTCACCATGCGCTTCGCCAGTAGGCGGGACGCCTCCGCGATGCGGGGGTGGGTTGTGTGCGGGAGGCGGGCGTAGGTCGAGTGCCACTTGTCCTCGTCGGCGCGCTGGGAGTCCTTCGGGAGGGTGAGGGAGGCCGCGTCCAGGGCTGCGAAGGCCAGGGTCTGGTCGATGAAGGCGTGGTAGACGCGCACGGTCTCGGGGAGTGAGAAGCCCGCCGTGCGCAGGACGTCCAGGACCGCCTCGTCGGCGGCGAGTTCGTGGGCCCGGCCCGTCACCCGGTTCGTCGTCAGCAGGGCCGCCTGCGGGTGGGCCACGTACTGCGCGTGGATGCGCAGACCGATCGTGCGCAGGTCCGTCCGCCACTCCCCCGACGGCGTCCAGCCGGCCAGCGCCTCACCGATGAGCGCGTCGCCGATCGCCAGGGTCAGGTCGTCCATGCCCCGGAAGTAGCGGTACAGGGTGCTGGGGTCGCAGTCGAGGGCGAAGCCCAGGCGGCGGGCGGTCAGGCCCGCGCTGCCGTGCTCGCGCAGCAGGCGGAGCGCCGCCTCGACGATCAGCCCCTCCGACAGCACGGTTCCGCTACGGGTGGGGCGACGCCGACGGCGCTTATCCTCCGATATGACCGGTTTGGGCATCGCGCGCTCCCTGCTGTTCTTATGCCAACGCCATTGACCTTACGTGACGGCGGGGCGTTTCATTCCGGCCAAGGCGCCCCCGTACTCGACCTCGCTCTCTGTCTCAGAAGGAGATCCCCGCATGCGTGTACTGCTCGTGGGAGCCGGTGGTGTGGGCACCGCCGTCACCCGGATCGCCGCCCGGCGGCCGTTCTTCGACCTGATGGTGGTCGCCGACTACGACGCGGCGCGCGCCGAGGCGGCGGTGGCGGCCGTCGGCGACGACCGGTTCCGCGCCGAGCGCGTCGACGCCGGTGACGAGGCGGCCGTGGCCGCGCTGCTGGCCCGGCACGACTGCGACGTACTGCTCAACGCCACCGACCCGCGCTTCGTCATGCCCCTGTTCCGGGCCGCCCGCAAGGCCGGCGCGAGCTATCTCGACATGGCGATGTCGCTGTCCCGGCCGCATCCCGAGCGGCCGTACGAGGAGTGCGGGGTCAAGCTGGGCGACGAACAGTTCGCGCTGGCCGGGGAGTGGGCGGAGGCGGGTGCCCTCGCCCTGGTGGGCATGGGGGTGGAGCCCGGGTTGTCGGACGTGTTCGCCCGCTACGCGGCCGACGAGCTCTTCGACGAGATCGAGGAGATCGGCATCCGCGACGGCGCGAACCTGACCGTGGACGGCTACGACTTCGCGCCCTCCTTCAGCATCTGGACCACCATCGAGGAGTGCCTCAACCCGCCCGTCGTGTACGAGAAGGGGCGCGGCTGGTTCACCACCGCCCCCTTCAGCGAGCCCGAGGTGTTCGACTTCCCGGACGGGATCGGGCCGGTCGAGTGCGTCAACGTCGAGCACGAGGAGGTACTGCTCGTGCCGCGCTGGGTGGACGCTCGGCGGGTCACCTTCAAGTACGGGCTGGGGCGCGAGTTCATCGAGACGCTGAAGACGCTGCACCTGCTGGGCCTGGACCGCACCACCCCGGTGACCGTGCCCGGCGCCGACGGCCCGGTCGCGGTCTCGCCCCGGGACGTGGTCGCCGCCTCGCTGCCCGACCCGGCGACGCTGGGCGAGCGCATGCGCGGCAAGACCTGTGCGGGCACCTGGGTGCGCGGGGTGAAGGACGGACGCCCGCGGGAGGTGTATCTCTACCACGTTGTCGACAACGAGTGGTCGATGGCGGAGTACGGTTGTCAGGCCGTGGTGTGGCAGACGGCCCTCAACCCGGTCGTCGCCCTCGAACTCCTGGCCACCGGCGGGTGGTCGGGCTCGGGCGTCCTCGGTCCGGAGGCGTTCCCGGCCCGCCCGTTCCTCGACCTGCTGACCGAATACGGCTCCCCCTGGGGTCTGCGCGAGCAGTGACTGCCCGTGAATCCTGCGGGACTCGGCCGTTTCAGCCGCGCCCGGACCGGTGACCCGGGTCCGAGCAACGCACATACCCACGGCAGAGTCGACACGGATCGCAGGTGACTTCGATGGACGACTGGCGAGACCACGCCGAGTGCCGCAAAGAGGACCCCGACCTCTTCTTCCCGATCGGCACCACCGGCCCGTCGCTGCATCAGACGCGGCGCGCGAAGGCCGTCTGCGAGCGCTGCCCGGTGCAGGAGCCGTGTCTGCGCTGGGCGATGGAGAGCGGGCAGGCCATCGGCGTCTGGGGCGGTACCACCGAGGCGGAGCGCCGGCTGCTGGCCCGGCGCCGGCAGCGGGCGGCGCGCCGGTTCAGCTGACGTCGGCCGGGGCCGGCGCGGCCGGCAGCCGCAGGGTGAACTCGGCGCCCTTGCCGGGTTCGCTGCGCGCCTCGGCGGCGCCGTCGTGGGCGGCGAGCAGATGGCGCACGATCGGCAGGCCGAGGCCGCTGCCCCCGGTACGGCGGCTGCGGGACTTCTCCGCGCGCCAGAACCGCTCGAAGACGTGCGTGAGATCGTCGGCGGAGATGCCCGGGCCCGTGTCGGTGACGGTGAGGACGACGTCGTCGCCGTCATGGCGGGCGGACAGTGTCACGCTGCCGTCGGCGGGAGTGTGCCGGATCGCGTTGGAGACCAGGTTGCCGATGGCCTGCCGCATCCGCACCGGGTCGGCGTCGAGCCAGGCGGTGCCGTCGGTGTCGGTCAGCAGGGTGACCCCGGCCGCGTCGGCGGCGACGCGGTGGGCGGCGGCGGCCTGGTCGATCAGGTCGGCGGCGCGCACCGGTTCGCGGTGCACGCGCAGGGTGCCGGCGTCGGCGGCGGCCAGGTCCTGGAGGTCGTCGATGATCCGCTGGAGGACCAGGGCCTCCTCGTGCAGGGAGCCCAGCAGGGCCGGGTCGGGGTCGACGAGGCCGTCCCGGGTGACCTCCAGCCAGCCGCGGATGTTGGTGAGAGGGCTGCGCAGTTCGTGGGCGATGTCGCTGACCATCGCCTTGCGCTGCTCCTCCAGGCGTTCCCGGCGTTCGGTGAGGTCGTTGAACGCCTCGGCCAGCAGCCCGGTCTCGTCCCGCGTGCGCACCGGCGCCCGGACGTGCAGTTCGGGCGGCTGCTGCGCGGCGGCGGTGAGCGCGCGCAGCGGTCGTACCAGGCGCATGGCGACGACGGCGGTGACGGCGACCGTGACGGCGAGGACCAGACCGGCCGCGCCGACGATCCTGGCCTTGTTGGCTGGGGACATGTCGAAGCGGGGTGCGGTCTGGTCGCCGATACCGAGGAAGAGTTCGGCGGCCGGGGCGACGTACGGTTCGAGCTGGGTGCGCCGTGCGTTGGTGACACAGTTCTTCGCGGTCTGGTCCGACTCCTGCTTGACCCCCTTCTTGGTGACGAGGAATCCGCCCGAGACCGGGTTGCGTCCCGTCGTGTCGTAGGTGAGGGAGAGCGAGCCGCCGAGGTCCATGTCCCTGGCCCGGAGGCAGGGGCGGGCCAGATCTGTCAGCGCGCTGAGGGCCTTGGTCTCGGTGGCGGTCGGGAAGTCGAGCGCGTCGCTCGCCTCGGCGGTCGGCAAGCCGAAGGCGGCACCGCACTTGGCCTTGAGGTAAAGGGGGGCGGCGTCCGTCGCCTCGTCCACGACGACATGGGGCCGCCCGCTCGGAGTGTGCTGGACGGTGGACCGGGCCCCCACCTGGTCGAAGCACTCCTGCTCCCGCTTCGCGACCGAGTCCAGCTTCTCGCGCTCCGGCCCGGTCAGCCGGAACGGGCCCACCGCGCGCGGGTCGATGCCGCTGAGCTGAGCACCGAACTCGGTGTACGTGTCGGTGTGCAGGGGGTCCACGGCCGCGGCCGGCCGGGGCGGCAGCGGGGTGTCGTGGGACGCCGAGTCGGCGATCAGCGTGCGGTCGGCGGTGGTCAGCGCGATCCTGCGGCCGGTCTTCGCGGCCAGTGCCCGCACGGTGTGCTGGACCCCGGTCCAGTCGGGGTGGTCCGCCGCGTACCCGCTGAGCTCGGCGAGGATCCTGTTGTCGGCGGCGAGATCCTGCCCCTGCTCCTCCTCCAGCGCGCTGGTGGTGGTCGTCACGGCGAGCCAGGCGGTGGCGGCCACGGAGCAGAGGGCGATCAGCACCGAGGTGAACAGCAGCCGGACCAGCAGCCGTTTGCGCCACGGTATCCGGGGCTTCACGGCCGGCCGCCGCTCAGCTTGTAGCCGACGCCGAACACGGTCACCAGCCGCACCGGCCGGCGGGGGTCGGCCTCGATCTTACGGCGCAGGTTCATCACATGGACGTCGACGGCCCGTTCGGTGGAGGACCGGTCGAAGCCGCGGGTGCACTGGAGCAACTGCCGCCGGCTGAACACCCGGTCCGGTTCGCCGGCCATGGCGAGCAGGATCTGGAACTCGGCCGGGGTCACCTCCACCGGCTGCCCGTCGCAGCGCACCTGGTGCCGCACGGGATCGACGCTGATCCCGGCGGCGGTCACGGCGGGTTCCTCCTCCCGGACGGCGGCGGCCCGCCCGCTGCGCCGCAGAATCGTCCGGATCCGGGCCATCAGCTCGCGCGGGCTGTACGGCTTGGTCATGTAGTCGTCGGCGCCCAGCTCCAGGCCGAGCAGCACGTCGTCCTCGTCGGAGCGGGCCGTGAGCATCAGCACCGGGATCTCCGGGTCGCCGCCGCGCAGCACCCGGCAGACACCGAAGCCGTCGATCACCGGGAGCATCAGGTCGAGGACGACCAGGTCGGGCCCGAGCCGCCGGGCCGCGTCCAGCGCCGCGGCCCCGTCGTGGACCACGGTCGCGTGGTGCCCCTCGGCCAGCAGCGATCTCCGGATCAGCTCGGCCTGCATCTCGTCGTCCTCGGCGACCAGCACATGTGCGCACACAGGTTCGGATCCTAAGCGAGTTCCGGCGGTCTACCGGGCGAGCCAGTCGGCGTACCCCATGACGACGACCGGATGCCGGTCCGGGTCGAGGGTGCGCAGCAGCTCCTTCATGTGCGCCTTGGCGACGCTCACACAGGCGTGCGTCGGACCGCCGTGGTCGACGTGCAGCCACACACCACCGCCGCGCTTCGCGCCCAGCGGCCGGGTCCAGTCGAGCGGTGAGGTGCCCGGCTCACGGTTGTAGTTGATGGCGACGACATAGTCGAAGGAACCTGCCAGCGACTCGCCCTCGAACCCGATGCCGGGCGATACGAAGCCGTAGGAGTGGTGGTACGGCAGCCTGCTCCCCGGGTCGGCGAGCAGGCCCCCGGCATCGGTCAGCCCGTACACCCCGACGGGCGAGCGCAGGTCCCCGGCCATGTGATGCTCGCTCCAGCCGTCCTTGCCGTTGTGCGCGGGCCACCTGGCACCGGGCTGCCAGACGTCGTCGTCGCGCGAATAGAGCACGACGGTGGAGAGCGGAGAGTTCTTGCCCCGCCCGGTGGCGACGACGACCTGCTCCGCCCGCTCGGGTATCGCGGCCGTCGTCCGGGGGCCGAGCCCGGGTATGCCGCTCGGCTGCGGGCTGCTGCTCTCGGGTGTGGGGGAAGCCGTCACCCGCGCCGGCCGGTCGTCCTCCGACCGGCTCGGCGCGGCCTCGGCGCCACCCCCGCACCCGGTGAGCAGGACGGGGGAGGCGGCGAGGAGGGCGACGGCGGCTCTGCGATGGATCATGAGACAGACCCTGACCGACGCTTGTAAGAAACTCGTCAGCTTTTTGATGCCCCTTAGGGCAGCGCCCCGTCAGGGGCGCGGGGCTGTGTCGAATGTGCGGCTCCGCCGCGTGGGCGCGACCAGCCCCGACCGGCCGGCACCCGAACAACTGCCCCTACGGCTTGCCCTTCTTGTACACCCACGTCTGGAACAAGGAACCGAGATCCTTCCCCGACTCCTTCTCCGCGAGCTTCACGAACTCCGCGGTCGTCCCGTGCCCGTACCGGTGCTGCGAAGCCCAGTCCCGCAGAATCCGGAAGAACACCGCGTCCCCGACCGCCTTCCGCAGCTCGTGCAGGGCCATCGCGCCCCGCGCATAGACAGGCGTGCCGAAGATGTTCGCCCCGCTCCCCGGGTCCCCCGGCGGATACGCCCACAACGGGTTGCTCGCCGGCTTCGCGTACAGCGCGTCGAACGTCTTCTGCGCGCTGTCGCCCCCGTGCTGCTCGCTGTACAGCCACTCGGCATACGTGGCGAAGCCCTCGTTGAGCCAGATGTCCTTCCAGGCGGTGAGGGAGACGGAGTCGCCGAACCACTGGTGGGCGTTCTCATGCACGAGCGTGCTCAGATCCGGCGCCGAGTCGTAGATCGGCCGGCCCTGCGTCTCCAGCGCGTATCCGACGCTCGGCGCGTGGTCGACGATCGACCCGGCGGAGCGGAACGGGTACGGTCCGAACAGCTTGCTCTCCCACTCCAGCACCGACGGCAGCTTCTTCAGCACCGCCGCCGACCCGCTCGCCTCGCGCGGGTCGACCGCGTTGTACACCTTGATCCCGTCCCGGGTGGTGTACTGCTGCACCTTGAACTTGCCGACCGTGGCGGTGGCGAGGTACGCGGCCATGGGCTCGCTCTGCCGCCACCGGAAGGTCGTGCGGCCGTCGGACGTGTGCTGTCCGAGCAGGACGCCGTTGGCGACGGCGGTGCGGCCCTTGGGGACGGTGATCGTGAAGTCGTACGACGACTTGTCCTTGGGGTGGCTGTTCGCCGGGAACCAGGTCATCGCGCCCTGCGGCTCCCCGGCGACGAACGCGCCGTCGTCGGTGCGGATCCAGCCGTCGGCCGAGCCGTCCGGGTCGGTGACCTGCTTGGGCGTGCCGTTGTACGCCACGGTGACCCGGAAGTCCCGGCCCTTCTCCAGCGCCCGCGACGGCGTGACGACGAGTTCCTGTCCGCTGCGGCTGAAATGCGCGGTCCGGCCGTCGACGGTCACCTTGGTGACCTTCAGGCCGCTGAGGTCGAGGTCGAAGCGGGTGAGCTTCTCGGTGGCGCGGGCGGTGAGGACCGCCTTGCCGTCGAGGTGCCGGGAGGAGGTGTCGTAGCGGAGCGTCAGGTCGTAGTGGCTGACGTGGTAGCCGCCGTTGCCGCTGAGCGGGAAGTAGGGGTCGCCCGCGCCCGCGCCGCCGATCGTGCTCGCCGAGGCCGTTCCGGCGCCGGCGAGCAGGGCCGCCACGGCGACCGGGACGGTGGCGAGGACGGCCTCGCGGCGAAGGACTGCGGTACGTCTGCGTGCGCCCTGCACAGAAACTCCTTGGGGGGGGTGGCCGGTGATCAATAGCCCTACACACTAGGCGCGCGGGTGTCCGTGTTTCCCCCTCATTCTGGTCAAGCTGTGCCGCGTCGGCAGCCCGTGGCACGGGCTCCCGCATACGCTCGCGGCACCGTCAGCGAGCCGAGAGGTGTGTCGACCGTGAGCGTGCGCGTCCGCAGGATCTATGAGGCACCCGAGCCGGAGGACGGGCTGCGCGTCCTGGTGGACCGGCTGTGGCCGCGCGGGCTGTCCAAGGAGGTCGCGCACGTGGACGAGTGGCCGAAGGGGCTGACGCCCTCGGACGAACTGCGCCGCTGGTTCCACGCCGGCGGGTCGTACGAGGAGTTCGTGCGTCGTTACGAGGCGGAGCTGACCGCACCCGAGGCCGCCGAACTCCTCGACGGCCTGCGGAAGTCGGTGCGCGAGGGGCGGGTGACCCTGCTCACCTCGTCCAAGACCCCGGACGAGAGCCACGCCACCGTGCTGGCGCGGCTCCTGGCCGACTAGGCGGTCTGCTTCGCCGCCGCGCGTCCCGCCGCCCGGCCCGAGAACAGGCAGCCGCCGAGGAACGTGCCCTCCAGCGCGTTGTAGCCGTGCACGCCACCGCCGCCGAAGCCGGCCACCTCGCCGGCCGCGTAGAGCCCGCCGATCGGCTGCCCGTCGGCGCCTAGGGCTCGGGAGTCCAGGTCGGTCTGGATACCGCCGAGGGTCTTGCGGGTGAGGACGTGCAGCTTGACGCCGATCAGCGGTCCGGCGGCCGGGTCGAGGATGCGGTGCGGGGTGGCGACCCGGCCCAGGCGGTCGCCGATGTAGCGGCGGGCGTTGTGGATGCCCTGGATCTGGGAGTCCTTGCTGTACGAGTTGTTGATCTGCAGGTCACGGGCGACGATCTGGCGGCGCACCTCGGCCGCGTCGAGGAGCGCCTTGTCGGTGAGGCCGTTCATCTTCTCGACGAGCTGGTCCAGGGAGTTCGCGGTGACGAAGTCCGCGCCGTTGTCGACGAAGGCCTGCACCGGGCCGGGCGCGCCCTTGCCGAGCAGCCGGTCGCGCAGCACGGCCTTGCGGTCCTTGGCGGTGATGTCGGGGTTCTGCTCGGAGCCGGAGAGCGCGAACTCCTTCTCGATGATCTTCCGGGTGAGGACGAACCAGGAGTGGTCGTGGCCGGCGATGTCCTCGGTGGTGCGCAGGTACTTGAGGGTGCTGAGGGTGTCGTAGCCCGGCAGGCAGGGGTCGGGCAGGCGACGGCCGAGGGCGTCGAGCCAGATGGAGGAGGGGCCGGGCAGGATCCGGATGCCGTGGCCGGGCCAGATGGAGTTCCAGTTCTGGATGCCCTCGGTGTAGTGCCACATGCGGTCGCGGTTGACGAGGCGGACGCCGGCCTCGGCGCTGATGTCGAGCATGCGGCCGTCCACGTAGGCGGGGACACCGGTGACCATCTCGGCGGGGGGTGTGCCGAGGCGTTCGGGCCAGTAGCGGCGGACGATGTCGTGGTTGGCGCCGATGCCTCCGGTGGTGACGACGACGGCCTGGGCGGTCAGTTCGAAGTCGCCGATGCGGTCGCGGTTGGAGGCGACTCCGCGCGGTGAGTCGTCGTCGGCGAGGACGGTGCCCCGTACCCCGCGTGCCTCGCCGTCCTCGATGACGAGTTCGTCGACCTGGTGGCGGTGGTAGAAGGTGAGCAGTCCGTCGCGGGCGGCCTGCTTGGCGTAGCGGGCGAAGGGCTCTACCACGCCGGTACCGGTGCCCCAGGTGACATGGAAGCGGGGCACGGAGTTGCCGTGCCCGTCGGCCCGCAGGTCGCCGCGCTCGGCCCAGCCGACGGTCGGCAGCAGACTGATGCCGTGGCTCTGCAGCCAGGGCCGCTTCTCCCCGGCCGCGAACTCGACATAGGCCCGCGCCCAGCGAACCGCCCAGGAGTCCTCGTCGTCCTTGCGGTCGAACTGGGCGCTGCCCTGCCAGTCGTTCCAGGCCAGGTCGAGGGAGTCCTTGATGCCGAGGCGGCGCTGCTCGGGCGAGTCGACGAGGAAGAGCCCGCCGAAGGACCAGAAAGCCTGGCCGCCGAGGTTGGCGGCGTTCTCCTGGTCGACCAGGGCGACGCGCCTGCCCCTGCTGGTGAGTTCGTGCGCCGCGACCAGGCCGGCGAGGCCGGCTCCGACGACGATGACGTCCGCGTCCATGGCGACTTCTGCCCTTCTCATACGGGGTGGGTACTGCCGTTCGTTCGTGCGGGGTGGGTGCTGCCGTCGATCAGCAGCGCGGTGAGCAGTTGCTTGAGCCACATACGGGCCCGGTCCACGTCCTTGTCGAGCAGCAGTTGGACCGTGACCCCGTCGTACGCGGCGACCACGGCGTGCGCGGCGCCGTCGGCATCGCCGAGCACGGCGGGGACCGGGGTGTGGCCGCGGGCCCGGAAGAGCCGGTCGGCGATGGCGTGGCGGAGCCGGGTCCGGTGGTCGAGGAGGATGTCGGCGACGGCCGGGTCCCGGGCGGCGTGCACCAGGAAGTCGGTCTTCACCAGCAGCCAGTCCACGTCGAGGAGCAGTACGTCGGTGACCCGGTCCACGGAGGCCGGCACGTCCAGGTCGGGTCCGTCGCCGGCGAGCGCGTCGGCGACCTGCTGGGCGATGAGGTCGGCGCGCTCCCGGTAGAGGGCGAAGAACAGCTCGTCGAGGGTGGCGAAGTTGGAGTAGAAGGCGCCCCGGCTGAACCCGGCGGCCTCGCAGACCTCCTCGATGGAGACCCGCCCGAACCCCTTGGCGGCGAACACGGTGAACGCGGCGTCGAGCAGCCGGGCACGGGTCTGCACCCGCCGCCGGGTCACGCGCTGGGGCGCACCGCCGCTCGCCGTCATGTACCGACCTCCGTTCGATACGCGAATGTATCGGATACACCAACGTATCGAAAGACCTCCGACCGCCCGCCCCAGGCATCCGAAGGGAACATATTTTCGATTAAGGAGTACGCTGGCCCCATGGCCACGCACCTCCAGGGCTCCCTGTTCGACCAGACCGACGAACTGCGGCTCGGCGGCCTCGACGGCATCGGCCGGACCGCGCTGGGCTCCGGCGCCTGGATCGACGTGCTGCCCGGCTGGCTGAGCGGCGCCGACGCACTGTTCGAACGGCTGGCGGCGGACGTCCCGTGGCATGCCGAGCGCCGCACGATGTACGACAACGTCGTGGACGTACCGCGCCTGCTCGCCTTCTACGCCGCGGCCGACCCGCTCCCCCACCCCGTCCTCGCCGAGGCCCGCGAGGCGCTCACCCGGCACTACGCCGAGGAGCTGGGCGAGCCGTTCGCCACGGCCGGGCTCTGCTACTACCGCGACGGCCGGGACAGCGTCGCCTGGCACGGCGACCGGATCGGCCGGGGTGAGCGCGAGGACACCATGGTCGCCATCCTCTCCGTGGGCGCACCCCGTGACCTGCTGCTGCGCCCGCTGCGCGGCGGCCCCTCGGTCCGGCGCCCGCTCGGCCACGGCGACCTGATCGTGATGGGCGGCTCCTGCCAGCGGACCTGGGAACACTGCGTACCGAAGACGGCCCGGGCCGCCGGGCCGCGGATCAGCATCCAGTTCCGGCCGCACGGGGTGCGCTGACCGGGGTCCTCGGCAACCGGTCGCCCGCTCCGTGTGGTTGGCTGTCCCCCGTTTCGATCTGCACGAACGGGCGAGCCGGAGTGATGATGCGGGCAGAGGTACACGAAGTCGGCAGGGGCGCCTACCTGGTGCACGGCCAGCACACCAACTGGGTGATCCTCAAGGACGGTGACGCCGTCACGCTGGTCGACACCGGGTACCCCGGCGACCGGCAGGGGCTGCTCGACTCCCTCGCGGAGGTGGGCAGTTCGCCGGAGGCGGTCGCGGCCGTCCTGATCACGCACGCGCACAACGACCACCTGGGCTCGGCCGAGTACCTGCGCGACACCCACGGCACGCCGGTCTATCTGCACGAGGCCGAAGTACCGCACGCCCGGCGGGACTTCCTCCAGCAGGTGTCCGTGGGCGAGGTGGTGAAGAACGCCTGGCGGCCGGGTGTGGTGCCGTGGCTGGTGCACGTGCTGCGCGTCGGCGGCACCGAGCAGCACCCCGTCAAGGCGCCCGAGGCGTTCCCGGTCACCGACGGCCCCCTCGACCTGCCGGGCAGCCCGGTCCCGGTGCACACCCCCGGCCACACCGACGGGCACACCGTCTACCACCTGCCCGACGCCGGACTGGTGATCTCCGGGGACGCCCTGGTCAGCGGCCACCGCACCTCGCGCGTCCAGGGCCCGCAGCTGCTGCCCGACATGTTCCACCACCAGCGGGACCGGGCCCTCGCCTCGCTGGAACTGATCGGCGCCCTCGACGGCGAGGCCCTGCTGCCGGGCCACGGCCCGCTGCACCGGGGCTCGGTGCGCGCGGCCGCCGAGCGGGCCCGGGAGCTGGCCTCCTGACACCCTGGCCTTAAGGTTCGTCCCATGGCCTTGCAGATCAGCGCCACCAACCCGGAGCACCCCGCGCTCCTGCTCGAACTCCCCTGGGACGTCCCGCTGGAGGAGTGGCCCGAGGAGTACCTCGTGCCGCTCCCCCGGGGCATCTCCCGGCACGTGGTGCGCTACGCCCGGGCCGGCAGCGAGGTCATCGCGGTGAAGGAGCTGGCAGAGCGCCCGGCGCTGCGCGAGTACGAGCTGCTGCGCGACCTGGACCGGCTCGGCATCCCCGCGGTCGACCCCCTCGCCGTGATCACCGGCCGCCTCGACCCGGACGGCGAACCGCTGGAGTCGGTGCTGGTCACCCGGCACCTGGGCGGCTCGATGCCGTACCGCTCGATGTTCGAGACGACCATGCGCCCGGCCACCATGCACCGCCTCATGGACGCCCTGGCGGTGCTGCTCGTACGCCTGCACCTGGCCGGGTTCGCGTGGGGCGACTGCTCGCTGTCCAACACACTGTTCCGGCGCGACGCGGGCGCGTACGCGGCATACCTGGTGGACGCCGAGACCGGCGACCTGCATCCGCAGCTGAGCAACGGGCAGCGGGAGTACGACCTCGACCTGGCCCGGGTGAACATCAGCGGGGAGCTGCTCGACCTGGAGGCGTCGGGGGCACTGCACCCGTCGCTGGACCCGATCGAGTTCGGGTTCGAGATCTGCACCCGGTACGGCGAGCTGTGGGAGGAGCTGACCCGGACCTCGGTGTATCCGGCGGGCAAGTACCACTTCATCGAGCGCCGGATCCGGCGGCTCAACGACCTCGGTTTCGACGTGGCCGAGATGCAGATCGAGCACTCCTCCAACGGCGACACGGTCACGTTCGTGCCGAAGGTCGTCGACGCCGGCCACCACCAGCGCCAGCTGCTGCGGCTGACCGGCCTGGACGCCGAGGAGAACCAGGCGCGGCGGCTGCTCAACGACCTGGAGAGCTGGATGGCCACCCAGGACGACTACGCCCCGGGCGACCCCCTCGCCGCCCGCCCCGAGGTGCTGGCCCACCGGTGGGTGCGGGACGTCTTCCGCCCCACCGTGCGGGCCGTACCGCTGGATCTGCGCGGCTCGATGGATCCGGCCGAGATCTACCACGAGCTGCTGGAACACCGCTGGTACCTGTCCGAGCACGCGCAGCACGACATAGGCCTGGACAACGCGGTCGAGGACTACATAGAGAACGTGCTGCCCAAGGCGCGGGAGACCCTGGAGCCGGTCACCCCGGAGTGAGCCGGGCGCGCCGGCCGCCGGTCAGTCGTGCGGGACCACGGCCACCGGGCAGTCGGCGTGGTGCAGCACCCCGTGCGCGACCGACCCGATGCGCGCGCCGACCGCCGTACGGTGGGCGCGCCGACCGACGACCATCAACTGGGCGTGTCCGGCCACCGACAGCAGCACCTGCCCCGCGCTGCCCATCTCCACGTGCTCGGCGACCGGCACCCCCGGGAACCGCTCGCGCAGCGGCCGTACCGCCTCGGACAGCGCCTTCTTCTCGAAGGGCTCCATGCCTCCGGCCTCGTCCAGCAGCTTCAGCGAACCCGGGCTGTAGGCGAAGACCGGCGGCAGGGTCCAGGCACGCACCACCCGGACCGTCGCACCACGGGCCGCGGCCGTCTCGAACGCGAACTCCAGCACGGCCGCGCTGTCCTCCGCGCCGCCCTGCTGGCCCACGACAACCTCCCGCCCGGCGGCCTCGGCCGCGGGCCGGTCCCCGGCACGCACCAGGACCACGGGCCGGGCGGCCTCGGCGATCACCTGCTGGCCGACGGAACCCAGCAGGAACCCGACGACCCGGCCGTGCCCGCGCGAGCCCAGCGCCAGCAGCTCGGCGCCGGCGGCCGCGGCCACGAGCACCTCGACCGGGCCGCCCTCCACCACGTCGACGCTCACCGCGAGCTCCGGATGCCGTCCGGTGACGGTCCGCACCGACTCGGTCACGCCGACGGACACCCACCCGCGCTGGGTCTCCCGGTCACCGCCGACCGCCTCGTGCGCCTCGTACCGCCAGGCGTGCACGACCCGCAGCGGCAGCCCCCGGCGCACCGCTTCCCGGGCCGCCCAGTCGAGAGCGGCGAGGCTCTCCTCCGTACCGTCGACCCCTGCCGTGATCGGGCGTGTCATGCACCGGCCTCCTCGTCGGTTCCGCGTCTGCGTGATCAGTCTTCCGCACCGGCGGGTGCCCGTCGTGCACCGTCGTACAAGAGCGAAGGCAGGCGATCGAACATACGATGGGCGGGAACCGGTACGGCGGCCGCGCTCCTCACGGGGCCCGTCGTCCCGTGGAACCAACGGCTCGGGGTGGGAGACGTATGGCACAGGCTGCCGACGCGGCACGGACCGTCATCATGACCGTGGACAAGCTGACACCTCGGGCCTTCGAATCATAGGCGCAGGCCGGGCGCATAAGCGCAGGTCAGAGCGGTATTACAGGTGCAACTTGGTCCCGGTCGGCCATGATCCAGGACCCGCCAGCGGGCCGCGATTCCACGGATTTTGCGCGGGAGCGCCTTCGGATCGTCGGCAGGCTGTAAACGCGCAGGTCACCGCCAGGGCGACCACCGGCGGGCGTCGTTCCGGGCCCCGTGGCCGCCGGGATCCCCGGACGGCCCGTCCCCGATCACGCGGGCGTACGGACTGCGGCGGATCTTCGCCCGCAGCTCCGGCGGCCACGTCTTGATCGCCTCGGCGTCCTGATCGACTTCGCCAGGACCGGTTCCCTGGGCTCCGCTCTCGGGGCCGATCGGCAGCTCGGCAATTCTGCCCTCTCGACGGCGCCGGGGACGGCCTCCGCCCAAGAGATGACGATCGGGATCTCTGCCACCCCTGGCCCGGCGAAGCTCGGCCATCAGCTCGGACACCCGACCCTCGTCGGGCCGCTCCCTGTCCAGCTCGGCCGCGAGTTCAGCCTTGATCGTCTTCCTCGTCCGCATCCTCGTCGTCCTCCTCCAGCAGTGCCCGCGCCTGATCCAGAATCGTGGTCGCCGCGTCCCGGCGCCGGGGGTGTGGCACCGAGGGCCCACCGGTCTCTTCGATCTTGTCTGACGGCCCCTCAGGGCGTCCGGCGGTGATCGCCAGTCGCGGCTTCGGCGGTACCGGGTCAGGGCCCTCCGGCTCCTGGCCGTCGGCGCGCTCCAGCTGACGGGCCGCCAGCTCGAAGGCGTAGAGCTTCAAGCGGGCCGCGAACTCCACGTCCACGTCGGCCGCGTCGATCACCCCCCGCACGGCCGCCTCGACGGCGCCCGCGATCAGCTCACCCTCCAGCTCGGCACGCGCCGTGAGGGCGGCCTCCAGCGGGGTCGGGGAGTCGACGGCGTAGAGCTTCCGGTACGACTCATTGATCTTGACCAGCTGGGCGCTGGCCGCGAGCTTGATCTTCGGATCGCTGGCACCGGCCTGGACCGTGCTCACGGTCCGGTACTCCTCGTCCAGCTGGGCGCCGAGATCCTGCCGGAGGATCTCGATCTCGTCCGGCCGCGTGTACGCCTCGCGCCCGGCTTCGATCCGGCGCTTGACGGTGGCCACGGAGAGATCGAGACGCCGGGCGATCTCCTCGTGCGGGAGCCGGTGGAGGTGCAGCCGGTAGGCCATGCGCTCCTGTTCGGCGATCACCGACGGGGGCGGAAGGTGTCCGGGGTTGGCGGGCATTCAAGATCACCTGGCTCAAGTTGTGGCGTGTACATGGTCACGATTCAGGGGTGGTCCGGAGCAGCTCCAGGGCGCCCCGTACCGGGCACGCCGGGTGGTGGCAGTCCATCGGCTGGCACGGGTCGCAGCGGGGAGGGCCGAAGCATTCCACCGGCACGTACCGCCAGGCGGATTGATCCCAGCGCCAGGGCTCGGGGTCGCGGGGGTGCTGCCAGCAGCCGGAGCGCTGGACCCGGCACTGATGGCATTCACCCGGGAAGTCGGGCGGCGGTCCGTGGAATGGACGGGGCGCCGGGCGCAGGTAATAGCCCGCCTTGTCGGCCGGGACGATATGCCACCCGCAGTTCTCGTGATGGACGATCACGTGACGGCCACCGCCGCGCCGCTCGGTGTGGATGGCGAACGCGTTCTCCGCCGCCTCCCGGCTGGAGTACTTGTTCTTCCAGCAGTCCATGATCAGTCCTCCGTTCCGAGTGAGCACCAGGGCGCATGCCCGTCTTCCTCGGCCAGGTCCGGGTCACAGGTGCACGGGGCCGGTCCCGATCCGTTCGGACTCGGGGGAGATGGGGGAGATGGGGGAGACGCTTTCGGCTCTTTCTCTACGTGTGCACTCTCTTCACGTGCGCGCTCTTCACGCGGTGAAGAGAGTGTTTTCGCTGACGCGTAGGAATATCCATCTCCCCCATCTCCCCCATCTCCCCCGGATGATGTTGATTCCGCCTCGTCCACCACTTGGATCACATACTTCGTGACGTGGCCGTGGCCGGTGCCGGACTTCACCAGCCGCAGGCCGCCCCGGATCTGATTGAGGACGCCCCGGTACGCATAGGCGAGCTGCCTGTGCCAGTCCTTCGGGGTCGTGTCCTCCAGACCGGGCGGGGTGATGGTCGGCCGGTCACCGGTGAAGGAATTCGCTCCCCGGACCTGCCGCCAGTCCTTGACGTCGGCAGCGGTGAATTCCATGGATCCGAACGTGTCGGCCAGCCATGCGAAGTGCTCGGCCCACTGGGACCCGGTCCAGTCGGATTCGGTTCGTTTGGCCCGCAGGCCGCCGAGGAAGCCGGTCACCCCAGCCGTCTGGAGAATGCCGCCCACGGTCCTCTCCCACCGGGTGAACGAGCCGAAGGACTCGGCCCCCGGGATGAAAGGGCACCCGGCCGCATACCAGGCCCTCACGAGCGTGAGGACGGCGCTCAGGAGTTCCGCACGGTGCTCTGTCGCCCATTCCTTGAGGTCCGGGTGCCGGAAGGAATTCGCCGGGCGGTCCTGCGGGTTCGCGTACGCCGGGTGCAGCCGGATCCAGTACACCCGCCGCGATATGTCGCCCTCGACGGAGACGTTGTTCCCGAGGGCCACCCAGGTAGCGGTGTTGGGCAGCTGGATATTCTCGCTCACCCCAAGCACCCGGTCCCTCCAAAAGGGCGTGGTGAGCACCTGGGCCAGGGCCCTGCCTTCGAGCTTGTGCGCCTCGTCGAAGACGACCAGGGGATTGCCGCTCCGCAGCGTGGCGGTCATCTGCTTGCGGACTTCCTCATTGCTGCCGGACAGCGGCTGGGTGACGGCCGCCTCGCCGGTCGCGAGAATCGAGACGACGTCGGCGAGCAGGTTCTTTCCGACCCCCATCTGAAGCCCGTCGACAACGGCCAGCGGTGCGAGATCGATGCGGTCCCGGATGAACGGGGTCAGCAGCAGCGCCAGCGCCCCGGCCCGGTCGCTTTCCTCGGGGAACGGGAAGTCCCCGAGGAGATCCACCGTCAGCAGCTTGACGGCCGACGTGATCTCCTCCGCCGTCGGCTCCTCGGGCACGGTGACGCTCAGGCCGTCGTCCAGCTCCAGCCAGGTCCGTGACGCCGCGTCATACCCACCGGCGGCGCACACCGTGCCGTCCTCGCGGACGAATGGCGCCCGGACGATCCGGGTGACCGGGGTGTACGACGTCGCCCGGCCGAGCACCGCTTCAACGGTCGGCGCGTCCGGCCACGCGTCCTCGAACGAGGCGGGCCGGGTGGTGGTCGCCTCCCGATAGGTGAAGCACGCGCAGGTGTCCACCAGGACGTTGAGGAACCTGCTCCGCTCCAGCGGCTCCAGCTCGGCACCCTTGCGCAGCGTGATCGCCCCGCCGTAGTCGAACAGGATCTCCCCGTCCCACTTCGCCGTGAGCGCCTCGGTGATGTTCTCGATCACCGCCCGCCGGTCGGCGTTGACGATCACGCTGGCCCGGCCGCCTGTGTCCGGCGGATCGACCGGATCCGGCTTGCGCGCTTTCTGCTTGGGCCGACGCCCGAGTTTGCCGGTGGCCATATCGGAAATCTTGGCGAGGTAGGACGTCCGGCGGTCCTCGGGACGGCGGCCCAAGACGTCGTCCAATCCCTCTTTGGACTTCGCTCCGGCCAGCCGGGCGAATACCACCTCGTCGGCACCCTCGACTTCGAGCGCTTCTTTGATCCCGGCCGCCGCGTCCCAGACGTCGGAGTTCGCCGAGATATCGGCGTCGAACAGGACGATCACCTTGCGGCCGTCGGCCCAAGACAGGTCGGCTCCGGCCCAGTTGTGGCACCCGGGCACGCCCGCGATTCCCCATTCCGGCGGTGCCCACGAAAGGGCTGCGTGAGTCTGCTTCGTGCCCTCGGGGAGAAGCACCGGTGCATCACCGGTCGGCTCCCGGAACACCGCGACGAACGAGCCGCAGCCCTTGGGGAGCAGGTACTTGTGGATCTTTCCGTCCGGGGTCTCGATCGGAACGTCCGGCCGGTACTGAGGCACCGGCTCCTCACGTCCCGGCACGGGCCACCAGAACAGGATCCCTTTCTCGGCTTCGCCGAGGAATCCGTGCCACGGCCCGTAGATCTCATCCGGGATGTCCTCCGGCCCGGTGACCGACCGGATGCCGAATTCCTCGATCACGTCGTCTGTGATCGCCTGGCTGTTCAGGAACGCGCGGTGCTCGGGGCTCAGCCCTGTCTTTCGCTCGGGCCGGTCATTCACGGCATCGCCGTGTTCGTTTATGCTGGACATGGAACCCTCTGGTTGACGTGGTGGCTGATCCCTTCTGTGCCAATCCGGGTTGTCATTCGGTGTAGCTGATCCCTTCACCGGGTCGTCGTGTCAGTGATCCCTTGAAACGCCCTCGGCCTGAGCACCCGGGGGCGTTTTGCTATGTCAGGAGTTCTCGCCCTTCACGGGCGCGGACGCGAGCAGCGAACGGAGCCGGTCCCACTGGGCCGGGGTGAGCCGTTCCTTGGCCCGCTCGATACGGGTGATCAGTCCGTCGGGTCCGGAGCCCTTGGCACGCGCTTCCAGCGCCGCAGGGCTCATCGTGTACGGACGGGGCATTCGGAGCCTCCGGGGCGTCTCGTCGGACGCGCTTCCGGCTCCTCGGTCCGTTCCGCGCTGCTTCTGTACTAATTCTGCCGGGCCGATTCCCCGGAAAGCCAGAGCCACAGGGCCCTCGATTCCGGGCCTAATGGCAAGAGATACTCGCCGGCCGTATCATTTGGGATCCATTATTGGATTCGCTTATTTCGACCAGCCAAAAGAAAGGGACGGTGACCGCCGGAGGTCAAGCCCACGGTCACCGCACCCCGTGAATAGTTTAAGCTAATTCCTGACGCCGGATTACCGGGGAGGAATTCGTGACGCGTTATCTCACTTCGCAGGAAGCCGCCGACCACCTCGGTGTGCGGTCCGGCATTGCCGCCAACAAGATCATGGGTGAGTACGGCTGCCGGAATCAGACCGTGAGCCCGACTGGCATGGCGACCTGGCTCGCGGCCGACGTCGCCCGGGTGGTCGTGGACCGCTACGGCCAGGCGCTCCGGCGCCACCCCGAGGGGCTGGTGACGTACGCCCGCGAGGTCCGCCGTCAGCTCCGGCCGGACCCTCCGGCGACCGTGACCCTGACCGACGGCCGTGTGGTTCTCCGCGACCACCGGGCGGCCCTCACCGACAGCCTCGCGCAGGCGAAGATCAGCCCTCGGGAGCGGATCACCTCCGTCGGCCCCGACGCCGTATGGATCTTCGGGAAGGCCGCCCTGACGGCCGCCGCGTCACCCAAGGTCGACGGGTGCCGCCACTGCCTCGCCGTCGCGCTCACCCCGCCGGGAGTCGACCTCCCGGGCCCGGAGCCGGAGTTCACCGAGCTGCTCGGTCCGGCCTGCGAGCAGGACCGGAAGCGGTACGAGGCGGCCCGCGCCCGGATCGCGTCGGCAGCTGCCGCCAGGACGGCCAGGACGGCGCCTGCCCGGAGGCCGCAGACGGCCCGCAGGACGGCCGGACCGGTGCCCCGCGTCTACTGGTCCAGCCAGGCCCAGAACGCCCGCAGGCTGGCCGCCGACGCCCGCGCACGGGGCAAGTCCGGGGAAGCCGCCCGGCTCGAAGGCTGCGCCCGCGACTACGACGCCCGCGCCCGGCGCGGCGACCCGGTGACGTGAAGGGAGTTGACCGTGAAGCGCACCACGAAGACCCGCACCCTCGGGACCGAGCTGCCGCCCGACCTGAAGACCCGCGCCAGGGCCGCCGGGGTCGATGTCCACGCCGTGGCACAGCGCGCGGCGGACGCCCACGGCCATCCGTCGGACCGGGTCGTCCGCCGCGCGATCATGCGCGCCGTTGAGGCCGCCGAACGACGCCGGAAGAGGAGCTGACGATGCCTCAGTACAAGCCCCATCAGCCCGGCGAGGCACCGGCCAAGCCGGACCGTGATCACAACGGCGTCCAGCGGTTCGCCGGTCGGCCGCAGCGGGACCCCTGCCCGACCGGCATGGTCCGGGACCCGGCGAACGGTGAGTGCCGCCCCGAGGGAGAGCAGCAGTGATGGCCGAGATCTCGGGGCGCCGCCCGCCCACCACCCTGTCCGGCCGACGGCCGACGGAACAGATCACGGGGAAGCCGAGGACCGGATCATGAGCGCGCCGAGTCGGGGCGTGGTGCTCGGCGCGACGGCCGACCGGGACGCCGTGGCCCATCAGCTCCGGGCCCTCGGGGAGTGCCGGGCCCGGGACATCGCGATCTTGCTGGAGTGCTCGATCAGCTCCGTCATGACGCGGCTCGAAGAGCTGCGCCGGAGGGGCCGGGCCGACCGCGACGGAGCCACCTGGAGGCCGGTATGAGCCGTGATCTGACGCCCCAGCAGCGGGCGGTGCTGGAGCAGTGCCGGGCCGCGATCGAGGACTTCGACCGGCAGCACGCCGAGATCGTCGGCCGCGTCGTGGAGTACGCCCGGCAGCGGACCGGGGTGACCCTCGGCCGACCGGATCCGGACTCCCGGCCGGACGAACTCCCCTCGCCCTGGTGGGACTGGACCCCGCGCCGGTTCCTCCGCTACGTGGACGCGTTGCAGAGGGCGGCCGGGACGCTGGGGCTCGAACGCTTCGCCGACCGGGACGAGGAGTTCACCCTCCGCGATCTGGTCGAGCTGACGCGGGAGATCGATCTTCGCGAGGGCTGCAACGCAATGGGGATCTTCGGGGAGGCCGACCGGCTCGCGGAGGGGCCGACGTCATGAGCGCCGACGGCCGGATCCGCTCACCGTTCGCGACCGGCTTCCCGCCCGGTCCCGCCATCGTCCGGCAGATCAAAGACGCCCTGTCAGCTTTCCACCCGATGACCGCCGAAGAGCTGGCCCGGCGCATCGGGCACACAACTCCGAGGCAGATCCAGGAAGTTGAAAACGTCCTGCTCTACCTGCGGGGACGGAGTGAGGTCCGGCAGGCCGATGACGGCGGCTGGCTCTCTTGATCATCCCGAGCCGGTGACCTTGATCCACAACTGAAGCGGCGACCGCCGGGGATGGAGCCCCGACGATCGCCTAGGAGATCGACTAGCTAGGAGTCGATGACCATGCTGAGCAAGATACTTCCTCCCCTTCCATTCCCCTCACCACCGCCGGGGAATGGTCTTCACGGCCGCTCTCACGCGCTTGACCTGCACGAACGGCCAGGTTTCCCTTTTTCCCCGCTTCCCCTCGGGCCCGCCTCTGACGCGCGCGTACGCGAGGGAGGCGCGCGGTGAGCAAGTGGAGCGAGGCGGCCGACCGCACGGCGCACCTGAGGCGGCTGGTCCGGGAGCTGCGGAGCATCCCGGACCTGACCGGCGAGGAGTTCCGGCTCCTGCTCCGGATCTTCGATGACGAGGCGTGGGAGGACATGACCGAGGCGCGCGGTCTGCGCGGTCTGCGGCGCGCACCCGGCGGGGTGTCCCGGTGGGATCTCGGCTGGCGGCTGGTGGTCCACCTGCGCGGCCGGTTGGACTTCTACGAGGTGCGGGACCGGGGCCATCAGCTCGTCACCGGCCTCGGTCTGAAGCGGGGCATGCACACCATGCCGGACGACTTCGATCTGACGCCGCAGCAGATCGCCGAATGCATGATCGCGGCGCACCGGAAGCGGCGCGGCTCGGTGCTCATGGTGCTGCCGGGTGACCGGTCCGACCGGGCCGAGCTGTGGTTCGGGATGAGTGGTCAGCTTGCCCAAGTGGCCGCAGCCCAGGATGAGTTGGCCGGGTGGCACAGGGCGGCCGAAGCCGAACGGAAGGCGGAGCGCGAGGCGGAGCGGTCGGCCGCCGGGCCGCACCCGGATGATCTCGCCGCGTCCCTGGCCCACCAGCGGGCGGTGTACGAGGAGTTCGCCCGGTCGGCCGGTGCCGGAAAGGCGTCCGGGAACGGGGCTGCGCGCCCGTCTGGCGTCCTCGGGGGCCGGGTCCGGACAACCGTGTGCGACGACGTCCGCGCGGTCCTGAGGGACGTTCCTGGCGGCCTGTCGGCGGCCGAGATCGCGAGCAAGACAGACCGGGCCCTGTCCAAGATCTACGCCTGCCTCAACGAGGGGCTCGGCACCGGCGAGTACGTCAAGATCCGCAGGCTCTACACCGTGGCACCGAAGATCGAGGAGCAGTCATGATCACCCGCAAGCTGGCCGCGACCCTCGGTCTCCTCGTCCCGGCGGTGATGGCGCTGGGCATGTCCGCCGACACCTCGTACCGGTTCCTCGGGACCGTCCTGCGGATCACGGCCCCGGCCGAGCGGGGCGCCCTGTGCGGCACGGCGGAGGCGGCGGTGATCGCCCTCGCCCTGTACGCGTGGGCCGCCGGTGCGCGGTCGGCCGCGTGGCTGGCGTACGGCGTCGTCCTCGTCCAGGCCGTCCCCGCCTTCGAGATCTCCGGCGGCATGGGCGGGGCGGTCCGTACCGCTCTCGGACCGGTCCTGCTGGCGGTACTCCTGCACCTGCTCCTCGGTCTCGAACTGAGACTGTCCGGCACGTACCGGTCCGGTCTCGTCGGCGACGCCCTGCGGGAGGTCCGGGAGCGGCTGACCGCGTACCTCGGCATCGGGCGGCGGGGCGCCGATTCGGCGGCCATCGCCCGCAGCCGGGCCGCTGACCGCGCGGTCGTCCTGGCGGACCGGGTGGCCGGAACGAAGACCGGGACGCGCCGGTACGCCCGGCGCACGGCCGCCCTGGCGGACGCCGTGGACCGGGCCCGTCACGGGCTGAATCCGAAGGATTCACGGGCGGCTGAGTCGGCCATCGTCGCGCGGGTGGTGCGCCGGAAGTCGGCGGGTGATCTCGCGGTGATCGACGTCCGGCACGACTGGGCCGGGGCGTACCGGGACGACGGCCAGGACGTCCCGGCACAGGACCGGGACGAACCGGTACCCGTACCGGCACAGGACCGGTCCACGGCGGACATGATCCGCGAGCTGATCTCCGAGGGCGTGACCAAGCCCCCGGAGATCTCTCGCCGTCTGCTGGCTGACGGGGTGTCGGCAGAGCCGGGGTACGTCCGCCGGATCGTCCGCAAGGTCAACGGCAGCTGATCAAGGCGCCTCAGCCCGGGATCACTGAGGCGCCTTTTCCATGCCCGGCGGCCGTACGCTGACCGGCATGACGCAACAGCTCGGGGCGGTGTTCCCGCCCCATCCCCAGCTCATCGGCCGGATAGCCGACTGGCTGTCAGATCACCCCGGCGCGACCGTGGACGAGATCGCCGCCGGGATCTTCCCGGGAAAGGTCACCGGACCGGGCCGGATCACCGACACCCTGCGGACCATGGCCGGACAGTGCCGCGTCCGCCAGGACGGCGGGCGCTGGTTCGCGGCGGGCTGACCGGCGAACTGCCCCCGTCCCGGGGCGTTCCGGCCGCCAGGAGACGCGTTCGGCCCCTCGGGCGGCCAACTCCGCGCACCCGCACCCCTGCGGCCCGCAGACGGCCGCAGGGCGCTTTGGATCACCCGGGGAGACGAGTCCCCGATCGGTATTCGGACATATCGACCAGCGACGTTCCCAACTCCGTGACGTGGTCAGCCGGTTGGCCAACCCGCCATAGCCGTTGGAGGGTTGACGCCGGCGAGGGGTGATCAGTCGTAGGTGCGCAGCGCGGCCACCAGCTGGCGGCCCTCCGGGGCGCCCCGGCGCAGGAGCACGGCGGCCGTGGTGTGCAGTTCGTTCCAGGCGTGCGGGCGGCCGATGGCCGACGCGTCCGGGATGGCGTCCAGGGCCACGGTGAGGGCCTCGGCAGCTTCCCCGGCCGCCGCGAAGGCGTGCGCCAGACAGGTCCGGTACCAGGTCTTGTCCCGCCGGTAGTCGTCCGGGAGGGCCTCCAGACCGATCGTCAGGTGATCGACCGCCGCCCGCCACTCGCCCAAGTGGAGAGCGGCCATACCGCGTTGCAGGGTGAACCAGGTCTCGCCGTAGAAGTACATCCACGGTGGTTCGTCCTCCGGGTGCTCGGCCGCCCGGCTGATCATGTCCTGCGCCTCGTCCAGGAGGCGTTCCGCGTCGTCGCCGTCGCCGTTCAGCGCGTGGCCCCGGGCCGCCATCTGCGCGGCCATGCCCTGGATCCCCAGGGACGTCCCGGGGGCCGACCAGCGCGCCGCGTCGGCCAGCCGGACAGCCCGGTCTCCCCGGCCGCCGGACCACGCCATGTGGGCCTTCATGGACAGGGTGGTCGCCGCCATGTTGGCGTCCCCCGCCTCCAGGGCCCATTCATGACTGCGGTCGTACCAGGCCAGCGCGGCGGCCGTCTGGCCCTGGTCCTGTGCCATCCACGCGAGGAACTGGGCGTGTTCGGAGGCGAGGCGGACCACGCGGTCGGCCAGCGGACCCCGGGCGCTCGCGTACAGGTCCACCACCGTGCCGAGCTGCTGGCGCATGATCCCGACCAGCGGGCGTGAGCCGATCTCGTCCTCTGCCCGGCGGTGCTCGGCCAGGAGCCGGTCAAGCCAGTCGAGGGTGGGCGCGTCGACCTTGTGGCCGTTGCTGACCACGGTCGTCACCCGGGTCAGCAGATCGTCGTCAGGGCCCGGTCCCGGGAGGACCAGACCGGCGACCGCCTGAGCCGGTGCCGTGGACCCCGCGCGGATCAGGTCGGCCGGGATCTGGAGACCGGCCGCGATCCGCTGGCGTACCTCGACGGAGGTCACCCGCCGCCGTCCCCGCTCGATGTCCGAGACGTCCGGCTGCACCAGGCCGACGCGCTCCCCGAGCTTGGTCTGAGACAGGCCGGTGAGCTTCCGGTAGGTCCGGAAGACGGCGCCCCAATCCTCGGCGGCCACCGCAGCGATGAGCTGCGGATGGGTCCACAGATCGGGGCTCATGTTCTCCATGGATCGAATATAGGGCGCCGCTATAGGGCCTTGGGATGGCTGGAATCGGCGGTCCCTCGAAATGGTCGGTGGACAGATCAGACCCCGGCGGCCTGGCAGGGCCCCGGGGCGTGGCCGACGCTTCGAGGGAGCGACCGACATGACGCAAGCTACCGACCACCCGACGGCAGCGGCAGAGGGGGACCGGCTCCCGCCGATCGACGTCCCCGCGATGCGCGCCAGCGCACGCCGTCTGCTGTCCGGGGACGCCGGGGATCCGGCCCCCGACGAGGTACCCGTGATGATCAGCACGCTGCGAGGGCACCTCGAACTGATCACGCCCGTGGTGGAGCGGGTGGCCGCCCTGAAGCCGGACGACGACCGGGGATGGACCGTGCCGGTCAACTGCGCGATCATCGCCGCCGCCGACACGCGCCGGACGATGCGCGTGGAGACCCCGTCCGGCCGGGAGTCGGCCGTGAGGCACGCCCGCCGCCTGGCCCGGCGGCTGAACGCCATGTGTGATCACTTCCAGACCCTCGTCAGCGATCATCCCGAGACGAGTGATCAGCCCGGGGAGCACCCCGAGGTATAGCCCGCACAGACCGAGGCCCGGCCGTCCTCCCCCGACGGCCGGGCCTCGCTGTGTCCTGATGATCAGATCTTGAGTCCCCATTCGGTGAGCAGATCCTCACCGTCCTCGTTCACGAACTCGATCCGGTCGGCCGGGGCCGGGGACACGCTGTCGGCAACGCGCCGGACCCGGGGCGTGCCGAACATCTCCGGGTTGAGCAGATCGGCGACCAGAGCCCGCTTCACGGGGAGCTGGGCCGCCTCCCACGCCGACCACGCGGCGGCCCGATCGGCATCCGGCCCGAGGTCCAGGTGATCACCCGCCGACGGGCGTGGGGTCAGATCCTTGATCTTGCTCTCCAGCTCGGTGATCTCTCCGCGCAGCTTCTCGATCTTCCGGCCGATCAGGTCGGCCGCCGCCGGGGTGGCCGGGTCGGCATCCTCGAACTCCTTCAAGCTCCGCTGCTTGGCCGTCAGCTTGCCCCGGGCGTCGGCAAGCTCGGCGCTCTCCTCGTCGGCCGGAGCGCGGTAGAGGTGCGGGGAGGTCAGAAGCCGGATGATCAGCCCGTGGTGCTCGGCGTCGCCGATCATGAAGGCGTCGGTGGCCGCCTTGTCGATCGTGAAGCAGTCCCGGTCCCAGCACCGGTACACCAGGCGGCCCTCATACGCGTCACCGCCGGGCCGGACCGACACCTTGCCGCCACAAGTGGAGCACCGGAGCACGCCGGTCAAGACGTGCTTGATCTGCGAGCCGGTGTGGGTCTTGCGATCCGGGTCGGCCAACAGCTCTTGCACGGCGTCGAACAGCGCGGGCTCGACCAGCGCGGGCCAGTTGCCGGGCCGCTCGGTCCCCTTGTGGACGCGGATGCCTGCATACGCCTTCCGGCGCAGCATCTGACCGAGGTTCTGCCGGGAGAATGGCACGCCGGGCACGGTCTCGCCGTCGACCGTGCGATCCCGGCTCTTGATCCCCCGCTTGAGCCAGTCCTGCTCGACGGCGCGGATCGACTCGCGCTCCCGGCCGTTCCACCCAGCGACGCGCTCGAACAGCTCGATGACCAGGGGGCCCTCAACCGGGTCGGCGTACTGCTCGACCGGCCGCGACCGGCCGTCCACCACCGCGTACCGGCGGGCGAATCCGAACGTGAGCTTTCCGTGGACTCCACCGTCCGCCACGGCCGAGTCCACCCCTCGCTTGGTCCGCTTGCTCAAGAGCCGCGACTCCTTTTCCGCATCGTTGATCCCAGAGATCAAGTCGTGTCGGTCCTGGTAGTTCGCCGGATTGTAGGTGCGCTCGTGGGTGGTGATGTGGATCAGGTAGCCGCCCGCCTCGCAGGCGTCCACCAGGGCCACGCCCCGACCAGTCTCGCGGGCGAGCCGGGAGATCTCCCACAGAGACAGCACGTCGCCGGGCTCGCCGAACTCTCCCGACTCAAGATCAGCTAGCAGCTTCTCGAAGTCGTCGCGGATCTTGGTGGCGAACTTCGAGGCGGAGCCGGTGTCGGTGTAGGGCTCGCCCCAGGTCCACGGACCGTGATCGACTTCGGCCGCAAGGTTCTCCCGGTGCTGATCACTGATGCTGCGCGCCGTGCGCCCCTTCCCCTTGCTGACCCGCAGATACTCCCTGGCCATCCGGGTCCTTACCGCTGTTGCCATGGCCCGCCTCCCCCTACGCCGTTAGGGTTTTCGTATGTCGCCTTCTGGGTCCTCTTCCAAATCCACCGTAGGTGTAATCATGACCGTGGACGACGACCCGGGGGTGTCCCGTGCCGTCGCCCGGGACCTGCGCCGCCGCTACGGCGCGTCGTACCGGATCGTGCGCGCGGAGTCCGGGGACTCGGCGCTGGAGGCGCTGCGGGAGCTGAAGCTGCGCGGCGACCTGGTGGCCGTGATCCTGGCCGACTACCGGATGCCGCAGATGAACGGCATCGAGTTCCTGGAACAGGCCCTGGACGTGTACCCGGGCGCGCGGCGGGTGCTGCTCACCGCGTACGCGGACACCAACGCGGCGATCGACGCGATCAACGTCGTCGATCTGGACCACTACCTGCTCAAGCCCTGGGATCCCCCTGAGGAGAAGCTCTACCCCGTCCTCGACGACCTGCTCGACGCCTGGCGGGCCAGCGACTACAAGCCGGTCCCGGCCACCAAGGTCGTCGGGCACCGCTGGTCGGCGCGGTCCTCGGACGTGCGGGAGTTCCTGGCCCGCAACCAGGTGCCCTACCGCTGGTACTCGGTGGACGAGCCGGAGGGGCAGCGGCTGCTGGCCGCGGCCGAGGCCGACGGGGCGCGGCTGCCGCTGGTGATCACACCGGACGGCACGCCCCTGGTGGAGCCGGAGGCCCCGGAGCTGGCCGCGCACGTGGGGCTCGCGACGACACCGACGGCGGACTTCTACGACCTGGTGGTGATCGGCGGCGGCCCGGCCGGGCTCGGCTCGGCCGTGTACGGGGCGTCGGAGGGGCTGCGGACCGTGCTCGTGGAGCGGTCCGCGACCGGCGGGCAGGCCGGGCAGAGCTCGCGGATCGAGAACTACCTGGGCTTCCCCGACGGCGTGTCGGGCGCCCAGCTCACCGACCGGGCCCGGCGGCAGGCCGCCAAGTTCGGCGCGGAGATCCTGACCGCCCGCGAGGTCACGGGACTCGAGATCAACGGGGCCGCGCGGGTGGTGCGGTTCGCGGACGGCTCGGCGGTCGCGGCGCACAGCGTGATCCTGGCGACCGGAGTGCAGTACCGGCAGCTGGAGGCGGAGGGCTGTATCGACCTGACCGGCTGCGGGGTGTTCTACGGCTCCGCGCTCACCGAGGCGACCTCCTGCCAGGGCCAGGACGTGTACATCGTCGGCGGCGCCAACTCGGCGGGCCAGGCGGCGATGTACCTGTCCCGGTTCGCCAAGTCGGTGACCCTGCTGGTCCGCGGCGCCGACCTGTCGGCGTCGATGTCGTACTACCTGATCCAGCAGATCAACGAGGCCCCGAACATCGCCGTGCGCAGTCACACCGTGGTGGACGCCGCGCACGGCGTCGAGCGCCTGGAGCAGCTCACCCTGCGCCATGTGCAGAGCGGGGACCGGGAACAGGTCGACGCCCAGTGGATGTTTGTCTTCATCGGGGCGGCACCGCTCACCGACTGGCTCGGCGACACGGTGCTGCGGGACGAACGCGGGTTCATCCTGGCCGGGCCCGACCTGACCGTCGACGGACGGCCGCCGGCGGGCTGGGAGCTGGACCGGCCGCCGTACCACCTGGAGACCAGTATTCCCGGCGTGTTCGTGGCGGGCGACGCACGCGCCGAGTCCGCCAAGCGTGTCGCGTCCGCCGTCGGAGAAGGAGCCATGGCAGTGATGCTTGTCCACCGGTATCTGGAGCAGTCATGAGCGGGCAGCCGATGCCGTGCAGCCCGAAGGAGATCGGCGCGCTGTTCCTGTTCGAGAAGCTGGAGCCGGAGCAGCTCGGGCGGCTGTGCGCGGCGGGCCGGGTGGAGCTGTTCCAGCCGGGCCCGGTCTACACCGAGGGTGACCCGGCCACCTGCTTCTACGTGATGGTCGAGGGCACGGTGGTGCTCTCCCGGCAGGTCGGCGGGGACGACGTCGAGGTGACGCGGACCTCGCAGGCCGGGGTGTACGCGGGCGCGATGCAGGCGTACCTCGGGGACCGGGTGCGGCAGGCGTACAACAACACGATGCGGGTGACCGAGCCGACGCGGTTCTTCGTGCTGCCGGCCGACACGTTCGCGGACATCATGCGCGAGTGGTTCCCGATGGCCGTGCACCTCCTCGAGGGCCTGTTCTTCGGTTCGAAGAACACCCAGGCGGCGATCGGGCAGCGCGAACGGCTGCTGGCGCTCGGCTCGTTGTCCGCCGGGCTCACCCACGAACTCAACAACCCGGCCGCGGCCGCCGTGCGGGCCACGTCGACGCTGCGCGAGCGGGTGGCGAAGATGCGGCACAAGCTCGCCATCATCGCCGGAGGGCCGTTCTCGCGGGAGCAGTTGGCGGGTCTGATCGAGATCCAGGAGCGCACTGCGGAACGGGTCGCCAAGGCGTCGTCGCTCAGTCCGCTGGAGGCCTCCGACCGCGAGGACGCGCTCACCGACTGGCTGGAGGACCGCGGCATCGACCGCGGCTGGGATCTCGCGCCGACGTTCGTGCAGGCCGGGCTCGACGTCGACTGGCTGGAGCAGGTGGCCGCCGCCGTCGACGAGGAGATCCTGCCGAACGCGGTGGGCTGGCTCAACTACACCATCGAGACCGAGCTGTTGATGAACGAGATCGAGGACTCGACCACCCGTATCTCGCACCTCGTCGACGCGGCCAAGCAGTACAGCCAGCTGGACCGGGCGCCGTACCGGGAGGTGGACGTGCACGAACTCCTCGACAGCACGCTGCTGATGCTGTCCGGGAAGATCGGGCAGGACATCCAGGTGGTCAAGGAGTACGACCGTACGGTCCCGCCCGTCCCCGCGTACCCCGCCGAGCTCAACCAGGTGTGGACCAACCTCATCGACAACGCGGTCTGCGCGATGAAGGACGGCGGCGGCAGCGGTGACGGACACGGCACGCTGACCGTGCGGACCGCGCTCGACCACGAGCAACTGCTGGTCGAGTTCCGGGACACCGGGAGCGGGATCGCGCCGGAGATCAAGGACCGGATCTTCGACCCCTTCTTCACTACCAAGCCCGTGGGGCAGGGCACGGGGCTCGGTCTGGACATCTCGTGGCGGATCGTCGTGAACAAGCATCACGGCACCATGCGGGTGGAGTCGGAGCCCGGCGACACCCGGTTCCAGGTGCTGCTTCCGCTGACCGCCGAGGCGCCCGACGAACCTGAGACAGCTGTGGAGGCAGTATGAGTGGCGACACCGCCATCGACCCGAACGTTCCGCCGAGCGGTGCCGGGTGTGTGGAGTGCGATGCGGCGGGGGGCTGGTGGTTCCATCTGCGGCGGTGTACGCAGTGCGGGCACATCGGGTGCTGCGACGACTCGCCGGCGAAGCATGCGACGGCGCACTTCCATTCCACCGGGCATCCGATAATCCGTAGTTACGAGCCGGGCGAGGGGTGGTTCTGGAACTACGAGACGGATGAACTGTTCGAAGCCGGGCCGGAGTTGGCGCCGCCGGTGAGTCATCCTGCGGAGCAGTCGGTGCCGGGTCCTGCGGAGCGGGTGCCGGAGGACTGGGCTCGGGTTCTGAGGGGCTGAGTGCCTAGGGGGTGGGGGGTTCTGTGGTGACGGCGGCTGCGGGTTGAGTGTGGCTGGTCGCGCAGTTCCCCGCGCCCCTGGTATCTCGGCTGAGCCCTTGTCAGGATGTGGGCGTGTCAGAGAGATCGTTTAGCACTCCCCTGATCGGTCGGGACGAGGAACTGCTCCGCCTCGGCGGAGTACTTGAGCGTGCCCGGAACGGGCGCGGGCAGGCCGTGCTGGTCGCCGGGGACGCTGGGGTCGGTAAGACTCGGTTGCTCGACGAGACGGCGGCTCGGGCAGCCGCCGCTGGGGCCATCGTCGTCACCGGGCACTGTGTCGATCTCGGGGACGTGGGGCTGCCGTATCTGCCCTTCACCGAGATCCTCGGGGTGCTGGCGGGTGATGAGCGGTTCTCGGGGGTTCTCGCCGCCCATCCGGCTGTTGAGCGTCTCCTCGGTGCCGCCTCGGACTCCTCCCGCGATGCCGACGCACGGCTGCGGCTCTTCGAAGGCGTGGCCGGGCTGTTCGCCGAGTTGGCGGCTGCCGCGCCGCTGCTGCTGGTCCTGGAGGATCTGCACTGGGCCGACCAGTCGTCCCGGGACCTGCTGCGGTTTCTGCTGAGCCGGGGGGTGCTGCCCCGGCAGTTCGCCGTGCTGGCGTCCTATCGTGCCGACGATCTGCACCGGCGGCATCCGCTGCGGCCGCTGCTCGCCGAGTTGGTCCGGCTGCCCGGTGTGGAGCGGCTGGAGGTGCGGCGGCTGGCCGATGCCGAGGTGGCGCGGCTGGTGCGGGCACTGCAGGAGCGGCCGCTGTCCGAGGCGACCGTACGGGACATCGTCGAGCGGGCCGAGGGCAACGCCTTCTACACGGAGGAGCTGGTGGCCGCCGCCGACACGGACGGGATGCCCACCGGGCTCGCCGATCTGCTGCTCATCCGGGTCGAGCAGTTGTCGGAGACGGCCCAGCAGGTGCTGCGGACGGCCGCGGTGGCCGGGCGCCGGGTGGGGCACGATCTGCTGCGGGACGTGGCCGGGCTGCCGGAGGAGGAGCTGGAGTCGGCGTTGCGGGAGGCGGTGGGGCGGCAGTTGCTCGTCGCCGGGGACGGGGGCACGTACGCCTTCCGGCATGCCCTCGCGCGCGAGGCGGTGTACGGCGATCTGCTGCCCGGGCAGCGGTCGCGGCTGCACGGCGCGTACGCCAGGCTGCTCGCCGCGCGCGGGGGCGGGGCGGAGACGGCGGCCGAGCGGGCGTACCACTACCGGGAGAGCCACGATCTGCCCGAGGCGCTGGCCGCGTCCGTGGAGGCCGCGGGGCACGCCCGGCGGGTGGGTGCCCCGGCGGAGGAGCTGCGGCATCTGGAGGCGGCGCTGGACCTGTGGCCGGCCGTGCCGTGCGAGGCGCGGCCCGCCGGTCAGGGGCTGGACCCGGTGGCCTTGACGCTGCGGGCGTCGGCGGCGGCCGTGCACTCCGGTGACGCGCACCGGGCGGTGTCCCTGACCCGGGCCGCGCTGGCCGGCACCGGGCAGGACGCGGATCCCGAACTCGCCGCCCGCGTGCGCTACACCCTCGCGGGGAACCTCATGACCGTCGACAACCTCGCCGCCGCGTTCGCCTACAGCAGCGAGGCGCTCGCGATGATCCCCGCCGAACCGCCGTCCCGGACCTGGGTGTGGGCGGCGGCCACCCATGTCATGGCGGCCCGTCAGATCGGTGACGACGACACTGCGTTGCGGGTCGCGCGGCAGGCCCTGGAGGTCGCCGAGCGGATCGGTGCCACCGCCGCCCGGGCCGATCTGCTGATCTCCCTGGCCCGTCTGGAGGGCGGCGGGCGCCGCACCCTGCAGGGGCGGGAGCGGCTCCAGGAGGCGCGGGAGCTGGCCCGGTCGGCCGGGGACACGCCGGTGGAGATGCGGGCGCTGTACAGCCTGGCCATCGGCTGCTTCGAGTCGGGCGAGCTGCGGGAGTGCCTGCCGTGGATCACCGAAGGGCTCGACCGGGCCCGGCGATCGGGGCTGCTGTCCTCGCCGTATGCCCTGGAGATGCGGTATCTGCGGCTGCTGGTGCTCTTCACGCTGGGGCAGTGGGACGAGTGTGTGCGGGTGGCCCGCGCGGATCCGGCGCCGGGTTTCGCCGAGGGGCCCGTTCTGTACATCGCGCTGGCCCGGGGCGAGCCGGATGTCGTGGAGCGGGCAAGGGCGTTGCTCGGGGAGCCGTTCGACTGGATGGGCACGTTCGTCGGGGGAATCGTGCTGACCGACGCGGCCGCGTTGCGGGGTGATCCGGAGGAGGCCGTGGCACGGGCGCGGGACGCGGTCGCGGTGCTCTCCGACGAGTTGGGGCGGGCGCCGTACGTGACGGTCCGGCTCGCCGCGCTCGCGCTCGCGGCGGTCGCGGACCGGGCGGCGGCCGAACGGCGCCGCGGCGGGAGCACCGACCGCTGGAGTGGTGTCGCCGGTGAACTGGTGGAGCTGGCGCGGACGACGGCCGCGGGGCAGGGGCCGGAGGGGCAGGCCTGGCTGGCGCGTGCCGAGGCCGAGTGGACCCGGGCCCTCTCCGGGCCCGACACCGCGGCCTGGGAGAAGGCGGCGGCCGCGTTCGCGTACGGCGACGTGTACGAGGCGGCCCGGGTGCGGCTGCGGTACGCCGAGGCCCTGGCGGCCGACGGCCGGCGTACGGAGGCCGGGGAGCAGGCGCGGGCGGTCCGGGAGACGGCGGCGGCCCTGGGTGCCCCGCCGTTGCTGGAGCGTGCGGAGGCGCTGCTGCGCCGGTCGGCGCCGGCGGAGAACTCGGTCTCGCCGCTGACCGCACGCGAGCAGGACGTGCTGCGGCTGCTGGCGCTGGGCCGCAGCAACCGGCAGATCGGCGAGGAACTGTTCATCTCCGGCAAGACGGCGAGTGTCCATGTCTCCAACATCCTCGCCAAGCTGGGCGCGGCGAGCCGTACGGAGGCGGTGGCGATCGCCTACCGGGAACGCCTGATCACCCCCGGGCCGACGGCGCAGGGGTGATCAGACGGGGGGTGGTTCAGTGGTCGCAGTCGAGGCTCGCCAGGTCGACGGAGTCGGCCATGGCCTGCATTCCCTTGTCGTTGGGGTGGATGTGGTCGCCGCCGTCCAGGAACGGCAGCATCCGTGCCTGGTCGTAGGGGCTGCGCAGGATCCGGTCGAAGTCGGCGATCCCGTCGAACTCCCCGCTGGTGCGGATGTACTGGTTGACCTGCTGGCGTACGGCCTCGCCGGCCGGGTCCCACTCCGACCAGCCCTCGAACGGCCCGACGGTCGAGGCGACCACGCACTTCCCGGCCGCGTGCGCCCGCCGGACGACCTCCTGGTAGCCGGCGATCAGGTCGGCCGCGGTGACCCCGGTGTGGGCCTTGATGTCGTTGACCCCCTCGAAGAGGAAGACGGTACGGACGCCCGGCTGGCTGAGGACGTCGCGGTCCAGCCGGTTGAGGGCCGCCTGCCCGGCGCCGTCGGCGAGGACCTTGTTGCCGGAGATCCCCTCGTCGGCCACGCCCTTGACCTCGGTGTCCGCCTTCTGGAGACGGCGGGCCAGGTAGTCGGGCCACCGGCGGTTCTGGTCGCTGGTGGACGCCCAGCCGTCGGTGATGGAGTCGCCGAGCGCCACCACCGCCCCGGTGTCCGGGTTCTTCGGCCGTACGGAGACCGAGTCCAGATACCACCAGGAGCCGGTGGTCTCGGTCCAGTTGGCGGCGCTCTCCTCGGCGGTGTGGTCGCCCTGGGTGGCGTAGGAGGTCTGCATGGCCATCCAGTGGCCGGTGGCGGGGCCGGCCGCGTCCGGGCTGTGCAGGCTGACGACCAGGTTGCTGCCGGCGGGCAGGCTGCCGGACAGCGGGTCGCTCCACGCGGTGGCGCCGGCCGGCACGGTGACCGTGCCGGCGCCGTCGAAGGTGAGCCGCTTGTTGCTGCCCGGCTTGAGGGCGGCGCCCTGGCTCTGCAGTCCGGCGTAGACGCTGTCCAGGGTCAGGGGCCGGTCGCCGAACGCGTTGGAGAGGCGTACCCGCAGATCGCTGCCGGCGGCGCTGGTGTGCACGACCAGCCGGTAGCCGCGGTCGGCGGTGCCCTGTCCCATCTGGTCGGCGCTGGCCCCCCAGGTGACCACGTCGTGCCGGGCGGAGGCGGTGGACCGGGAGGAGGAGGGAGCGGTCCCGGCGGAGGGCCGGGAAGAGGACGCAGAGGAGGACTGGGACGAGGACTGGGAGGAGGGCTGCCACACGGGTGCCGCCGTGGCGGACCCGGTCTGGCAGGCGACCGTGGTCAGTAAGACGGCGGCGAGGCCGAGGAGCCGCGCGTAGCGGCCGGTCACCGCGCCAGGTCCTTGAGCGTGACGGACGCGCCGGGCTTCAGCGTGATCGTCCGGGTCTTTCCGCCGTAGGCGACCGTGGTCGTACGGCCGCCGACGCTGCGGATCCTGGCCTCGGTCGGCTTGCCGTCCCGCCAGCTCAGGTCGACGACGAAGCCGCCGCGGGCGCCGGCCCCGGTGACCTTGCCGGAGGCGGCCCAGGCGTCGGGGAGGGCCGGCAGCAGCTCCAGGTGGCCCGGGCGGGAGTACAGCAGCATCTCCAGGATCGCGGTCGGGGTGCCGAAGTTGGCCTCGATCTGGAAGATGCCCCGGCCTTCCTCGACCTGGTAGATGTCGAAGAGGTTGGGGGACGTGCCGTTGCTGCCGTTGTCGGAGGGGCGGAGGTTGCGGACGACGAGCTGGTAGGCCTTGTCGGCGTCCTTCAGCCGGGACCAGCACAGCGAGCGCCAGGCGTTGGCCCAGCCGAAGCTGTCCATGCCGCGGGCGGTGAGCAGGGCGGTGGCGCCCTTGACGATGTCGGCGGGGGTGGAGCCGTCGGGGCGGATCCGGTCGCCGGGGAAGAGGTTGATCAGGGGCGAGAGGTGGCGGTGGGTGGTCTCGCCGAGGTTGTCCGGGGACATCCACTCCTCCAGCCAGCCGGTCTTGGGGCTCACCACCGGCAGGTAGAGGCGGTCGCGGAGCTTGCCGATGGTGCCCGCGTATCCAGCATCCCTCTTCAGCTCTGCGGCCGCAGTACGGAAGTTCCCGAACAGCATCCACACCTGTTCCTGGGCGTAGGTGATGCCCTTGGCGTCCAGCGGTCCCTGCTCCGGCGACCAGTCGCTGTCCGCGATCAGCACCTCCCTGCCGTCGTCCAGGGTGGTGGTGAGCAGCCGCGCCTCCCAGAACTCGCAGGCGCCCTTGAGGAGAGGGTAGATCTTCTCCAGGTGGGCCCGGGACTGGGTGAACTCGTAGTGCTCCCAGAGGCTCTGGCACAGCCAGGCGTTGCCCGCCGGGTGCCACCACCAGCCGCCTCCGCCGAAGGGGTTGGTGGAGATGGCGACGGTCCAGCCGGCCACCTTGCCGCCCGAGTTGCGGTAGCGGTTGCGGGAGTCCTGGAAGAGCCGCTGGGTGAGGTCGGTCCAGGAGGGGAGCTGGTCGACGCAGTAGTCGGTGTATGCGTCGAAGCACTGGGACAGGCCCAGCCGGTCGGACATCCAGTAGTTCATCTGGATGTTGATGTCGGTGTGGTAGTCGCCCATCCAGTCCGGGTCGTTGCCGTCCAGCCAGATGCCCTGGAGGCCCATCGGCAGGCTGTCGCGCGATCCGGCGATCATCAGATAGCGGCCGAACTGGGCGTAGGCGGCCTCGAGTTCCGGGTCGGGGTCGCCGGTGTCGGCGCGGGCCTGGATGCGCGCCCAGGTGTCCAGCTCGCGCTGGTCGGCGGTCGAGGTGCCGAGGGAGAGGTCGAACTGCCCGAACAGCGCCCGGTGGTCGGCGGCGTGGGTGCGCAGCAGCGAGTCCGCGGTGTGCCGGGCGGCCGCCTTGACCTTGGTGCGGGCCAGCGCCACCGGGTTCACGGACGGGTCGCGGTAGTCGGCGGCGGCGTCGGGCGCGTAGTCGGTGCCGCCGCTGAGTACGACGGTCAGCTCGCGGCAGTCGGTGAAGGTGATGTGCGAGCCGCTCACCCGTACGCTGCCGCCGCTGCCGTACGCCTTGACGGCGGCCCCGTACTTCAGTCCGTTGGCGAAGGAACCGGCGAACGACTCGGCGGTGCCGCCGGTCTCCCCGTGGGTGCCCTCGAAGGTGATGGTGCCGGTGTAGCGGCCCCCGCCGTCCTGGCCGAAGTGCAGCACGATCACGTCGTCGGGACGGCTGGCGAAGATCTGCCGCCGGTACGTCACTCCGGAGCGGACGTAGGACGCCGTCACCACGCCGTTGTCGAGGTCGAGGGTGCGGCGGTAGTCGGATACGGCGCCCAGGTCGTGGTCCGGTATCTCGACGACGAGCCGGGCGAGCAGGGTGAGGGAGCCGAAGTCGGCACGCCCGTAGGGGAACTGGCCGTCGGAGTCGAGGGTGTCGTTCAGCCCGCCGGTCCACAGCGTGGCGTCGGTGACCAGGAGGAGCTCACGGCCGGAGTCGTTGCTCGCGAGAGCACCGAGCCGACCGTTGCCGATGGGCAGGCCCTGCGTGATCATCGACCCGTCGTCGGCGGGCGCCTGCCACCAGAGCTGGTGCCGGGGAGAGGTGAGCGGCTCGGAGGACCGCAGCGGCGCCGCGGAGGCGGTGAAGGAGGGAAGCCCGGCGAGGGCTCCGGTGGCCGCGGCGAGGGCGAGGAAGCTTCGTCTGCTGGGCTGGTTGTTCTGCATGACTGGTTCCTTTGAAGTCAGGCGGGGGAACAACGCGCCCCCTCAGGGGCGCTGGGGGTGCCCCCGGCCGAAGGCTGGGGGAGGAACTGCGCGACCGGCCCCCACCGGCCCGCAGTTCCCGACGACGCACTTACCGAGGCGACTTACCGGGGCGACTTGGGAACGTCGATCCGGTCGACGTCCGGCGCGTACCCCGACCCGCTGTCGAAGCTGATCGTGTTGGCACCGGCCTTCAGCACCACCGGCACACTCACCGTCGCCACGGTCCCCCAGTCCCCGGTGGACGGGAACTTGTGGCTGGTCCCGCCCCCGGCGTTGGCCGCGATCGTGGCCGACCGGGAGTCACCGCTGATGTAGGCCACCTTCACCAGATACGTACCGGCCTTGTCGACCACCACGTTGTTGAAGGTCAGCTTGCCGCCCTGGTACAGGTTTCCGACCTTCTTCTGCCCGGAGCACGCGTCGCACCCGGCGACGGAGGCGTTGCCGCTCAGCGTGTTGCCGCTGGCCTCGGCCTCGTACCCGGTGGATGCCAGCGCGCTGCCCTTCGGCGTCACGGTGAACAGCCGCGAGCCGTGCGCCGGCAGCGCCTCTGTGATCTTGCTCTGGAAGCTGCCGAGGTCCTCGTGGTTCCACACGTCCCGCACCGAGGCCTTGCCGCTGAATCCGAGTGCCGTCCAGTCGGCCGTGACCGCCGAGGGCGAGTCCGCGAGGTTGAACAGCGCGACCGTGTAGGTCCCGTCGGCGTTCTTCGCGGCCCAGACCTGCTGCGGGTCGGACGGGGTGATCGGCCGGGCCGGCGGGTTGTCGCTCTGGTCGATCGCGATGACGTCGCGGTTGGTCAGCAGCGAGACGCCGTAGTCGTCGAGCTTGGTCATGTCGTCGCCGGTGAACAGGGGCGACTTGGCGACGGCCCAGAGTGTGGCGTAGCTCTGCCGTTCGGCCTTGGTGAGGCCGTCCATCGCGCCGTTGCCGACGTCGAGGGAGTCGAGGTCGTTCCAGCCGCCGGGGCCCGCCTTGCCGGTCCAGGCCGGGGTGTCGTCCCAGCGGTCGTTGACGGAGTTCTCCCAGCTGACGAGGGTGTTGCAGTAGCACTCGACGTCGGTGTCGATGCGCCAGCCGTTGGTGTACTTCTGCCAGTCGGCGGCGTGCCCGAAGTCCAGGGACCAGGAGGCCTCCAGGTGGATCGGGCGGCCGGTCGCGGTGATCGCCTTGTTCCAGGCGGCCACGTCGGCGATGTTGTTGTACTGGTCGCCGCTCTTGCCGGAGCCGGGGCCGACGCCGTCGAGCTTGAGGAAGTCATAGCCCCAGTCGGCGATCATCTGGGCCTGGGAGTCTATGTACTTCTGCGCGCACGGCTTGTCGAAGTCGATCTTGTACGCGCTGTCCCAGCCGTTGGTGGTGCGCAGGTCGTCATAGACGATGTCGGCGGTGGTGCAGCCCTCGGCGTTCCAGATCGGCGTCTTGCCGTCGCCGTACGCGCCCTTCTCCAGACCGGCCGGGAGATAGATGCCGGCCTTCAGGCCCTTGGCGTGGATGCGGTCAGCGACGGCCTTCATGCCGCTCGGGAAGCGGGCGGGGTCGGCCTTCTGGCGGCCGTACTGGTCGTAGCCGGTCTTCCAGTTCCAGTCCATCCACCAGCCGGCGTCGATGTTGATGTAGTCGTAGCCGTACTTCTTCAGCTTGCTCGCCATGGCGTCGGTCTGCTTGAGGACGTTCGCCTCGGTCAGGTAGCTGTAGTCGCCCTTGTCGTTCAGACCCGGGTACTTGGACGACTGCATGCTCCAGCTCGACCAGCCCATGTACGGCTTGGCGGCGATCGGTGCGGGCGTCTGGGCCTGCGCGGCGGGCACCGCGGCCGCGAAGGCGGCCGTCAGTGCCAGCACGAGGACGGTTCTCAGCCCGCGTACGGGCAGGGCGGATGTCGAAGGTGACCGCATGGGCCCTCCAGGGTTCGGGGTCTTGGGCGGCTCAGCCCTTGCCCGTTGGGGTGGGAGAAGAGGTGATGAAGGACTGGATCGCGGCGGCCGCGGCCCCGCGCGCCCACTCCTCGAAGGCGAGTGGGCGGGTCTGTACGTCGCACTGCGCGGCGGAGCCGAAGGCGGCCGCGGTGAACGAGTCGAGGATCTGTTCGGCGAAGAGGTCGTAGGCGGCGAGTCCCTCGCCGGAGATGATCACGCGTTCGGGGCCGAAGAGGTTGGCCACGGTCGCGATGCCCCGGCCGATGGCCTCGCCGGCGCGGGCGTACACCTCCCGTGCTCCGGGCACGCCCTCGTGGGCGAGGACCACCGCCGCGGCGGAGTCGGCGACTTGACGGCTCGTCACCTCCCGCATGCGGGTGACGATCGCGGCGTCCCCGGCGATCGCCTCCACGCAGCCGCGGTTGCCGCAGTGGCAGAGGGGCCCGGCCGGGTCGATGGGCACGTGCCCGATCTCCCCCGCCACCCCGTGCGCGCCCGACACCACCTGGCCGTGGATCACCAGTCCGCAGCCGATGCCGGCGCCGACGGTGACGACGGCGAAGTCGGAGAGCCCGACCCCGGCGCCGAACCACTGCTCGGCGACGGTCAGGGCGCGTACGTCGTTGTCGACGACGACCGGCAACCCCGTGGTCATGGCGGCGAGTTCGGCGAGGGCCACGTCCCGCCAGTCGAGGAAGGGCGAGTAGCGCACGGTCCCCTCGGCGCGGTCCACGTCGCCGGAGACGGCGATGCCGAGGCCGAGGACGGGGGCACCGAAGTCCTCGGCCTCGGTGCGCAGTTCGTGGGTCAGGTCGGCGACGGAGGTCAGGACGGCCCGGGCGGCGCGGTCCGTGACCGGCAGCCGGCGGGCCAGCAGGATCCGGCAGCACAGGTCGGTGAGTACCGCGATGACCTCGTCGCCGGTGACCTTGACCCCGATGAACAGCGCGCGTCCGCCGTCGACCCGTACCAGGTTGGCGGGGCGTCCGAGGGCGGGCCGGGCCTCGCCGTCGGCGTCCTCCGCCAGGTACCCGGCCGCCAGCAGCGGCCGGACGGCCTTGGTCACGGCCGCCGGTGACAGGCCGGCCCGGCGGGCCGCCTCCAGCCGGGTGAGGGGGCCGTGGGACAGGACCGTGGTGAAGATCTGTGAGACGGCCGGCGTGTGGGCCGGGAACGTCTCGGCACGGGAGGTGGAGCGCATGGCCGGGAACTTAGGTGGCTTATTTTCCGCTGTCAATAAAAGAAGCAGGAATCACCTGAAGGTTGACTGTGAGGCTGTCGTGGCCTTCAAATGGCGGGTGAAGCGGGGGCGTTGGAACCGATCCAGGTGCCCGGCCCCCCGACAGGGCACCCGGATCGGCGGTGCGGCGCGCCCGTCAGCGGCGGGCGGCCGGCGTGTTGGCCTCGGTGACGTCGACCGCGGCCCAGGCCTGGTCGACCGTGCGGTACTCGACGCTGCTCGCGCCGTAGAGGTCCGTGGCCGCCTTCAGCGTCGCGATCCGCGCGTCGTGGAAGTCGGTCGAGGAGACCATGTACCGGGTCAGGGCGCGGTAGAAGATCGCCGTGGCCTTGGCGCGGCCGATGCCGGTGACCGTGGACCCGTCGTAGGTCGGCGAGTCGTAGGTGGTGGCGCCGATCGTCTTGCGGCCGCTGCCCTCGGCGAGCAGGTAGAAGGCGTGCGAGGAGACGCCGGAGCCGGCGTGCACCTCGGCGTTCGCGACCTCGGGCGACCAGTAGTCGACCGTGCCTTCGAGGCGATCGAGCGAGGGGTGGTCGAGGCGGCGCAGGAACTTCTGGCGCAGGCCCAGCTTCTCGCCCAGCAGGTAGTTCGGCGGGTTCTTCTGGTTGTTGGCGAAGAACTCCACGCCGGAGCCGAAGATGTCGGCCAGCGACTCGTTCAGCGCGCCCGGTTCACCGAACTGGTTGCCGTCGTTGTCGACGTACGTCGGTTCGAGCTTGGCGGTGGCGTCCACCACGCCGTGGGTCAGCTCGTGGCCGGTGACGTCGAGGACGACCAGCGGCTTCTTGATCTCGTCGCCGTCCCCGTCGCCGTACAGCATGCAGCCGCAGGCCGAGTCCCAGAAGGCGTTGCCGACCTTGTTGCCCCAGTGGACCATGGCGCGGGCTGGCTTGGAGTTGTTCGCGATGCCCTTGCGGCCGAAGGTCTTCTTGTAGAAGTCCAGGGTCTCGGTGATGCCGTACTGGGCGTCGGCTGCGGCGCTGCCCCGGCTGGTGGTGGTGCCGTTGCCCCAGCTGTCGGTGGTGCTGGTGAACTTGGTGCCCTGGCCGAAGCTCTCGGTCTCCCTGCCCTTGGCGTCCCGGGTCTCGGTGCCGTAGCGGGTGGGGTCCTTGAGCAGGAAGCTCTTGCGGGCGGTCTGCGTGGTGGTGAGCGGCACCTTGCCCACGAAGAGGGACCTGCCGGAGCCGTGGGCGGTCGCCGGGTAGTGGGCGGCGGCCGAGACGGACGCGCCGGCGAGGGCCTGGGCCTGGATGCCGGTACCGGCGGCCGGGTCGAGGGTCTCGCCGCGGCTGCGGAGGGTCTTCAGCAGCTTGGGCGAGAGGAACTCGTCGCTGTCCGGCGTGTTGCTGCGTACCCGGCCGGTGAGGGCGTCGACGACGACCGTGCTGGAGCCGTCGGAGCCGTCGACGGTCACCTGGTAGGCGAGGGCGGCGGCGCCGTCCCGGGCGTCCACCACGAGCTGCGCGGTGCCGGCGTCGCCGCCGGCGGCCGCCGCGGCCTTCTCCTCGGCCTGCCGGGCGGTCAGCTTCGCCTCGGTGGCGGCGGGCCCGACGGCGTGGTCGGCCGCGCGGGTGACGCCGGTGTAGGCCAACCGGCGGGAAAGATGGACGACGAGGTCGCCGCCGAGCACCGGCATGCCCCGTTGGGTGCGGACGAAGCGGACGTGGCATGCCCCCTCGGGGTCGATCATCACATCCTGCGGCTGGAGCTCGTCGCCCGCGCCGACACCGGTCGCCGAGGCGTGGGCGAAGGCGGCGGCCCGGGCCGCCGCCACCACCTGCGCGGCCGTCGTGGCGGAGGCCGCGGCCGACTGTCGTACCCCCGTTGCGGGACCGGCGAAGGCCGTACCGGCCAGGCCCGTGGCGGCCGTCGTCACGGCGACGGCGACGGCCACGCTGCGTATGTGCGCACTACGCACTGATCAGGGTTCCTTCGTTCGAAGACGGCCGGGGTCACCAACCGCCTTGCGGCAGAGCGCCGTTGGGCGCCAAGGGGGCTGGTCGGGCCCCGGGCCGCAACCCTTCCGGACTAATCATGTCCATGTAAAGCGGAATTCGTCGCTTTTCTTACTTTTCGTGGCAATATTTGGCGAATCCCCACCGCACGGTGATCAGGGAGTGACCAACTGTGCGTCGACTGTGGAGATGTGACGGGATGCGAGAAGGTTCCCCGACCCATATGTGACTCATCTCGCATCGAAGACAGCACAGAGAGGAGCAGGTCCGAATGGTCTCGGCAATGGTGTACAGAAGCGCGGTGCTCGGGGCGGTGACGCTGTCGCTGCTCGCGGTCCCGGCCCAGGCGGCGCCCATGAGGACGGCCCCAGGGCCGCAGGCGACCGCCGCCCTGCCGGCGCCCGACACCGCGGGGCTGGCCGCGGTGCTGCGCTCGGTGGTGGCGAAGGGCGCGCCCGGCGCGATGGCCCGCATCGACGACGGCACGCAGGTCTACCGGTCCGCGCAGGGCGTCGCCGACCGGACGAGCCGGCGCGCCCTCACCACCACCGACCGCTTCCGGGTGGGCAGCGTCACCAAGACCTTCTCGGCGGTGGTCCTGCTGCAGCTGGTGGACGAGCACAAACTCGCCCTGGACGCGCCGGTCAACCGCTACCTGCCGGGACTGCTGCCGGACGACCGCATCACCGTGCGGCACGTGCTGAGCCACCGCAGCGGTCTGTACGACTACACCAACGACCTGTTCGCCAGCAGCGTGTCCGGCTTCGAGGCCGTCCGCGACAAGGTCTTCACCTACCGCCAGCTGGTGGACCTGTCCCTGAAGAAGCCACGCACCAACGCGCCGGGCGCCGCCTACTCGTACTCCAACACCAACTTCGTGGTCGCCGGCATGCTCATCGAGGAGCTCACCGGGCACAGCGTGCGCACGGAGTACGAGAACCGCATCTTCAAGCCGCTGCAGCTGACCGACACCTTCTACGTGCACCCCGACACGAAGATCCCGGGACAGCACGCCAACGGCTACCTCACCGCCGACCGGGCGGGCGCCCAGCCCGTCGACGCCACCGACCAGACGGTCTCCTGGGCGCAGAGCGCGGGCGCCATCATCTCCAGCGCACGCGACCTCGACACGTTCTACTCGGCGCTGGTACGCGGCAAGCTGACGTCGGCCGCCCGCCTCGCGGAGATGGAGCGCTTCACCCGCGTCAACTCCACCACCTCCTACGGCCTTGGGCTGCGCCGCCGCGACCTGTCCTGCGGGGTCTCGGTGTACGGCCACACGGGCGCCGTCCAGGGCTACTACACGTACGCCTTCACCAGCAAGGACGGCAAGCGCAGCCTCACCGCGCTGGCCAACGCCTCCAACAGCTCCGACGTGCTCAACGCGCTGGCGGCCACGCTGGAGCCGGCGTTCTGCGGCAAGCAGAAGTCCGCGCGCAGCGCGACCGCGCCGATCGAGCGGGAGGACGTGGCACCCGCCGCGCCGACCGAGCAGTAGCACCGCGGCTCGCCGAGGGAACCTCGCGCCCGGGCCGGACGTTCAACCGGCGACTCCCCCACCGGGCGCGACGTTCGGCCCCTGACCTCGTAGAGGCGGCGCGATGAGCGAGCTGGTCCCCGGGGGCAATCTGCCCCTTCCGGGCGGCGCGCTGACGCTGCGGGTGCCCGGTCCCTTCGACGTGTCGGCACTGATCACCGACGAGAGCGGCAAGGTCGGCGGCGACGCCGACTTCGTGTTCTACAACCAGCCGGACGCGCCCGGCGTCCGGCTGCGCGGTGACACGCTGACCGTCGAGCCGGCCCTGCTGCGGGCCGGCGCCGAGCGCGTCACCCTCACGGTCACCGCCGCCGAGCCCGGCACCCCGCTCGGCCGGCTGCCCGCCGCCACCCTGCACGTGACCGACCGCCTCGGCCGTACCGTGGCCCGCTTCGCACCACCGCGCCCGCAGACGGAGACCCTGCTGCTGCTCTCCGAGATATACCGCCGGGGCACCGGCTGGAAGCTGCGCGCGATCGGCCAGGGGTACGCGGACGGACTGGCGGGGCTCGCCCGGGACTTCGGGGTAGACGTGGTCGAGGACCGGCAGCCGGCCGGTGGTTTCCGCGCCACCATCCCGGCCCAGCGCACGGCGGCCTCGCCGGGCCGCCCCTCGACCGCCTCGCTCCCCGATCCGGACGGTCTGCTGGGCCTGGTCAACTCGGCCCGCGCCCGGGCCGGCCGCCCGCCGGTGGCCCCGGACGCCCGGCTCACCTCGGCCGCCCACGCCCACGCCGGGGCGATGGCCGAGGCCGGCCGGCTGGCCACCGAGAGCCGCGACGGCGTCTCCGTCCACCAGCGGATCAGCGACACCGGATTCGCCTATGTGACGGTCGGCGAGCACCTCGTCTCCGGCCCCCGCACCCCGGCCGAGTTCGTCGACTACTGCCTGCGCACCGAGGACGCCCGGCGCACCCTGCTCGACCCGGTGTTCACCCACGCCGGCCTGGCCCACGCCCGCAGCCCCGGGGACGGGGACACCTACTGGACCGCCCTGTGGGCCAGACCCCTCACCCAGGCCGAACTGACCCGCACCCGCGCCGAGGTCGTCGACCTCACCAACGGTGAGCGCACCCGGGCCGGGCTGCGGCCGCTCGCGGTGGATCCGCAGCTGACCGCGGCCGCACAGGCGTACAGCACGGACATGGCGACCCGGGACTTCTACTCGCACACCTCCCCCGAGGGCACCCAGCCGTGGGACCGGGCCGCCGCCGCGGGCTCGCGGCGGCGCACCATCGGCGAGAACATCGCCTGCGGCCAGCGGTCCGCGGCCGAGGTGGTGGACGGCTGGATGAACAGCCCCGGCCACCGGGCGAACATCCTCAAAGCGGACTTCACCCACATAGGCATCGGCTTCGCCGGCGGCGGCCGGGCCGGCACCTACTGGACCCAGCTGTTCGGTGCCTGAACCGGTACCGTCCGCGATCTTGGCGGAACGGGTCCGTCCGGGACACCATGCCCGACATGAAGGGTGATCTCTTTTCAAGTCAGCACATGGTGGCACCGGCGATCGAGCCGGGCATGACGGTCGAGAACGCGAAGTGCGTCAGGTACACGGTCAACGGCGAGATGTACGCCCGCCAGGGCGCGATGATCGCGCACCGCGGCAGTCTGAAGTTCGAACGCAAGGGCCAGGGCGTGGGCGGAATGCTCAAGCGGGCGGTCACCGGCGAGGGGCTGCCGCTGATGTCCGTACAAGGCCAGGGCGAGGCCTGGTTCGCGCACGAGGCGCAGAACTGCTTCATCGTCGAGATAGAGCCTGGCGACCAGTTCACGGTGAACGGCCGCAACGTCCTTTGTTTCGACGCCACGCTGGCGTACGAGATCAAGACGGTGAAGGGGTCCGGCATCGCCGGCGGCGGCCTGTTCAACAGCGTGTTCTCCGGACACGGCAAGCTCGGCCTGATCTGCGACGGCAACCCGCTGGTGATCCCGGTCTCGCCGCAGGCCCCGGTGTACGTCGACACGGACGCCGTGGTGGGCTGGACCGCGCATCTGCAGACCTCGCTGCACCGCTCGCAGTCCATCGGGTCGATGCTGCGCGGCGGTTCGGGCGAGGCGGTCCAGCTGATGCTCCAGGGCGAGGGGTACGTCGTGGTCCGGCCGAGCGAGGCGACCCCGCAGAAGGCACAGCAGCACTGACACCCGGCAGCCCTGGTCCGCGTGGCCCGGCCGCTCCGGCGGGGCCGGGTTGACCAGGGCGGTCCGGCCGGGTGAGGGTGCGAACGGCGCGGACCGTCGCCCCCGCGCCGGAAGGGTGAACCGCCTTGAACGGCATCATCGGCATCCCGGACATCGAAGCCGCGGCCCGGATCATCGCCGGACACGTCGTACGCACCCCCACCGTGCCCAGCCCCGGTCTGTCGGAGCTGCTCGGCGCCCCGGTCACCGCCAAGCTCGAACTCCTCCAGCGCACCGGCTCCTTCAAGGCGCGCGGGGCCACGGCGAAGCTGCTGTCGCTGAGCGAGGCCGAGCGGGCGGCCGGCGTGGTGGCGGTCAGCGGCGGCAATCACGGCATCGCCCTCGCCGTGATGGCCGCGGCCCTCGACGTGAAGGCGACGGTGGTGATGCCCCGTACCGCGCCCGCCCGGTCGATCCGGCTGGTCGAGGCGGCCGGGGCGTCGGTGCGGCTCACCGACGGCATGGACACGGCGTTCGAGCTGGTGCCGCGGCTGCGGGACGAGGGACTCACGCTGGTCCACCCCTTCGACGACCCGGTGGTGATCGCCGGACAGGGCACGGTGGGCCTGGAGCTCGCCGAGGACGCGGACGACCTCACCGACGTGATCGTCAGCATCGGCGGCGGGGGCCTGATCGCCGGGGTGGCGGCCGCTCTGCGCGCCCGCCGCCCCGGGGTCCGGGTGTGGGGTGTGGAGACGGCGGGCGCGCAGGCCATGTCCGAGGCGCTCGCGGCGGGCGGTCCGCTGCCGGTCGCGGTGTCGTCGATCGTGACGACGCTCAGCGCGCCGTCCGTGTCCCGGCTGACGTACGACCATGCGGCGGCGCTGGTGGAGGAGGTGCTGGTGGTGCCGGACCGGGAGGCGGTGCGGGGCAGCCTGGAGTTCGCCGAGCACGCCAAGGTGTGGACCGAGCCGGCCGCCGGCTGTCTGCTGCCCGCGGCCCGGCAGGTGCGGGAGCGGGTCGGTGACGGGGCGCGGATCGGCCTCGTGGTCTGTGGGGGCAATGTGACACACCAGGAGATCTCGGAGTGGACCGCGCGCTTCGGTCTGGACTGACCAGCGGATCGCAGCCGGGCTTTTACCGTCGGTTACCCGCAGGTCGAAGCCCGGTCATTCACTGTTTTCCCCAAGTTTCCGGCCGGTGTCGCCACTTGAATAAAAGGCAAGAAAGGTCTCCGAGTTGCAGATTCTTTGAACAAACCCGGGCTCGTCCCGCGTACCTCTGGTTAATGACGAGGCAGGGGTTTCAGCGAGGGATGACGATGGTCAAGGCGCATGTCTCCGCACAAGAGTTGGTCGCCGGAAGGTACCGGCTCCTCGAAGTCGCCGACCGCGAGCCGAACCGCGTCAGCTGGTACGCGGAGGACGTGCAGGCCGAGCGACCGCGCCTGGTGACCCAGATCGCGCTTCCCGAGCCGCCCACCGAGGACACCGTGCGCCGCACCACCGCCCGCATTCTGCGCTCCTCCGAGGTGATGAGCGCGCTGCGGCCCGGCCGGGTCGCCATGGTGATCGACGCCTTCGAGGAGGCGGGCGCGCTGTGGACGGTGACGGAGGTGATCGACGGCACGCCGCTCAGTGAGCTGCTCGCCCAGCAGCCCACGTTCAACTACGTCCAGGCCGCCCGCATCGGACTCGAGGTGCTCGACGTGCTGGAGGCCGCGCACGCCGACGGCTACACGCACGGCGAGCTCAGCCCGGGGCAGATCTTCGTCCGTGACCGGGGCCCGGTCGTCGTCACCGGGTTCGGCCTGGCCGGCGCGACGCTGGCGCCCCGGGTCACCGCGCCGTCGTACGCCTCGCCGGAGCAGGCCCGGGACGAGCGCATCGGGCCCGCCGCCGACCTGTGGGCACTCGGCGCGATCCTCTACACGATGGTCGAGGGGCGACCGCCGTTCCGGGACCGGGGCAAGGCCGACGCCACCCTGAAGGGCGTGGACCGGCTGCCGTTGCGCACCCCGCTGCGGGCAGGCCCGCTGACCCAGGTGGTGCAGGGGCTGCTGCGGAAGAGCTCCCGGGAGCGGCTGAGCCGGCCGGTGGTGCGTCAGGCACTGGCACGTGTCCTGGACGAGGACCCCGACACGGTCGAGCAGCCGGCCCCCGTCTCCCGGCTGCGCGGTGCCTATGTGGCCGCCCGGGCCTCCGGGTGGAGCCGAACCACCATGATCGGCGGGACCGCGCTGGCCGTGGTGACCGTGTCGGTCGCGGTGCTGGCCGCGACCCAGGGCCTGCCGGGCGCCGCCTCGGCGGGCTCGGCCCCGAGCGCCTCCGCCACGGCCGGCGATCCGGCCAACCGCACGGACGGCAACGCCCCCAGCCCCTCACCGTCCCGGACGTCGTCCGCCTCCCCCAGCCCGTCACCCTCCGCCTCCGCCTCCGCGTCGGCGTCCCCTTCGGCGACGGCCACGGCCGGTGCCCTGCCGGCCGGTTTCCACCGCTACACCGCCCCGGAGGGGTTCTCCGTGGCGCTCCCGAAGGGCTGGAAGCGCCTCGACACCGCCCGGGACGACGTCGCCTACCGCGTCACCTTCGGCCCGGGCGGCGACGACCTGCGCACCCTGGCCGTCACCTACAGCACCCAGGCCAGCCCGGACCCGGTCGCGATCTGGCGGGACGACGTGGAGCCGGGGCTGGAGAAACTGGACGGCTACCAGCGGATCGGCGAGATCAAGGCGACCACCTACCAGGGGCACAAGGCGGCCGACATGGAATGGCTCTCCGGGACCGGCGCCGACCGGGTGCACACCTTCGGCCGCGGCTTCCTGCTCGGCGGCGGCCGCAGCTTCTCCCTGCGCATCACGACGTCCGCCGCCGCCTGGGACGACGCCGCCGACAAACTCGCCATGAAGACTTTCCTGGAGACGTTCCGCGGCTCGGCGAGCTGACGCGCCGGGTGCTGCGGCGACGTGCTCGGCCGGTCTTCGACGGTGCGGCAAACCCTGGCCAATGGGTCGATATAGGCTGCCGGTCGGTACGTAAGCAGTTCGGCAGCCTTCAGGAGTGTCCTCCGTGACCCTAGCGATCGACCCGTCCGAGACGTCCACCGCGTCCCCGGCTCCCCTCTCCGACCTGGTGGCGCGGGACGCGCGCGAGTTCGGCGCCTATGTGCGGACCGGAGGCTGGACGTTCGGGCTGATGGTGGCCCGCAGCGTACGGCCGGGAGGGCAGGGCGCGGACGAGACGCCGAAGGTCTCGGCGAAGGAGTTCGCCGAGCTGGCCGGCTGCTCGCCGGAGCGGGTCATGCGCTACTACAAGGCCTGGGACAAGGCCGCCGACGACGGTGTGGTCCCGCACTTCGAGGCTCTCGCCCCGGGCCAGGAGGTCGAACTCCCGGACTCCGACGTCTGGTTGAGCTACTACGTCGCCCGCAACAGCGCCACCTCCGAGCGCGGCACCGCCATCGTGGAGGCCGCCGAGGCCGAGGGCATCCGGCCCACCAAGGCCCTCGAAGTCGCCGAGAACCCCACCGCGCTGCGCGCCGCGATCCTCGCCGACCCGTCCACCGCCCGCGCCGCCCGCTCGGCGCTCCTGGACCGCATCAAGGAGGACCCGGACCTGCAGACCGTGCTGGCCCGTGACGTGGTCCGCACCGCCGACCTGAAGAAGGCCGTCGCCACCGAGAGCCGCTCGGCCGACCGCATCGGCTACGTCCGGCAGATCGCCGAGTCCGGCCAGATCAAGACCCCGGCCGGGCAGACCGTCGACGCGCCGGCCGACCTGCGCCAGGAGGCCGAGCGCCATCTGTCGCTCCTCGACGAACTGGACGAGGACGAGGACACCGGCGAGTGGGCGGCCGAGGCCTTCGACACCATGAAGAACCTGGTGGTGGAGGCGGTCGAGGCCGACCCCGAACTGCGGGTCCAGGAGAAGCGCACCAAGTTCTACAACAGCCTGCAGAAGGCGACCAAGGCGTTCGAGGAGCTGACCTTCGACGACGCCCAGGACTTCTACGAGGACGACATGGTCCAGCGCCTGGAGGACCTCCAGCAGGCCATCGGCTCCTGCCTGGCCGCCCTGCGCGGCGCGAAGGGCACGGAGGACGTGTAGCGCACGTAGTACTCGCAGGGCTCGTCGGATTCGTAGGGCAATTCCGCTCAGGATTGAGCGTTTTCCCCGCGAGAGGGGTACTAGAGGGCACCAAGCCGATCGTTCTCGGAGGCCACTCGCGTGAACCCCATCGTGCACAGGACCCTGGTCGTACAGCTCCGTGCGGACGGGTCGGGCCGCTGTCCCGTCCTCGCCCATCTGTCGTACGACGCCGGTGACCCGTTCGCCGTCACCGCGGTGTTCACCCTGGACGGCCGGGTGCTCGCCCGGTGGCGGCTGGACCGCGAGATGCTGAACGACGGACTGAGAGAGCCGGTCGGGGTCGGGGACGTCCGGCTGCGTCCCGTACGGCAGGGGCGCTGGAGGGAAGTGCGCATGGACTTCCTCGGCGACCCCCTGCCCGGCGGCAGCCGCCACCACGCGGTGGTGTTCGCGTGGGCGCCCGCGCTGGCCTCCTTCCTGAGCGACACCTACCTGGCCGTGCCGCCCGGCCGGGAGGAGTTCCCCGTGGACGACGTACTCGCGGAGATCCTCGCCACCGGCTGAGTAGCCGTACTCATGCAGGCGCCCGGGCGCCGCGGCCACGATGAGGCTCCCACGACAAGGAGTCGCCATGACCGCAGTGCACCCCGCCCCGCGCCCCGTTCCGCACCGAGTGCCCCGCCGTGTTCCGCCGGCCGTGCTCGCCGGGGTGGTGGTGGCCGGCATGGCCCTCTCGGCGTGGGGCGCACGGGACCGTACGACCTGGTTCCTCGAGACGGTGTGGGTGCTGATCGGGCTGCCGCTGGTGGTGCTGACCTGGCGGCGCTTTCCGCTGACGGGCCTGCTGGCCGGGCTCCTCGCGGCGCACGCGCTGGTGCTCGCGGTGGGCGGCCACTACACCTACGCCGAGGTGCCGGTGGGCGACTGGGTGCGCGACACCTTCCACCTGTCCCGCAATCCGTACGACCGCTTCGGCCACCTCATGCAGGGCTTCGTGCCGGCGATCCTGGTCCGGGAGCTGCTCGTCCGTACCTCCCCGCTGCGCGGCAGCCGCTGGCTGGCCCCGCTGACGGTGTGCGCCTGCCTCGCGTTCAGCGCCTGCTTCGAGCTGCTGGAGTGGCTGGCGGCCGAGATCGGCGGCCACGGCGCGGACGCCTTCCTGGCCACCCAGGGCGACGTGTGGGACACCCAGTGGGACATGTTCTGCGCGCTGATCGGGGCGACGGTGTCCGTCCTGGTGCTGAGCAGGGTGCACGACCGGCAGCTGCGGGCGCTGGAGGCGGCTCAGCGGGTGGAGTGACGGTGCCGGGACCACAGCGGCAGGCCGTACCAGCAGACCAGGTACCAGACGACGACGGCCGCCACCGCCCAGGTCACAGGGCTGCCACCGGTGGCCACCCGGAGGATCAGCACCAGGGACGCGGTCATGGTGGCCAGCAGCAGGAACAGGCCGACCGAGGTGAGCCGGGACGCCATCCGCACCGCCTGCGGCTTCACCCTGCGGCCGGAGACCAGCCGGTGCAGGGAGACCGGGCCGATGAGGGCGCCCGTGGCGGACGCGCCCAGGATGACGGTGACGATGTAGATCGTCTTGTCCGTGCCGGACAACTCGGCGTACTTCTGCTGGAAGACGACGGTGAGCAGGAAGCCGAACAGGATCTGCACGCCGGTCTGGGCGACGCGCACCTCCTGGATGAGATCGCTCCACATCCGGTCGGCGCGCTCCTCCTCCGTCTCGTCGCGCCCGGTCCGCCGCTCCTGGTCGGTCATGGAGTACGCGTAACCGGCGGGCCCGTCCCTCAAACGGCAAGGGCCGGGAGCGGCACGGCTGCGCTCCCGGCCCGCACCACTGCTACCAGCGGCTTTCCACCTGGTCCTGGATCCGGCGGTCGTACAGCTCGCGGATCGCCGTGACCGTCTCCTCCGGCAGCTCCGGGAGCTTCGCGGCGGCCGCGTTGGCGCGGGCCTGCTCCGGGTTGCGGGCGCCCGGGATCACCGTGGTCACACCGGGCCGGTCGATGATCCAGCGCAGGGCGAGCTGGGCCGGGGTGTACCCCTCGGGGGCGAGGGCGGCGAACTCGGCGGCGGCCTCGACGCCCGTCGCGTAGTCGACGCCGGAGAAGGTCTCGCCCTGGTCGAAGGCCTCGCCGTGCCGGTTGTAGGTGCGGTGGTCGTCGGCCGCGAAGACCGTGTCCTTGGTGTACTTGCCGGACAGCAGCCCGGAGGCGAGCGGCACGCGCGCGATGATGCCGACGCCGGCCTCCTCGGCGGCCGGGAGCACCTCGTACAGCGGCTTCATCCGGAACGGGTTGAGGATGATCTGCACGCTGGCCACGCCCGGGCGGGCGATCGCGGTGAGCGCCTCCGCGCAGGTCTCGACGCTGACGCCGTAGGCCGCGATGCGCTCCTCCTCTACCAGGGTGTCGAGGGCGTCGTACACCGCGTCGGAGGAGTAGACCGGGGTGGGCGGGCAGTGCAGCTGCACCAGGTCCAGGCGGTCCACGCCGAGGTTGCGGCGCGACCGGTCGTTCCACGCGCGGAAGTTGTCCAGGACGTAGTTCTCCGGGATCTGGTCGACCCGGCGGCCCATCTTCGTGGCCACCAGCACATGCAGGTCCGGCCTGCCGCGCAGGAAGGCGGCGATGGTCTGCTCACTGCGCCCGTCGCCGTACACGTCGGCGGTGTCGAAGAAGGTCACCCCCGACTCCGCCGCCGTCTCCAGAACGGCGAGGGCCTCCTTGTCGTCCACCTCGCCCCAGTCGGCGCCGAGCTGCCATGTGCCGAGGCCGACGACCGATGCCCGCTGTCCCGACCTGCCGATTACGCGTTCGTCCATGGCGCCAGTCTGTCATCCGCCGCCGACAACGGTGTCACGGGCCGGTTCGCCTCCGCCCACCTGTGAATCCTTCACTCACACGGGTGATTGTGCTGGACGGAAATCGAGGGTGTGTCAACCGGGCTCTAGCGTGTCGGCGTGACAGATCGTTCAGCGAACAACATTCCTGCCGCCGACGGCTGGAGCCGTCGGGGCTTCCTGCGGTCCGCCGCCGCGCTCGCCGCGGTTCCGGTGCTGCTGGCCGCCGATCCGGCCGTCGCCGCCGCCGAGTTGCCCGGCTTCCCGGCGGAGGTCGCGCTGTACCGATCCGCGTACCGCAACTGGGTCGGCGAGATCACCGCGGACGGTCTGTGGGCGTGTGCCCCGGCCGACGCCGGTCAGGTGCTCGCGGCCGTCGACTGGGCCTGGCGCAACGGCCGGCGGGTACGCGCGCGTGGCTCCTCGCACGGCTGGTCGCCCTTGACGATCACCGAGGGGACGGGGGCCGACGACAAAGTCCTGCTCGTCGACACCGCCGGCCATCTCACCGGGCTCACCCTGGACTCCGCCACCGAGGTGCGGGCCGGGACCGGAGTCACCCTGGAGGCGCTGCTCACCTTCCTGGAAGGCCACGGCCTCGGGCTGACCGCCGCGCCCGCGCCGGGCGATCTGACACTGGGCGGCGCGCTGGCGATCGACGCGCACGGCACCGCCGTACCGGCCGACGGCGAGGAACCACTGCCCGGCCACACCTACGGCTCGCTGAGCAACCTGGTGGTGGCGCTGACGGCGGTGGTGTGGGACGAGAGCGCCGGAGCGTATGTCCTGCGGACGTTCCGGCGTGACGAGGCGGACTGTGCGGCGCTCCTGACGCATCTGGGCCGTGCGCTGGTCACCGAGGTCGTGCTGCGGGTCGGGGCCAACAGCGGGCTGCGGTGCGTCAGCCGGACCGACATCCCGGCCGGCGAGCTGTTCGCCGCGCCCGGGTCCGGTGGCCGGACCCTGGACGGCTTCCTGCGGCGGTCCGGGCGGGTCGAGGCGATCTGGTTCCCCTTCACCGAGTACCCGTGGCTGAAGGAGTGGAGCGTCGCGCCGGCCAGACCGCTCACCTCACGGCACGTCACCTCGCCGTACAACTACCCCTTCTCCGACAACGTGCCGACCGTGGTCGCCGACCTGGTGGGACGGATGGTGTCCGACGCGGCCTGGTACCTGGCGCCGGTGCTGGGCAACGCGCAACTGGATGTGTCGGCGCTCGGGTTGGCGGCGACGCTGTCCGCCGACATCTGGGGGGCGTCGAAGAACACGCTGCTGTACATCAGACCGACCACGCTGCGGCTCGACGCGAACGGGTACGCGGTGCTGACTCGGCGGGCCGAGGTGCAGCGGGTGGTGCACGAGTTCACCTCTTTCTACCGGGAACGGCTCACCGCGTACGCCGCGTCGGGGCGGTTCCCGGTCAACGGGTCGGTGGAGATCCGGGTGACGGGGCTGGACGAGGCGTCCGATGTCGGGGTGGACGGCGCTCAGATGCCGCTGCTGTCCGCGATGCGGCCTCGGGACGGTGCGGACACCGCCGTGTGGCTGGATGTGCTGACGCTGCCGGGGACGCCCTATGCGGAGGCGTTCTTGCGGGAGTTGGAGCAGTTCCTGTTCGAGACGTTCGAGGGGACTCGGGTCGAGTGGTCCAAGGGGTGGGGTTATACGGAGTCGGGTGTGTGGAGTGATGAGGTGGTGCTCGGCACCAGGATTCCGGGGTCGTTCGGGGGTGCGGTGTGGGATGCGGCGGTCGAGGTGTTGGACCGCCTTGACCCACACCGGGTTTTCAGTAACGGGTTCTTGGACGGGGTGCTTGTGCGCCGTTGATGGCTGCGGGCCGGTGGGGGCTGGTCGCGCCCACGCGGCGGAGCCGCACATTGGCAACAGCCCCGCGCCCCTGTCGGGGCGCTTCACGTCACCGGCATTCAGAAGTAGTGGCCCTCTTCCAAGTCGGCGATCAGACCCGGCTGTTCCGGCTTCCAGCCCAGGAGCTTCCTGGTTCGCTCGCTCGATGTCGCGTTGTCGATCGACGCCGCCATGCCCAGCCAGCCGAAGTGGGCCTGCGCCTCATCCGCCGGGATGCTCTTCACCGGGACGTCGAGGCCCCTGCCCATGGCCGCCGCGATGTCCTTGAAGGGGACTCCCTCATCGGCCGCTCCGTGCAGGGCGGTGCCCGCCGGGGCCGACTCCAGGGCCCTGCGGTACAGGCGGGCGGCGTCCAGGCGGTGGGCGGCCGGCCAGCGGTTGGTGCCGTCGCCGACGTATGCGGCGACGCCCTTCTCGCGGGCGATGCCGATCAGCCGCGGCACGAATCCCTGGTCGCCCCGGCCGTGCACCGTGGGGGCCAGGCGGACCACCGAGCTGCGAACGCCGCGCGCGGCCAGGGCGAGCGCGGCGCGGTCGCAGTCGCCGCGGTGGATGCCCGGTGCCGGGGTGTCGTCCTCCGTCGCGACGCCGTCAATCGCCGCGAGCAGGAGGGTTCCCGAGGTGGCGACGAAGGGCCGGTCCGAGCCTGCCAGGGCGGCGCCGATCGCCTCGATCACGCCGAGGTCGGTCTCCACGGCGCGGGTCATGTTCAGGAAGTCGTCGTGGTTGAAGGCCAGATGGATCACGCCGTCGGTCCCGGCCGCCGCGCGGGCCAGGTCCTCGGGGTCGTCGAGGCTGCCGCGGTGCACTTCGGCGCCCGCCGCCCGCAGGGTCTCGGCCGACTTGTCCGAGCGGGCGAGGGCGAGGACCCGGTGGCCGGCGCCGAGGAGTTCGGGGACGACGGCGGAACCGATGAAACCGCTGCCGCCGGTGACGAATACCCGCATGGTGAGTGCTCCTTCGAGGGAGGGGATCGTGTTTCCATCGTTCGGCCGGCGGGCGGCGCGCGTCCAAAGCCTCTTTCGCAATACGCAATGCCTTTCAGGCATCGCCGCAGGTCGTCGGCCTTATGCTGGAGGCATGGCTGATCCGGCTTCCGCCCCCGACCTCGATCTGCGGCTCGTCCGGTACTTCACCGTCGTCGCCGAGCAGCGCCACTTCGGGCGGGCCGCAGGTGCCCTGCACATCACCCAGCCCGCGCTGAGCCGGCAGATCCAGCGCCTTGAGCAGGTGCTGGGTGCGCGGCTCTTCGACCGCACCCCGCAGGGGGCCCGGCTCACCGAGGCCGGTGAGGTGTTCCTGGCGCGGGCCGGGGCATTGCTGCGGGCAGCGGGCGAGGCCGCCGCTGTCACCCGGGCCGCCGCCGAGCCCAGCCGGATCACCGTCGGGTACATCAACGGGATCATCGTCACCCCGGCCGTGCGCGAGCTGCGCCGCCGCTTCCCGGACGCCGACGTGCGGACCATGCACCTCGACTGGGGCGAGCCGCGCGAGGCCCTGCTGACGGGGCGCGTGGACGCGGTCGTGACGCGGCTGCCGCTGCGCACCGACGGGTTGCGGGTGACGGTCCTGTACGACGAGCCGCGCGTCCTGGTGGTCCCTCTGGACCACCGGCTGGCCGGGAAGGAGTCGGTCACCCTCGACGACATCGCCGACGAGCCGCTGCCCCGGGGGAAGGATCCGCTCTGGAACGCGTTCTGGCGGATAGATCCACGGCCGGACGGCAGACCCGCGCCCGACGGTCCGCTGATCGTCGCGGTGGAGGACAAGTTCGAGCATGTCGCCGCCGGGCAGGCCGTGGCGATCGCGCCCCGGGTGCCCGGCGCGACCATCCGCCCCGACCTGACCACGGTCCCGCTGCACGGAGTCGAGCCGAGCCAAGTGGTGCTGGCGACCCGCGCCGGGGACAACCACCGGCTGCTGACCGCCTTCCGCAGGTCGGCCGAGGCGCTGCTGACGGCGCCGGAGCCGGGCTAAGCGGGTCCGGCGAAGTCCGCTGCGGTCGGTTGGGCAGCGCCCTGAAGGGGCGCGGGGCTGTATCCATATGCGGCTCCGCCGCGTGGGCGCGACCAGCCACGACGGCGCCGCGGTCGGCAGACGGCGCATCGCGGCACTTGCAGCGGAGCGCTCAGGGCGTCAGCTGAGCCTGGACGGCCGGGCCGTAGCGGTCGGCGATGTCGCCGACGTCGGCGGCCGCGGAGTCGCGCAGCCGTGGGCCGCGGGCGATGCCGTACATCACGCCCAGGCCGATGAGCTGGGCGACGGCGAGCTCGGCGCGCAGGTCCGGGTCGGGTCCGGTGAGCCGGGCGGCGAGGGCGTCGACCACATGGGCGCGGAAGTTGGCGCGCAGCACATCGCCGTGGTCGCCGTGCAGGGGCGCGAAGACGATGCGCAGCAGCGGGTCGGCGCCGCGGTCGCGCTGGCTCTCCAGGACGTGCCGGACCATGTGCCGGCCGAGGTCGTCCAGGGGTGCGTCGAGGAGAGCGGCCGCGTCGGTGTCGAAGGACATGACCCGGGCGAACAGGCTGTCCTTGTTGCCGAAGTACTTGAGGATCAACGGCGCGCTGACCCCGGCGCGTTCGGCGACGTCCTTGAGGGTGATGTCGGCGTGCGCGTGCCGGGCGAGGAGGTGCCGGGCGGCCCTGAGGATGGCCGCCTTGGTGGCCTCGGCGTCCCGTCGGGCGGGGGCGGGGGCGGGCGCGGAGGGGGTGCCGGGTCGGGTGCTCACGGCACTCATGCTCCCTCCAGCGCCTCGTCCCTCGCACTCTCGGCACGGCCCCGGGCGGGGACAGGGCCGGCGGGAGCCTTGTCGCCGGGTATGGAGAGGGCTGCGGCGGCGGCCGCGAGGGCGATGGCGCCGGCCATCGCGAAGGCCAGCAGGTAGCCGTGCAGCGTGGCGATGGGAACGCCGCCGACGAGGCTGGTGTGGTGGGTGAGGACGGCGGCCACGGCGGCGCTGGAGGTGGCCTGGCCGATGGTCCGCATGAGGACGTTGACGCCGTTGGCGGAGGCGGTCTGGCTCGCCGGGACGGCCCGCAGGATCAGCGTGGGCAGCGCGGAGTAGGCGAGCGTGGTGCCGGTGGCGACGACGGTGGCGCCCAGGATGATCATCCAGAGGTCGCGGCTGTCGGCGATGCGGACCACGTATCCGCAGGCGATGACCGCGGCGCCGAGGGCCAGGGTGATGCGCGGGCCCCGGGAGGCGGAGATCCGGGCGGAGAGCGGGGAGAACAGCAGCATGGTCACGCCGCCGGGGAGCAGGCACAGGCCGGTGGCCACGATCGACAGGCCGAGGCCGTATCCGGTGGTCTTCGGCGCCTGCACCAGCTGGGCGGTGACCAGGGAGTTGGCGTAGAAGGCGAACCCGGTCAGCAGGGCGGCGACATGCGAGAGGCCGACCCGCGGCCGGGTCACGAGGTGCAGGTCGACCAGGGGTTCACCGGTCCGCAGCTGCTGCCACCACCACAGGGCCAGCACGAGGACGGCGGCGCCGAACAGTCCGAGGACGCGCGGGCTGCCCCAGCCCCACTGGCCGCCCTGGGAGACGCCGAGCAGCAGGGAGGTCAGCCCGACGGCCAGCCCGAGGGTGCCGAGGACGTCGAACCGGCCGGGCTCGCGCACCGGTGACTCCCGGACCGCCCACCAGACGGCCGCGACGCCCAGCGCCCCGAGGAAGCTGGTCAGCCAGAACATGGTGTGCCAGTCGTAGTACTGCACCACCAGCGCGGCCAGCGGCAGGCCCAGGGCGGCTCCGATGCCGACGGTGGAGCTCATCAGCGCCACCGCCGACCCCCGTCGCTCGGGCGGCAGTTCGTCGCGCAGGATGCTGATCGACAGCGGTACGACGGAGGCGGCGGCGCCCTGGAAGGCGCGGGCGACGATGAGCACGGTGATGTCCGACGACAGGGCGCACATCACGGAGCCCACCGTCATCAGCGCGAGGGCCCCGGTGAGCACCCGGCGCTTGCCGTACATGTCGCCGGCCCGGCCGAGCACCGGCGTGAGGACGGCCCCTGCGAGCAGGGTCGCGGTGACCATCCAGGAGACGGCACCGGCCGAGGAGTGGGTGAGCCGGGGCAGGTCCGGCAGGAGCGGGACCACCACCGTCTGCATGACGGCCATCAGGATCCCGCCGAAGGCCAGCACCGGGATGGTCAGCCGCTCCCGCAACGGGGGTGGTGCGGCGGGCGATCCCGGGCTACCGGCTGTCGGGGCGGGCTGGTCCATCGGCACTCCTGCGGGCGGCGCGAAAAACGAGGTGAATACGAATTCACCCTATCGGGTGAATGGCCTTTCACCCAAACATCCCGCGGCCGTAAGGCGCCTACGACCGGACGTGCAGGGCGCGCGCCGCCCGTGGCCCGAGCCACCGCTTGAACCGGCGCAGCACCTCCAGCCGCCCGGCCGCCCTGTCGAGGCCGTAGTAGAGCTGCGGCGGGACGTACGGCAGCAGGGGCGAGTGCCGCTGGCCGAGCAGGGCGAACATGCGGTGCGGGGGCAGGCCGATGTAGCGGGGCAGGTTCTCGTACCACTGGGCGCTGAGGCGGGCCGCGCTCTGCGCGGAGACGAGTTCGGCCTTGCGCCGCTGTTCGTAGGCTGCGAGGGCCTGCGGCAGGGCGGCGGGTTCGCGCAGTGCGTCGGCGAGGCACATGGCGTCCTCCAGAGCGAGGGTGGTGCCGGCGCCGATGGAGTAGTGGGTGGTGTGCGCGGCGTCGCCGAGCAGGACGAGGTTGCCGTGGTGCCAGGTGCGGTTGGTGAGGGTGCGGAAGGCCGGCCAGGCCGCCGAGGAACCGCCGATCAGCGGACGGCCGTCGAGGATGCCGGCGAACAGCTTCTCCAGCAGGGTCAGTTGGCCGGCCTCGTCCATCGTGTCGAGGCCGAGGCCGGTGAGGGTGTCCGGGGCGCACTCGATGACGCAGGTGCTGTGCTCGGCGTCGTACGGGTAGCCGTAGCACCAGACCCAGCCGTGCTCCGTCTCGGTGAAGGCGAAGGTGAAGGAGTCGAAGACCTGGGTGGTGCCGAGCCACACGTAGTGGTTGCGGCCCTCGGTGACGTCGGTGCCGAAGTGGTCGGCGTGCCGGGCGCGCAGGGTGCTGTGGATGCCGTCGGCGGCGACGACCAGGTCGGCCTCGGGGAGGTTGCCGGGGGTGATCTCGTCCTCGAACTCCAGCCGGACGCCGAGACCGCGGGCGCGTTCGGCGAGGATCTCCAGGAGGCGGTGGCGGCCGATGCCGTGGCCCGCGTCACCGGGCTGCCGGGTCACCTGGTCACGGACGTGGGCGACGCCCTGGGTCCAGCGCACCGAGCTCTCCTCGATGGCCTGCGCCGACTCGGGGTCGTACGCGTGGAGCCGGTCGAGCAGGGCGCGCCAGTAGGTGACGCCCCAGCCGTAGGTGGAGCCCTCGGGGTTGCGTTCGCGGACGGTGATGTCGTGGGACGGGTTCTGCCTCTTGAGCAGGATCGCGAGATACAGACCGGCGGGCCCGCCTCCGACACAGACGACCTTCACGCGCACACCCCTGGGTTTCACTGAACGTGTCCAATTGGCATCGGAGGGTAGCAGCGCGAGAGCGCCCGGCCGGGTTTTCGAATCGCGCCAGATTGGCGCCGTGAGCCACGCCACCCGGACGGCGGACGGCCGCGAAAGATCACCGGAAAGCCGCCCGCCCGAGCAAGGAATTCCCCGTTCCGGGTCCGGCGGGGCCATCGCCACGACAAGATCATCTTCGTTCAATCTTATATGACATGTAGTCAATTGTCCTGATCGCAGCCAACCCGATCCGGGCGATTTCTCCTGCTCCGGAACCGGCGGATAGGCATACGGGGTCACCATCCGCACCCGTCACAGGAGCATCCGCATGCCCGAACTCACCCGCCGTCGCGCACTCACCGCGGCGGCCGCCCTCGCCGCCGCGGCCGGCGTCCAGACCCTCGTCGCACCCGGCGCCTCGGCCGCCGGCCACTCGCACGAGGGATCACTCGAACCCTTCGACGAGGTCTACAAGGGCCGCCGGATACAGGGCCGGCCGGCCGGGACCGGCGACATGGACGCGATGGCCGGAATGGATGGAATGGCCGGAATGGGCGGTCACCACCACGGACACGGCACCGGATACGCGGTGTTCGTGGACGGGGTCGAACTGCACGTGATGCGGAACGCCGACGGCAGCTGGATCAGCGTGGTCAGCCACTACGACCCGGTCGCCACCCCGCGCGCCGCCGCCCGCGCCGCGGTCGACGAGCTGCAGGGCGCCGCACTGCTGCCGTTCCCCGCCAACTGACCGCCCTGATCGCCCGCCCGAGGAGCACCCCGCACATGACCGTACGCAAGAACCAGGCCAGTCTGACCGCCGACGAGAAGCGGCGGTTCGTCGCCGCCGTCATCGAGCTGAAGCGCAGCGGGCGTTACGACGACTTCGTGCGCACGCACAACGCCTTCATCATGTCCGACACCGACGACTCGGAGCGCACCGGCCACCGTTCGCCGTCGTTCCTGCCCTGGCACCGCAGGTTCCTGCTCGACTTCGAGCAGGCACTCCAGTCGGTGGACTCCTCCGTCGCGCTCCCCTACTGGGACTGGAGCGCCGACCGGACCGTCCGTGCCGCGCTGTGGGCGCCGGACTTCCTCGGCGGCACCGGGCGCAGTTCGGACGGGCGGGTGACCGACGGGCCGTTCGCCGCGGCCGGCGGGAACTGGCCGGTCAACGTCCGCGTGGACGGCCGTACTTATCTGCGCAGGTCGCTCGGGACGAGCGTGCGCGAGCTGCCGAGCCGGGCCGAGGTCGACTCGGTACTGTCCATGGCGACGTACGACATGGCGCCCTGGAACAGCGCCTCGGACGGCTTCCGGAACCATCTGGAGGGCTGGCGCGGGGTCAACCTGCACAACAGGGTCCACGTCTGGGTCGGCGGGCAGATGGCCACCGGGGTCTCCCCCAACGACCCGGTGTTCTGGCTGCACCACGCCTTCATCGACAAGCTCTGGGCCCGCTGGCAGCGCCGGCACCCGGAGGCGGCCTATGTGCCGGGCGGTGGCACGCCGGACGTGGTGGACCTCGACGAGACGATGAAGCCGTGGAACGACGTGCGGCCGGCGGACCTGCTCGACCACACGAGGTTCTACACGTTCGACACCCTGGAGGCCTGATCGGGCCGCTGCGTCAGGCCTCTGCCGTACGGCACTCCGGGTGGCCCCAGCCCTGCGCGTTCTTGGCGATGGACTCGCCGGCCGCGTAGGAGCGGCCGCACAGGCAGCGGCCGGGGAACTTCGCCTTGATGGTGCGGGCCGAGGAGGCGCCCGCCGCGCTCTTGCGGGGTGCCGCCTTGCGGCGCGGGGCCGCGGCGGAGGCGGCGGACGTCGGGGACGGCGGCGGTTCCGGGGAGCCGAGGTCGCTGCCCGCGGCCTCCTGGACCACGGCCGCCTGGCTGGCCGCGCGGTCGGCGAAGTCGTTCAGCGGGTCGCCGTCGACCTGGTGGGCGGGGACGTACCGGAAGTCGACCGTGCGGCCGTCGAGGAGTTCGTCGATGCGGACGACAAGGTCCTGGTTGGCGACCGGCTTGCCCGCGGAGGTCTTCCAGCCGTTGCGCTTCCAGCCGGGCAGCCAGGTGGTGACGGCCTTCATCGCGTACTGCGAGTCCATCCGCACCTCGAGCGGCACGTCCGGCGCGACGGCCGTCAGCAGCCGCTCCAGGGCGGTCAGTTCGGCCACGTTGTTGGTGGCCTTGCCGAGCGGCCCGGCCTCCCAGCGGGCCGGAGTCGCCGCGTCGTCCGACACCACCCAGGCCCAGCCAGCCGGTCCCGGGTTTCCCTTAGAAGCCCCGTCGCACGCGGCCACCACTCGTTCACGCATGCGCCCGATCATGCCACGGCCGGGCGGGGTGCCCGGCCGTGGCCCGGGATCCGCCGAGGTCAGACGTCCGTGGTCGGCGGCATCTCACCCTCGGTGGTCGTGACGTCGATCACCGAGAAGTTGGCGCCCTGCGGGTCGCTGAGCGCCGCGAACCGGCCGAAGGGGCTGGTCATCGGCCCGAAGCGAAGGACCGCGCCGAGCTTCGTCGCCTTGGCGACGGCCTCGTCGCAGTCGGCGACGGTGAAGTACACGTTCACGTACGACGGCACCTCGGGCGGGAAGTCGTCGGTCATCCGCATCCGGCCGAGGACGGGCTGTTCACGGAGGTTGAACGTGCGGAAGTCGACGTTGTCGTCCTCGACCTGCCGGACCGTGTAGGGGAAGACGGCCGCGAAGAAGGGGTCGGCCTTCTCGGGCTCGCGGGTGAAGACCTCCGCCCAGCAGTAGGCGCCGGGCACGGCCGTGGCCTCGAAGCCCTCGTGGACACCGCCCTGCCAGATCCCGAACACCGCGCCGCTGGGCTCACGGGCCAGGCACATCGTGCCGAAGTCGCCGACCTGCATCGGCTCCATCAGCACCTCGCCGCCGTTCTCCCGGATCCGCGCCGCGGCGGCCGCCGCGTCCGGCGAGGCGAAGTACAGGCACCACTGCGACTGCCCCTCCTGACCGGGCATGGGCGGTACGACGGCGGCGACGGCCTTGCCGTTCGCGTAGGCCTGGGTGTAGTTGCCGTACTCCGAGGACGACTCTCCGAAGGTCCAGCCGAGGACCTCGCCGTAGAAGCTCTTGGCCCCCTCCAGGTCGCCGAACATCGCGTCGGCCCAACAGGGGGTTCCTTCAGGTTGTACCGCCATCGCCGCGACCCTTCCGATCGTGCGGGTTCTCCCGGTTCCTCACGCTAGCCACCGGGAGGTCCGCCCGCGCGCCGAACGCCGGACTCCGTCGGACACTGGGGAAGGGAGTCGGCGGCCTTCGGCGGACGGGGCGCGGTATGGCGGACGTGATGCGGGCGTGGTCGGTGGCGCGGCCCGGACCGGTCGAGGCGGATCCGCTGCGGCTGGTCGAGCGGCCGGTGCCGGTGCCCGGGGCGGACGAACTGCTGGTGCGGGTGCGGGCCTGCGGGGTGTGCCGCACCGATCTCCATGTCACCGAGGGAGATCTGCCGGTGCACCGGACCGGGGTGACCCCGGGGCACGAGGTGGTCGGCACGGTCGCGGGGACGGGCGCCGAGGTGGCGGACTTCGCGGTCGGCGACCGGGTCGGGGTGGCCTGGCTGCGGCGCACCGACGGGGAGTGCGCGTACTGCCGGCGGGGCGCCGAGAACCTGTGCCCGCACTCGCAGTACACCGGCTGGGACGCCGACGGCGGTTACGCGGAGTACACGACCGTGCCCGCCGCTTTCGCCTACCGGCTGCCCGGCGCCCTCGACGACATCGCGCTCGCCCCGCTGCTGTGCGCCGGCATCATCGGCTATCGCGCGCTGCGCCGGGCCTCGCTCCCGCCGGGCGGACGGCTCGGTCTGTACGGCTTCGGGGGCAGCGCCCACCTGTGTGCGCAGGTGGCGCTCGCCCAGGGCGCGCGGGTGCATGTGCTCACCCGGGGTGCCGAGGCGCGGCGGCTGGCCGTGGAGCTGGGCGCGGCCTCGGCGCGGGACGCCTACGAGGCGCCGCCCGAACCGCTGGACAGCGCGATCCTGTTCGCGCCGGTCGGCGACCTGGTGCCGGTCGCGCTGCGCGCCCTGGACCGGGGCGGGGTACTGGCGGTCGCGGGCATCCACCTCAGCGACGTACCGCCGTTGAACTACGAACGCGAGCTGTTCTACGAGCGGGAGCTGCGCAGCGTCACCTCCAACACCCGTGCCGACGGGCGGGAGTTCCTCGCGCTCGCCGAGCGGCACGGCGTGCACGCGACCACCCACGCCTATCCATTGTCGGAGGCTCCGAGGGCCCTGCGGGACCTGAAGGCCGGGCGCTTCGACGGGGCCGCGGTGCTGGTCAACGACCTTTCCTGAGCCCAACCCCCGCGCGACCCGGGCACGAGAGCGGGTGACCGGCGCACGATCAAGAAACACCACCCTTTCCACCCCGAACACCAGGTTTGCGCAACTAAGGCATGCAACCGCCCCTTTCGCGCCGTACCCGTAGATCACCACGGCTGTTTGGCTTGTCCGTGCGCACCACCACCTCGCACACCACCGACCCTTCGGGTCACCGTTGTTCACCTCTCTGCTGGAGGGAAAGTGTCCACACCGGACAGCGTCATCGGTTCCGCCGTCGACGAGCCCGAACCGGATCCGACCGCCGACGGGCAGCTCACCAGCCTGAGCACCCGGGCGGCACGCCAGCTCGCCACGACCACCAAGTCCGAACCGCAGATGCAGGCCATCACCTCCCGGTGGCTGCTGAAGACACTGCCGTGGGTGGACGTCAGGGGCGGCACCTACCGGGTCAACCGGCGCCTCCAACTGCGCACCGGGCGGGGCCGGGTGAGCTTCGAGCACAACGGCGGGGACGACATCCGGGTCATCCCGCAGACCCTCACCGAGCTGCCGATCCTGCGCGGCTACGACGACCTGGACGCGCTGACCGAGATCGCCGGCCGGTTCCAGCCCCGCGAGGTGCGCGCCGGGCAGGTGCTGTTCGAGGCGGGGCAGCCGGTCACCGAGACCTACCTGGTGGTGCACGGCCGGTTCATCCGTTACGCGGCCGGCAAGTACGGCGAGGAGGAGGTCGTCGGGGTCGTCACCGACGGCGACCAGATGGGCGACGAGGCGGTCGGCCAGACCGATCCGCTCTGGCTCACCTCGGTCCGGGCGGAGACGGCGGGCGTGGTGATGGCGCTGCCCTGGACGGTCGCCGAGGAGATCATGGACCGGGTGCCCTCGCTCGGCGCCCATCTGCAGGCCTATGTCGACCGGCAGCGGCTGCCGATGAACCGCAAGGGCGAGGCCGAGGTGCCGGTGCAGGCCGGCCACACCGGCGAGCCGACCCTGCAGGGCGGCTTCGTGGACTACGACCTCGCGCCGCGCGAGTACGAGTTGTCGCTGACCCAGACCGTGCTGCGGGTGCACTCCCGGGTCGCCGACCTCTACAACCACCCGATGGACCAGACCCAGCAGCAGCTGCGCCTCACGGTCGAGGAGATCCGCGAGCGCCAGGAGTGGGAGCTGGTCAACAACCGGGAGTTCGGGCTCCTGCACAACATCGACTACGGGCAGCGGATCAGTTCCTTCACCGGCCCGCCGACCCCGGACGACATGGACGAGCTGATCTCCATGCGCCGCAAGACCAAGGTGATCCTGGCCCACCCCAAGGCGATCGCGGCCTTCTTCCGGCAGTGCAACCGGCGCGGCCTCGTGCCTCCGTCCACCAACGTCGACGGGCACGAGATCCCGGCCTGGCGCGGGGTCCCGATCTACCCGTGCAGCAAGATCCCGATCAGCGACGACCACACCAGCAGCATCATCGCGCTGCGCACCGGCGAGGCCGACCAGGGGGTCATCGGCCTCTACCAGACCGGCATCCCCGAGGAGTTCCAGCCCGGCCTGAACGTCCGCTTCATGGGCGTCAACGAGCAGGCCGTCATCAACTACCTGGTCACCGCCTACTACTCGCTCGCCGTCCTGGTCCCCGACGCGGCCGGGATCCTGGAGAACGTCCAGCTCGGCCGCACCGCCGACTGACGGCCTGGAGCACAGCCATGAGCACAACCACCACCTCCTACGCTCTGCCGGGACCGCCGAACATCGCGCAACGACTGCGCCCGACGAAACGCACCGGAGCGGTCCCCGGACTGCACTGCCGGCCGGCCGTGCCCGCCGACCCGGAGAAGGCCGCCGAGCTCGACCGCCGCCTTGAGGCCTGGGCCCGCGAGCTGGACCTGTTCCCCGCGGCCTGGAAGGGGGACTTCTCCGGCTTCCAGTTCGGCCGGGCCATCGCCCTCCAGCATCCGGGCGGCCTCGACCTGGACCGGCTCACCGCCGCCGGCAAGCTGCTGCTCGCCGAGAACATCGTGGACTCCTGCTACTGCGAGGAGGACGAGGGACGGGGCGGATCCCGGCGGGGCCTCGGCGGCCCGCTGATCATCGCCCAGTCGGCGCTCGACCCCTACCACGGCATCCCGGAGCTGGAGGAGGAGTGGCGCGAGGGGATCCAGGCCGACGGCCCGCTGCGCTCGTACCACCACGCCCTCGCGGACTACGCCGGCTTCGCCACGCCCAGCCAGACGGCCCGGTTCGTGCACGACATGGCCCGGCTGCACATGGGCTATCTCGGCGAGGCCGCGTGGATGGAGACCAAGTACACGCCCCGGGTCTGGGAGTACCTGGTGATGCGGCAGTTCAACAACTTCCGGCCCTGCCTGTCGATCGTCGACGCGGTGGACGGCTACGAACTGCCCGAACAGCTCTACGCCCGCCCGGAGATCCAGCGGATCACGGCCCTGGCCTGCAACGCCACCACGATCGTCAACGATCTGTACTCCTTCACCAAGGAGCTGGCGAGCGACCCGGACCACCTGAACCTGCCTCAGGTGGTGGCCGCCAACGACCGGCGCGGGCTGAAGGCGGCCTATCTGAAGTCCGTCGGCATCCACAACCGGGTCATGGAGGCCTTCGAGGAGGAGTCGGCCGCCCTGGCCGCCACCTCGCCGCTGATCGCGCGCTATGCGGAGGGGCTGGCCGCCTGGGTCTCCGGCAACCACGAATGGCACGCCACCAACACCAGCCGCTACCACCTGCCCGACTACTGGTAGCCACCGAGCCCATCCGAAACACCGTCAGAAACACTTCGAGGAGCAACTGTTGACGACCGCCCCTGTCGCTCGGAAGACCACCACGTCAGCCCCGGTGCCAACTCAGTCCAGGTACCAGAACAGCGTCGCGGAGTACTGGAACGCCGAGGAGAACCCGGTCAACCTCGAACTCGGAAAGATCGACGACCTCTACCACCACCACTACGGCATCGGTGAGGCCGACTGGTCGGTGCTCGACGAGCCCGATCCCGCGCTGCGCAAGGAGCGCGTCACCGGTGAGCTGCACCGTCTGGAGCACGCCCAGGCCGAGCTGCTCGCCTCCCACCTCGGCGCCCTCACGCCGGCCGACCGGGTCTTCGACGCGGGCTGCGGCCGCGGTGGCGGCAGCATCGTGGCGAACCTGCGCTACGGCTGCCACTCCGACGGGGTGACCATCTCCGCCAAGCAGGCCGACTTCGCCAACGAGATGGCCCGCAAGCGGGAGGTCGGCGACAAGGTCCGCTACCACCACCGGAACATGCTGGACACCGGCTTCGAGACCGGCGCCTACGCGGCCTCGTGGAACAACGAGTCCACGATGTACGTCGAGCTGGAGCTGCTGTTCGCCGAGCACGCCCGGCTGCTGCGCCGCGGCGGCCGCTATGTGACGATCACCGGCTGCTACAACAACGCCTACGGGCAGGCGTCCCGCGAGGTGTCCCTGATCAACGCGCACTACATCTGCGACATCCACCCGAGGTCGGAGTACTTCCGGGCGATGGCCGCCAACCGGCTGGTGCCGGTCCATGTGGAGGACCTCACCGCGGCGACGATCCCGTACTGGGAACTGCGCAAGCAGGCCGACCACCTGGTGACGGGGATCGAGGACGCGTTCCTCACCGCGTACAAGAACGGCAGCTTCCAGTATCTGCTGATCGTGGCCGACCGGGTCTGATCCGGCGGCGGGTCCACCAGGGGGCGGTGTCCGCGGACACCGCCCCCGTCCCCGTATGGCTCACTCCCCCGCGTACGCCTTCTGCAGCGCGGCGATGTCGAGCTTGCTCATGCTGTACATGGCCCGGGTGGTGCGCGCGGCCTTCTCCGGGTCGGCGTCGCCGATCATGTCGATCAGCCCGTCCGGGATGACCTGCCAGGACACGCCGTACCTGTCCTTGAGCCAGCCGCACGGGCCGGGTTCGCCGCCGTTCTCGGTGAGCTTGGCCCAGTAGTGGTCGACCTCCTCCTGCCCGGCGCAGTAGATCTGGAACGAGATCGCCTCGGTGAACTTGAACTGCGGGCCGCCGTTGATGGCGACGAACTTCTGCCCGTTGGCCGTGAAGTCGACGGCCAGCACGGAGCCCGCCTCCCCCGGTCCGGCCTCGTTGTACCGGCCGACCTTGCCGATGCTGGAGTTCTTGAAGACCGACACGTAGTAGTGCGCGGCCTCCTCGGCCTGGCCGTCGAACCAGAGACACGTGGTGAATCCGTCGGTGGTCATGGACACCTCCTGGGAGCGGGGAACGCGGTCATGTGTACCGACCCCTGCCAATCGAGAAACTAATCGCCCCGCGCCCCTTCCGGGGCGCGGGGCTGTGCTGCATATGCGGCTCCGCCGCGTGGGCGCGACAAGCCACAACGGCCCCGCAGACGACCGACGACCGCACCTAGCATCACCAACATGACCTCTTCGTCGCCGGACATCACCCCCTTCCGTATCTCCATCCCCCAGACCGACCTCGAAGACCTCCACACCCGCCTCGACCGCACCCGCTGGCCGGCCGAGCTGCCCGGCGCAGACTGGGCGTACGGCGTACCGACGCCGTATCTGCGGGACCTCGCGCACTACTGGCGGCACGAGTACGACTGGCGCGCGGCCGAAGCGGAGCTCAACGCGTGGCCGCAGTTCACCACCACGGTCGACGGCACGAACGTGCACTTCGCCCACATCCGCTCCCCCGAGCCGGACGCCACCCCGCTGGTCGTCACCCACGGCTGGCCGGGCTCGATCGTGGAGTTCCTGGACGTGGTCGGGCCGCTCACTGATCCGGCGGCGCACGGCGGGGACCCGGCCGACGCCTTCCACGTGGTGCTGCCGAGCATCCCGGGGTTCGGGTTCTCCGGTCCGACGACGGAGTCCGGCTGGGAGGCGGGGCGGGTCGCGGACGCCTGGGCCGAGCTGATGCACCGGCTGGGCTACGAGCGGTTCGGTGCGCAGGGCGGTGACTGGGGCGCGGCGATCTCCCGGGAGCTGGGCCGCGCCCATCCCGGCCGGGTGATCGGCGTCCACCTCAATCTGCTGCCGGGCGCCCAGCAGGCCACCGAGCCGACGGCCGGGGAGCTGGCGGCGCTGGACGCCGAGGAGGGGGCCAACACCCTCGACTCGTGGCGGCGTTGGGCCGCCTGGTCCAAGGAGAGCACCGGGTACGCGATCCTGCAGAGCACCCGCCCGCACACGCCCGGATACGCGCTCACGGACTCGCCGGTGGGGCAGCTCGCCTGGATCGTCGAGAAGTTCCGGGAGTGGACGGACTCCGAGGAGCTGCCGGAGGAGGCGGTGGACCGGGACCGGCTGCTGACCAACGTGATGCTCTACTGGCTCACCGGCACGGCCGCCTCCTCCGCCCGGATCTACTACGAGCGGGCGCACGCCACCGGCGCCCGGGCCGCCGCGCCCTTCGAACCGTCCACGGCACCGACCGCCCTCGCCCTGTTCCCGGCCGAACCCCAGCGGCCGCTGCGGCACAAGGCGGACCGCACGGAGAACATCGTCCGCTGGACGGAATTCGACCGGGGCGGGCACTTCGCGGCGATGGAGGAGCCGGATCTGCTGGTGGGCGATGTGCGGGCGTTCTTCCGGCAGTTGCGGGAGAAGGGCGAGCGCTGAGAGGCCGCCGGGCGGCCGGGGCCGGCGAAAAACGCTGGCTCCGAGGGACGGGCAGCGGCATTCTGCCTGCGTGGACGCACTGGAATTCAGGGTGAAAGAACCGAAACTGCGGGACATCTTCGACCAGGACGCCGAACGGTACGAACGGGCCCGGCCCCGCTACCCCGCCTCGCTGGTCGATGAGTTGGTCCGGGTCACGGGCGCCGGGCCGGGCGTCCGGGTCCTGGAGATCGCCCCGGGCACCGGCAAACTCACCGTCGATCTGGCCGGCTCCGGCTGTTCGATCACCGCCGTGGAGATCGGCCCGAACATGGCCGCCGTGGCCCGTCGGCAACTGGCCGCGTTTCCCGAGGTAGACGTGGTGGTCGCGGCCTTTGAACAGTGGGAGCTGCCGCCGGAGCCGTTCGACGCGGTGGTCTGCGCGACCGCCTTCCACTGGATCGACCCGGCGGTCCGGATGCCCAAGGCGGCCCGGGCGCTGCGCCCGGGCGGGCAGCTCGGCGTCATCGCCACCCACCATGTGGCGGGCGGCACCGAGGACTTCTTCGCCGAGGTCCAGGAGTGCTACGAGCGCTGGGATCCGGCCACCCCGCCGGGTCTGCGTCTGACCCCCGAGTCCGACCTCGCGACCGACACGACCGAGTTCACCGGCTCCCCGCACTTCACCGACGTCTCCGTGCACGGCCATGCCCAGGAGATCACGTACACCACCGACCAGTACCTGGACGTGCTGCTCACCTACTCGAACCACCGAGCGCTCCCGGAGGCCGCCCGGAACGGGCTGCTCGCGAGCATCCGCGGGCTGATCGACTCCCGGTACGGCGGTGTCGTCACCAAGCGGTACCGGCACGAGCTGGTCACAGCGGTGCGCGTCGGAGCGTAGTCCCCTCGACCACGGACCGTCACAGGCTGTTTTTGGCCACGCCCGGGGACAGAGCGCATGCGTCGCGTCACCCCGGGTACCCGAGCTTCGAGGCACGCATGAGACGTCCGGCTCCGGGTACCCGGGCAGGGCGAGACCTGGACAGGGCCGGGACGACACCGGCCGAAGAGACAGCCGCCGAACCATGAGCGACCTGGGAGAGGCAATGAATACCGCCGGGATCCGGTCGGAAGCAGTGAACACCGCTCACCCCGTCGAAGCGTGGACGCCGGAGGGGGCACTGCCAGGAATCGAGGACCCGAGGACCGTCGCCCCGCGCGACGCACGCCAGCTGTCCCGCCAGTTCTTCCAGCGGCTCGGTGAACTGGAGGAGGGCACCCCCGAGTACCAGTACGCCCGCAACACACTCATCGAGATGAACATGTCGCTGGTGCGGTTCGCGGCCGGACGGTTCCGCAACCGGGGCGACGACATGGAGGACATCGTCCAGACCGGGATGATCGGCCTGATCAAGGCCATCGACCGGTTCGAGCTGTCACGCGAGGTCGAGTTCACCTCCTTCGCGCTGCCGTACATCGTGGGCGAGATCAAGCGGTTCTTCCGTGACACCACCTGGGCGGTGCACGTACCGCGCCGGCTCCAGGAGCTGCGCGTGGAGCTGGCCAAGGCACGCGAGGAGCTCTCCAGCCGCCTGGACCGGGAACCGACCGTCGCCGAGCTCGCCACGCTCATGAACCTGTCCGAGGACGAGGTGGTCGAGGGCCAGCTGGCCTCCAACGGCTACAACTCCTCCTCCCTGGACGCCGCGCTGACCGGGGACGGCCCGGAGGACGGCGAGGCGGTGCTGGCCGACTTCATCGGCGTCGAGGAGGACGGGCTGCGACTCGTCGAGGACTTCCAGTCGCTGGCCCCGCTCATGGCCGAGCTGAGCGAACGGGACCGGGAGATCATCCATCTGCGGTTCGTGGAGGAGGCCACCCAGGCGGAGATCGGCGAGCGGCTCGGCTGCTCCCAGATGCATGTCTCCCGCCTGATCAAGCGGATCATCATGCGACTGCGCCAGGGGATGCTGGGCGAGCTCGGCTGCGTCTGACGGCGGGATCCCGGGCGCTGCCCCGCACACGCGTGCGGGGCAGCGCCCGCGGTGACCCACCCGGGGCTCCGGGGCGGTGGCTCATCCGGGGAAGCGCACCAGCGCGCGCACCCGCTTGCCGACCGGTACCCGCTCGGCGCTCACCTCCACGGCCAGGGCATGGACGATCTCCAGCCCGTGCCGCCCGACCCGCTCCGGGTCCCTGGGGAAGCGCCTGGGCAGGGCGACGCTGCTGTCGTACACGGAGACCAGGACCGCGCTGTCCGTGCCCTCCAGTTCGAGGATGTACGGGCCGTTGCTGTGCCGGTCCGCGTTGGTGACCAGCTCGCTCACCACGAGGAGCAGCTCGCCGTCGGCCCGGGGGTCGATCGCGGCACACCACTCGGTCCTGAGCTGCTCCAGGAAGCGGGCCGCGAAGTCCCGCGCTTCGGCGATGCAGCCGGGCTCGCCGGTGTAGTGCGCCGCTCGTCGCAGCGGCTCCACGGGTACGTCGAAGCCAGTCGGTATCACTGCCCCGCCCAGGTGTTCGATCATGCATGTCTCTCCAGGAGGCCGGCCCGGCCGGTCGCTGTTGCATCCATGCTCGTACCCCGAGTGCCGTCCGACAGTCCCCACGAGTGTTCGCCGAACGCGCACAAATCAGGTCGCGCTGGTCACAGCGCCGGCGATACGGGGACCTCGGGTTGCGGGGGCGCCGAGGTCTCCACCGACCGGGTGCCCGGCCCGGGGGCCGCCGAACTGGGCGGTGCCTGCTGGGCCGAGGAGGCCGGTGCGGCGGAGGACACCGCGGACTCGGGGCCGGGCGACGCCGGGGACACCGGGGCCGGCGACTGTGCGGAGGACGGGTGCTCGGAGGCCGGCCCCTGCGACTTCGGAGACTGCGACGCCGGCGATTCGTTCTTCGGGGACTCGGTGCGGGGGGACTCGTTCTTCGGAGACTCGGGCTTCGGGGACTCCGACTTCGGGGACTCGGGCTTCGCGGACTCCGACTTCGGGGACTCCGACGAGGGCGGCGCCGAGGACGGCGGCTTCGAGGACGGCCGCTCGGACGAGGGCGGCTTCGAGGCCGGCGACTGCGAGGACGGGGAGTTCGAGGACGGCGAACTCGACGGCGGGGACTTGGAGCCGTTCCCCGGGCCGGGCGGCGTCGACGGGCCGGACGAGACCGGCGGGCACGGTGTGGTGCCGGGTGACCCGGGCTTGCCGGACGCGGGCGGGCAGCCGGGGTGGGCCGGCGGATTCATGGGGTTCGGATTGGCCGGGGGCCTGGCCGGGCGGTCGTCGTGTCCGGTGTGGTCGCCCCTGTGGCGGCCGAACCAGTCGTCGCGCTCGTGGTCGAAGACGACGAAGACCTTGACGATCTGCGCGGCGGGCGCGACGACGACCACGTTCGAGGGCCGGTAGGCGGGCCATGCGGTGCCGGTCGTCTTCGGGGTGGTCTGCTGCGCGACCGGCGGGGCGAGCGGGTTGCCGCAGGCACACCGGACCCGGGGCACACCGTGCCCGTCGACCAGGACGGCGGTGCCCGCCTGGAGGACGGACTGGTAGGTGGTCGTTCTGCCGTCGCGGTAGCCGTGGTTGGTGACCCGGGTGTCCGCGCGCAGCTGTACAGGGGTGAGGGAACGCAGATAGGCGGGGACTCCGGACGGCTGGACGCCGACCTGCGAGGCGAACGCCTTGTTGCGGGAGGGCGAGGCCTGGAAGTACCTGACCTGTTGCTCGACGTCGCAGCTGGCGCTGTTCTTCGTGCCGCTGTAGAGGCCGGGCGCTCCGCCGTCGACCCCGCGCACCTCGTTCGCCGGCGCCGCCGACGCGGTAGGGGCCGCGGACACCGGCGCGGCGGAGCTCTTCTTGGCGGTGGACTCGGTGAACGGGTCCTTGCCGGAGCTGTTGGCGGCCTGGAGGAAGACCTCGCCGCGTTTCCCTGAGTTGTCGCCCGAACGGGTGAGAACCAGGGCCAGGGCCGCGGCCACCACCACGGCGGTGGTGAGCGTCGCGACCCGGGGCACCGACCTCCACCATGGCTGGTGCGGCTCCCCGCCCTGACTGCCGCCGCCTCCGGGCGGCTGCGAGGGTGGTCCTGGGGGTGGCCCGGAGGGCCCGGACAGGGGGCCGGAGGGGGGTCCTGTGGGACGGCCGGACGACGGCGGTTCGACGCTCACGCGCTCATCTCCCCGGTGCGGTAAACGGCATTCATTAGAAATGCCTCATTTGGTGCACATCGAGCCAAATGTGCGCCGGTCCCGTACCGTCCGCAAGCCGACGCGGACGGACCACCCGGCGGGCGGGGCGGCCGGGTCCTGCCTAGCGTGACAACGTGCGCCCCGAAATCGCCTCCGCGCGGCCGGTGGCCACGCCGGCCGGCCGGCCCCTGGCCCGGCACGGCTGGCTACCGGCGCTGGCCGTGCTGCTGGCCGCGCTGATCGCCATGCTCGTGGTGGCCGCGGCGGGGCTGTGGGCGGCGGGCGCGGCGGACCTGCCGAAGGGCGCGTTCCAGCCGGTGGTCCTGGCGACCGTGGTGACGGCGGTCGGCGGCACCGTCGAGCTGTCGGGGGACGCGGGCGAACTGGCCCGGACGAGCGCCGGGCTGACGGTCGTACCGCTGTCGGTGACGCTGGTCGGGGCGCTGGTCGCCGCCGGGGGCTTCCTGCGGCCGCTGCGCCACCGGGCGGTGGCCGGGGCCGGGGAGCTGGCCGGGTGGGCGGCCCGGATCGCCGTGCTGTGGCTGCTCGCACTGATCGGCCTCGCGTTCGGCGCCAGGCACACCTTCGCGGTGGACGTGGGCAGCGGCGTGCTCAGTGACCTCACCGACGCGCTCGACGCGGCACCGAAGGCGGGTTTCACGACGGATGTGCCGCTGACGGCCGGCTTCGGGCTGCTGTGGCTGGCGGGGATCCTGCTGCTGGCGCTGCTGGTGTCGCGCGGGGCGCCGCTGCCGGGGCGCCTGCTGCGCTTCCAGGCCTCGGTGCGCCCGGCGGCGTACGCGATGGTCGTGCTCGTGCTGGCGTACGTCGTGCTGGCCCTGGTGATCGCCCTGCTCGCGATGGTCACCCGCGGGCATGCCAGGGAGACCCTCGCGGTGATCCTGCTCGGGCTGCCCAACCTGGCCTGGCTGGCCCTCACGCTCGGGCTGGGCGCCACCTGGAGGGGCAGGGTCGACGGCCCGTTCGGGCTGCCGGTGCCGAAGGTGCTCGCCGAGGTGCTGCGCACGCCGGACATCTCGACGCTGAACCTGCGCACCGTCACCGCCCACGACGGCCGCTGGTGGTGGCTGGCCTGGGTGGCGGGGGTGCTGCTGCTGGCGGCCGCGTTCCTGATGGCGGCCCGCTCCCCGGCCGGGATCCGCGCCTGGCAGCACGCCCTGCACCTGGCGGTCGCCCTCGCGCTGACGATGCTGACCCTGTGCCTGACCGGCCGGATCTCCGCCCACTACGGCCTCTCCCTGCTCGGCATCGGTGACCTGGGCGGCAGTCTGTCGGGCGAGCTGCTGCTGGAGCCCGTGCTGTGGTCGGCGGTGGGGCTGGGCGCGCTGTGGGGTCTGGTCGCCGGGTTCCTGGGCGCGCTGCTGGCCCGCCCGGTGCACCGGCGGGGCGAGGTGGCGGCCTCAGCGGCCTGAGGGCTGCCGGAAGGCTCTGACAGCCCCTAGCGGCGCCGGAAGACCGGCCCCGCCCAGGGCGGCGGGCTGGTCACGGGCCGCTCGTTCCCGGACCTGGCCGTGCGCAGGGCGGTGACGAAGGCGAGGCAGGTGGGATAGCGGTCGTCGGGGGTCTTGGCGAGGGCCTTCGCGAAGACCTTGTCGACGGCCCTGTCGAGGTCGGGGCGCGAGGCGGTGACGGCGGGCGGCTCGTCGTTGCGGTGGGCCCGCAGCACGGCCGTGTCGTCCTCGCGGACGAACGGCGGACGGCCCGTCAGGGTCTCGTGGACGACGCAGGCGAGGCCGTACTCGTCGCAGCGGCCGTCGACGGGCCGGCCGGCGATCTGCTCCGGGGCCACGTAGTCGAGGGTGCCGACGAACTGGCCGACGGAGGTGAAGCCGGTCAGGGACAGGGACTTCTTGGTGAGTCCGAAGTCGGTGAGGTAGACGTGCTCGGGGTGGTCGCTGTCGGTGCCCCGGGCGACCAGGATGTTGCCGGGCTTGACGTCCCGGTGGACCAGTCCGTGGTCGTGGGCTGCGTCCAGCGCGGACGCCACCTGGGCGGCGATCCGCACCGCCGCGGCGAAGGCCAGCGGGCCTTCGCGGTCGAGGAGGTGGCGCAGGTCGAGGCCGTCGACGTAGCGCATGGCGATGTAGAGGACGCCGTCCGTCTCGCCGGCCTCGAAGACCGGCACGATGTGCGGGTGGTCGATCGCGGCGGCCGCCCGGGACTCGTGGGTGAAGCGCTGCCGGAAGGTGTCGTCACGGGCGAGTTCGGGGGCCAGCAGCTTCAGTGCGACCGTGCGGTCCAGGCGCAGGTCGTGGGCGCGGTAGACGACGGCCATGCCGCCGCGGCCGAGCCGGCTCTCGATCAGGTAGCCGGCGACCTCCTTTCCGAGCGGTTCGGAGAGCAGGTCGGCGCCGCCGGGCATCAGCGGTCACCGTGGGGGGTGACCACCCGGGTCGGATCATGATCGGGGCCGTCGCCGCCCGGCTGCGCGCGGTCGGTGACGTACGTGGACAGCCGCCGCCCGTCGCCGTACAGCCAGCGTCCCTCGGCCGGGTCGTACAGCCACATCGACTCCCCGTCGACGACCACGCCGATGCGCAGTCCGTGGGTGCGGCCGCGGAAGGACTCCCCGTCGAGGCCGCCGGCGGCCAGTTCCTCGACGGCGGCCCGGTAGCCGGTGAGCGCCTCGGCGGCGCGGGCCAGCAGCCGGCGCGGGTCGGTGGCCTCGGTGGGCGGGTCGCCGGTGACGGGCGGGTCCTGGGGCACGGCGACGAGGTAGCGGCCGTCGACCCAGGCGGACCAGCCGTTGGCGCAGCTGATGTGCGCCCAGTCGCCGTGCCGTTCCACGAGCTGGACCGGCAGCAGCGCGTCGAGCGGCACGGTGGGCCGGGCCGGGTCGGGGGCCTCCCAGGCGGGCATGCCGTCGCCGGGGACGACATGCGTGGGCCGGAATCCTGGCGTCGTCGTCATCGGTCGCCTACTTCCGCATCACGGCCGGTTCGTGCCGGCGCAGCAGCCGGGACAGCACGCAGCCGAAGACCACCGACAGCACCACCAGCATGAGCATGTTCCGCAGCCAGACGCCCGCCGAGTGCCGGAAGAAGGGGTCGGCGGTGAGGGTGCCGGGCACGATCCGGTGCAGTTCGACGGTGCCGGCCATGGCGCCGAGCGCCCATCGCGAGGGCACCAGCCAGGCGGCCTGTTCGAGGCCGGGCACGCCGTTCAGTTTCAGCAGGGTCCCGCAGAAGACCACCTGGACGACCGTGAGCAGCACCAGCAGCGGCATCGTCACCTCCTCCTTGCGGACCAGCGCGGAGATCAGCAGGCCGAGCATCATCGCGGTGAAGGAGAGCACGGCCACGGCGACGGTGATCTCCAGCAGGGGCGGCATCAGCACCCCGTCGCCGCCGGGCGCGTTGAGGTCGACGCCGGCCAGGCCCACCTGGGTGAGCACGATCGCCTGGAGCACGGTGACGGCGCCGAGGACGACGACCTTCGACATCACGTACGCCGATCTGGGCAGGCCGACGGCTCTCTCGCGCTGGTAGATCACCCGCTCCTTGACCAGCTCGCGCACGGCGTTGGCCGCGCCGGTCAGCACCCCGCCCACGCACAGCGTGAGCAGCGCGTTGGTCGCGGTGTCGAAGGTGAGCTTGTTGCCGGCGACGGCCCGGGCCATGGCGCCCATCACGAACGGCAGCCCGATCATGATGGCGAGGAAGGTCCGGTCGGCGGCGAGCGCGGCCGTGTAGCGGCGCACCAGCGTCGAGAACTGGGCGCCCCAGCTGCGCGGCCGCGGCGGCGGGGCTGCGGCCACCGGCCCGGAGCGCGGCACCACCGGCTGCGCGCTGGAGTTCACGATGTACTTCCGGTGGAACGACGAGGCGCGGTACTCCCCCGCCCAGTCCCGGCCGGTGTCCCGCTCGAACGCCTCGAAGGCCTCGGGCCACTCGTCGAACCGGAAGAAGCCGAGGGCGTCGCCGGGCGGTCCGAAGTAGGCGGTCCGGCCGCCCGGCGCGAGGACCAGGAGGCGGTCGCACACATCGAGGCTGAGCACGCTGTGGGTGACGACGATGACGGTACGGCCGTCGTCGGCGAGGCCGCGCAGCATGTTCATCACCGAGCGGTCCATTCCGGGGTCGAGCCCGGAGGTCGGCTCGTCCAGGAAGAGCAGGGACGGCTTGGTCAGCAGCTCCAGGGCCACGCTGACCCGCTTGCGCTGCCCGCCGGAGAGGCTGTGCACGGGCTGCTCGGCGCGCTGTTCCAGGCCCAGTTCCCGGATGACCTCGTCGACCCGCTGCCGGCGCTCGGCCTTCGCGGTGTCCTCCGGGAAGCGCAGTTCGGCCGCGTAGGTGAGGGCGCTGCGCACGGTCAGCTGGACGTGCAGGATGTCGTCCTGCGGGACCAGTCCGATGCGCTGGCGCAGTTCGGCGTAGTCGCGGTAGAGGTCGCGGCCGTCGTAGAGGACGGTGCCGTGCTCGGCGGGGCGCTGGCCGGTGAGGGCGTTGAGCAGCGTGGACTTGCCGGCGCCGCTCGGTCCGACCACGGCGAGCAGGGACTTCTCGCCCACCGGGAAGGAGACGTGGTCCAGCAGGATCTTGCGGCCGTGGTCGACGGCGACGGTGAGCTCCTGGACGTCGAGGGAGACCTCGCCGGTGTCGACGTACTCCTGCAGCTGGCCGTCGACCAGGCAGAACGCGGAGTGGCCGATGCCGACGACGTCGCGCGGGCCGAGCGGGGCGCGGGTGACCGCGCGGCCGTTGAGGTAGGTGCCGTTGTGGCTGTCCAGGTCGACGATCTCGTGGCTGCCGTCGGGGTGGACGCGCAGTTCGGCGTGGTGACGGGAGACGATCAGGTCGTCGACGACGATGTCGTTGTCGGTGGCGCGGCCGATGCGGACCGTGCGGGTCGGGAGCCGCATCACCGAGGAGGGCTGCCGGAAGGTGCCGGTCCGGGCGGGCATGGAGACGGAGGAGGGACGGTCGGCGGCGGGCGCCGGGCGGCCGCTCAGGACGGCGGACGGGCCGTCGGCGGGGCTGCCGAAGCGGATCACCGTGCCCGGTCCGACCTCCCACTCCCGGATGCGGCGGCCGTCGGCGTAGGTGCCGTTGGTGCTCTGCTCGTCCTCCAGCGTCCAGTGGCCGTCGACGGGCCGCAGCACCGCGTGGTGCCACGAGACCCGGGCATCGTCGATGACGATGTCGCTCAACGGGTCACGCCCGACGTGGTAGTCACGGCCCGGGCTCATCACCGTGGATCCCGTGTCGGTCTCCAGGACGAGCTCGGGCGCCGTCGAGGCGACCGGTCGCTCCGCCATGGCCAGAATTCTACCGATCTGACCACTTGTGTGCCTGGTCATGGCCGCCGGGGAGGCGGCTGTCACGTGTCAGGCCACGGGGACGACGAGGGCCGGGACGGTGCGCTGCATCCGGAGGGCGTCGACGGACTCGGCGAGCAGTTCGTACTCGGTGGTGTCGTCCTGGAGGGCGATCCGCACCAGGCGCCCGCCGGCCAGTTCGTCGGCGACGAGTTCCTGCCGGACCACGTCGGCACACCAGGAACGCAGCAGGCCGGGCACGTCGGACACGGTGTCGGCGACCGGGACCAGCGCCCCCCGCGGGAACCTGGGATTCTCGGGTAACGGATCCAGCCGTTCCGCGATCCAGGACGCCCGGTCCCGTAACCACCACAGCGCCAGTGCCAGCGTCGGGGCACGGTAAGTGCCGAGCGGAACGCCGATGCGTTGCCCGCCGCACATGCCGTATGCCGTGACATGGCAGAGGAATTCGTCGTGCACGATCACTCCCCCGTAGCTCGCCGGTGTGCCGTCGCGGCCGGGTTTCCGTGCGGCTCCTGTGCGGTGAAGTGCTCCTGACATTCGAGTATGTTCACTTTCGAAACACTGTCACCACACCTTTCCGGCCAGTCTCTTGGCATATTCCCCCTGCGAATTGGCCGAAATGCGCGAGCTGTACCGGCCGGCCTTCATTACCTGAGGGGTAATCGACCCGTCACGCGGACCGGGGCATGGTTGTGCCAACGGATCGCCGCAAGCCGCGATCCACCCCCTGACCAGCAGTGACGACCTCGATGGAGGCTGATTCGCCATGTCCGTGAACACCGACCGTTACCAGACCGCCGCCGCCCGCTACTTCGAGGCCTGGAACGCCACCGAGCCCGAGGCGCTGGGCAAGGCGGTCGCCGAGGCCTGGGCCCCGGAGGGCGGCTACACCGACCCGCTCGCGGATGTCGTCGGCCATGCGCAGATCACGGCTGTGATCGCGGCGGCGCACGAGCAGTTCCCGGGTTTCGTGTTCCGTCCGCTCGGGGTGGTCGACGGCCACCACGACACGGCCCGCTTCGGCTGGGAGCTGGTGAACGAGGCGGACGGCTCGGCTCCGGTGGCCGGTTTTGACGTGGTCACGCTCAGTGAGGACGGCCGGATCCTCCGGGTACTGGGCTTCCTGGACCGGATTCCGGCCGGGGCGTGAGCCGGCGTCCGCGATGAGTTCCCGCGCTCGCGGCGGTCTCCCGAACGAGAGAGACCACCGCGAGCGGAGGACCGTCATGAGTACGACCGCACATCTGGACGTGGAATTCACCGCCGTGCTGCGCCGCAGCCCCGCCCGGGGCGGCTGGACCTACGTGGTCTGGCCCGAGTCCGCCGTGTTCTTCGGCACCCGGGGGCTCGTCAGGATCCGCGGCACGGTCGACGGGCACCCCTTCCGGAGTTCGTTCATGGCCCTGGGCGACGGCACGCACAAGCTGCCCGTGCGGGCCGACGTCCGCAAGGCGATCGGAAAGGGTGAGGGGGACACGGTGTGCGTCCGCCTCACCGAACGCCTCACCGGCCGATGACCACATCGACCACCGGTCGACGACCGCATCGATCACCGGTCGACGACCGCACCGATCACCGGTTGATGATGGCGTCGATCCGGGCCAGCTCCTCGGCGTCGAAGTCGAGGTTGCGAGCGGCACCGACGCAGTCCTCGACCTGCTGCGTGCTGCTCGCGCCGATCAGCGCCGAGGTCACCCGCCCGCCGCGCAGCACCCAGGACAGGGCGAGCTGGGCCAGCGTCTGGCCGCGGCCCTTGGCGACCTCGTCGAGGTCACGCAGCTGAGCCACCAGGTCCTCGGTGACCGCGTCCGAGTTCAGGAACGGGCTGTCGCTCGCGGCCCGCGACCCCTCGGGGATGCCGTCGAGGTAGCGGCCGGTGAGCAGGCCCTGCTCCAGCGGGGAGAAGACGATGGAGCCGACCTGGAGCTCGTCGAGGGCGTCCAGGAGGCCCTCGGTCTCCGGGCGTCGGTCGAGCATCGAGTAGCGCGGCTGGTGGATGAGGAGCGGGGTGCCGAGCTCGCCGAGGATCCGGGCGGCCTCCCGGGTCTGCTCCGCCGAGTAGTTGGAGACGCCGACGTAGAGCGCCTTGCCCTGCTGGACCGCCGAGTGCAGGGCGCCCATCGTCTCCTCCAGGGGAGTCTCCGGGTCCGGGCGGTGCGAGTAGAAGATGTCGACGTAGTCCAGGCCCATCCGGGTCAGGGACTGGTCCAGCGAGGACAGCAGGTACTTGCGCGAACCCCACTCGCCGTACGGCCCGGGCCACATCAGGTAGCCGGCCTTGGTGGAGATGACGAGCTCGTCGCGGTAGGCCGCGAAGTCCGCCTTGAGGGCCTCGCCGAACGCGGACTCGGCGGCGCCGGGCGGCGGGCCGTAGTTGTTGGCCAGGTCGAAGTGGGTGACGCCGAGGTCGAAGGCGCGGCGCAGGATGGCGCGCTGGGTCGTCACGGGCCGGTCGGGCCCGAAGTTGTGCCACAGGCCGAGCGACAGCGCGGGGAGCTTCAGGCCGCTGCGGCCGCTGCGGCGGTACGGCATGTCGGCGTAGCGGTCGGGGTGTGCGGTGTACAACGCGACTCCAGAGGGGTGGGCACAGGATCTACCGGTTCCACTCTTTCCCGAGCCGCGGGCAGTGGTCCAACAGGAGAATCCGATGGAATTGTGCGGCTAGGCTGCTCAATCATGGAACTGCGCCACCTTCAGCACTTCGTCGCCGTCGCCGAGGACCAGCACTTCACCCGGGCCGCCGAACGGCTGATGGTGTCCCAGTCGGGTCTGTCCGCGTCGATCCGGGCCCTGGAGCGGGAGCTGCGGGCGCCGCTGTTCGTGCGGACGACCCGCCGCGTCACGCTGACCGAGGCGGGCCGGGCGCTGCTCGGCGAGGCGGAGCGCATCCTCGCCCAGGTGCGGTCGGCGCACGAGGCGGTGGCCGCGGTGCAGGGCGTGCTGCGCGGGACGCTGGCACTGGGCACCGAGCAGTGCATCGCCGGGGTGCATGTGGCGGGGCTGCTCGCCGCGTTCCGGCGCCGGCACCCGGACGTCGAGATCCGGCTGCGGCAGGCCGGCTCGGGCGCGCTGGCCGAGGAGGTGGCGGCGGGCCGGCTCGACCTGGCCTTCGCCTACCGCACCCAGGACGACACCGACCAGCTGCGCTCGGTGGCCCTGACCGGCGAGCCGATGACCGTGCTGTGCCATCCCAGCCACCGGCTGGCGACGGCCGGCGTGGCCGTGACCCCGCAGGACCTCGGCGGCGAGGTGTTCGTCGACTTCCACCCGGACTGGGGCCCGCGCCGTACGACCGACGCGGCCTTCGCCTCGGCGGGCGTACGGCGGACGGTCGCCCTTGAGGTCAACGACGTGCACAGCCTTCTCGACCTGGTCGACGAGAACCTCGGCGTCGCCGTCGTACCCCGCCACTTCCGCCACAAGCGGCCCACGCTGACCGCGCTCGCGCTCAAGGACACGGACGAGACCGCGTACGAGACGGTCGCCCTGCTGCCGCCCGAGACGGCCACCAGCCCGGCGGCCCGCGCCCTGATCACCCTCCTCGAAACAGGGGGTCTGGCAACACCCCCGGACGGGGCCTGCCCCTCCTGACCTCGGCCTCCCGTCGGCACAGACTCGTGGACGACCACGACGACGGGGAGTACAGAGATGACGGAACACACTCGGCGTACGGTGCTGCGCGGGGCGGCGGGCCTCGCGGCGGCGAGCGCGCTGACGGGCACGGCGGCGGCCGGACCGGCGGCGGCGCGTCCTGAGGCAGAACCGGCGGATCGTCAGTATCCGTTCCTGGAGGGAACGTTCGCCCCGGTCACCGAGGAACTCACGGCCTTCGACCTGCCGGTCACCGGCCGTATCCCACGCGAGCTGAACGGACGTTGTCTGCGCAACGGCCCGAACGTCCTGGGCCTGGAGGACCCGCGCCTCCACCACTGGATGCTCGGCGAGGGCATGGTGCACGGGGTACGGCTGCGCGACGGCCGTGCCGAGTGGTACCGCAACCGCTGGGTGCGCTCGTCCCAAGTGGCCGCGAAGCTCGGGGAGTCCTATCCGGGCCCGGTCCCGCCCGACGACTTCCCCTGCAACACCCATGTCATCCCCTACCGGGGACGGATCCTCGCGCTCCAGGAGAGCGGCCCGCTGCCGTACGAACTCGACGGCGAACTCAACACCGTGGGCACCTACGACTTCCGGGGCACTCTGGAAGGCGCGTTCACCGCGCACACCAAGTACGACGCGCAGGCGGGCGAGTTGCACGCGATCGCCTACTACCCGACCTGGGACCACGTCCGGCACCTGGTCGTGGACCCGGGCGGCCGGGTCGCCCGCACCACCCGGATCCCGGTGCGGGACGCGCCGATGATGCACGACTTCGCGCTCACCGAGAAGCACGTGGTCGTCTTCGACACCCCGGTCACCTTCGACGCGGCGGCCGCCGAGGCGGGCGCCCTGGTGCCGTACGTCTGGAACCGTGAACACCCGGCGCGGGTGGGCGTGATGCCCCGGTCCGGGGGCGCGGTCCGGTGGTTCGGCGTCGACCCCGTCTACTACTCGCACACCCTCAACGCGTACGACGAGGGGACCTCCGTGGTGATCGACCTGACGACGTATCCGGCGCCGTTCGACGTCGCGGGCACCTACACGGACGGACCGCACGCGGTGGGCACCGGGAAGCTGGAACGCTGGACCGTCGACCTGCGCCGCGGGCAGGTCCGCACGCGTACGCTGGACGACCGGCCGCAGGAATTCCCGCGCGTCAACGAGGAGTTGGTGTCCCGTCGGCACCGCTACGGCTACTCGGCGGCGGCCGCCGAGATGTCCGTCGCCTATCTGGCCGGCGACGGAAACCCACCGGACCGGGCCTTCTCCAACGCCCTGTTCAAGCACGACCTCGCACGCGGAACGGCCCAGGTGCACCGGCTGCCGAGGGGCGCCGCGGCCGGCGAGGCGGTGTTCGTGCCGCGCGACAACGCGGTGCAGGAGGACGACGGGTACACGCTCGCCTACGTCCACAACCCCGACCGCGGCGCCGCCGACCTGCTGATCCTCGCCGCGCAGGACTTCACGGGCGAGCCGCTGGCCCGGGTGCACCTGCCGGGCCGGGTGCCGCTGGGCTTTCACGGAAGCTGGATTCCGGACGCATGACGACCTTCGATGCGCGATCGTGGTCGTATGCATGCAAGGGACATCCTCATCGACGGCTTCGGCCGCATCCAGGAAGAAGTCCATGCCGCCCTCGACGGCGCCGACCCGGACCTCCTCAACGCCCGCCCGGCCCCCGATGCCAACTCCGTCACCTGGCTGGTCTGGCACCTCACCCGGATCCAGGACGACCACATCGCCGACGCCTTCGACCTGGACCAGGTGTGGCTGGCCCAGGGGTGGGAGAAGCGTTTCGGCCTCGACCTGCCGCCCCGTGACCACGGATACGGCCACACCCCCGCGCAGGTCGCCAAGGTCACGGTGGACTCCGGCGACCTGCTGACCGGCTACTACGACGCGGTGCACGAGCAGACCCTGGGGGTGCTGCGCGAGCTCCCGGCGACGGACCTCGAACGGATCGTCGACACCCGCTGGGATCCGCCGGTCACGCTGGGCGTACGGCTGGTGAGTGTCCTGTCCGACGACCTCCAGCACGTCGGACAGGCGGCCTACCTGCGAGGGCTGCTTCAGAGCGCGGCGGCGTAACCGGGCAGGACGACGTCCTCGATGAGGGCCTTGCGCTCGTCGAACGGGATGAACGCGCTCTTCACTGCGTTCACCGTGACCGTGCGCAGGTCCTCGACGGTCCAGCCGGCCTCCTCGACCAGCAGGGACGCCTCCCGGGTCATCGTCGTCCCCGACACCAGCCGGTTGTCGGTGTTGAGGGTGACCCGGAAGCCCAGCTCCTTCAGCGCGGTGATCGGGTGCTCGGCGATGGAGGTGGCGCAGCCGGTCTGGAGGTTGGAGGTGGGGCACATCTCCAGGGCGATCCGGCGGTCGCGCACCCAGCTCGCGAGGCGGCCGAGCTTTCCGTCGACGATGTCCTCGGTGATGCGGACACCGTGCCCGATGCGCTGAGCGCCGCAGGCCTGGATCGCCTGGTGGATGCTGGGCAGGCCGAAGGCCTCACCGGCGTGGATCGTGAAGGGCACGCTCTCGCTGCGCAGCAGCTCGAAGGCGTCCAGGTGGTCGGCCGCCGGGAAGCCGGCCTCGGCCCCGGCGATGTCGAAGCCGACGACACCGGCGTCCCGGTAGACGACGGCCAGCTCGGCGGCCTCGCGGACCCGGTCGAACATCCGCATCCCGCAGAGCAGGGTGCCGACGCGGACCGGCGTGCCGGCGGCAGCGGCCTTCGCCATACCGGCGGCGAGCCCCTCCTGCACGCTCTCCACGACCTCGTTCAGCGTCAGCCCGCCCGTGACGTTCAGCTCGGGCGCGTAGCGCACCTCGCCGTACACCACACCGTCGGCGGCGAGGTCGAGGACGTACTCCTCGGCGACGCGCCGCAGCCCGTCCTTGGTCTGCAGCACGGCGAGGGTGTGCTCGAAGGTGGCTATGTAGCGGACCAGGTCGCCGGAGTTGGCGGCCTCGAAGTACCAGGCGGCCAGCTCGTCCGGATCGGTGGTGGGCAGGGTGTGACCGACCTCGGCCGCGAGCTCGACCAGGGTGGCGGGGCGCAGTCCGCCGTCGAGGTGGTCGTGGAGGACGGCCTTGGGAAGGCGACGGATCACATCTGCGTCTACGCGCGTAGCAGTCATGGTGGAGCTTTCCTCGGCAGGTGGTTCGGAGTGATCGGTCAGGCAGTGGGCTGCAGCAGGTCCCAGCGGTTTCCGTAGAGGTCCTGGAAGACGGCGACGCTGCCGTACGGCTCGTGCCGCGGCTCCTCCAGGAAGGCCACACCGGCGGCGGTCATCCGGGCGTGGTCGCGGGCGAAGTCGTCGGTGTGCAGGAAGAACCCGACACGGCCGCCCGTCTGGTCGCCGACGCGGGCACGCTGGTCCTCGTCCTTGGCGCGGGCCAGCAGCAGCCCGGTGCCGTGGCCCTGCGTGCCGGGTTCCACGACGACCCAGCGGGAGCCGTCGGGCCGCGGCGTGTCCTCGACGAGCCGGAACCCGAGGGCCTCGGTGTAGAAGCGGATCGCCTCGTCGTAGTCGCCGACGACGAGGGTGACCAGGGCGACGCGTCGCATGGGGGCCTTTCGGTGGGGCGGTTAGCGGGAGAGGTTATACGTAAAACTCCGGGGATGCCAGTCGCCTTTTCCGAGGGACGACTTTTCAGAGACGACGCCTGGAGCGCCCCGTCAGGGGCGCGGGGAACTGCGCGACCAGCCACACCGGACCCGCACCTTCCAAACGGCGCCCCGACTACCGCTCCGCTTCCCCCTGAGCGACCTCCACCCGGTGGTGAAAGTCGACCATCCCGGTAGCAGAGGCGACGCACGACAGCCCGGCGCAGGCCACCAGCAGCACCGCGGCCCACGCCCCGGCCCGCCGCCGAACCCGCGGAGCGGCCAGCAGCGCCTGCACCCGCTGCGGAACCGGCCCGGTCGCGGCACCCGGCACGAACGCCGGCCGCTCGACGCCCCCGCCCTGCCCCGCCAGCGCGGCCCGGGCGATCGCGCGGGCCGTCAGCCGCCGGTCCCCCACCGCGCTCGCCGCGGCCTCGTCGGCGGCCCGCTCCACGGCCAGCCGAATGACGTCCCGAACGCCGCGCAGCGCCGGATGGCAGTGCGCCGCGACCTCGGCCACGGCGAGAAAGTAATGATGGCCGCCCGCGTTGTGCGCCCGTTCGTGCGCGAACAGCGCCTCCCGCTCGCTCCCGTCGAGGCTGCGCAGCATCCCGGTGGTGACCACGATCCGGTGCGGCCTGCCGGGCAGCGCGTACGCGTCCGCACACGGCGAGTCGACCACGCACAGATCACCCGCCGCGGGGCCTCGGCCGGCCTCCGTGCGGGCCGCACGGAAGGCACGGACCTGCCGGAGCACCGACCGTGCGAGCGTCCAGGCACACACGGCGAGGCCGCCCACCGACACGGCGGCCAGCGGCAGCACGTAGCGGTCGGAGGCGGTGTGCAGGGGCCGGATCAGGTCGCCGAGCGCGGCGAAGAACGGCAGCTTGAGCAGCCCGGTGAGGACGAACGCGCCGAGCGCGGCGAGCGAGCACCCCGCGAGGACGACGGCCGAGCCGGTGATCGCCCGGAGCGCGACGGCGGGGGCCAGCCGGTCGAGGGCCCGCCGGGCCAGGGGCGGCAGGGCGAACGGCAGCAGCAGCGGCAGGATCAGTAGTGCGATCATCATCCACCGGATTGCTCGTCGGCTTCGAGCAGGCCGCGCAGAACGCGCTCGTCGTCGGGGCTGAGCTGGGCGACGAAGCGGGCGAGCACGGTCTCCCGGTCGGCATCCCGGTCGAGTTCGGTGTGCATCCGCTTCGCGGTCAGGCCCTGCGCGTCCTGGACGGGTACGTAGGCGTAGCCGCGCCCCTGGCGGTGCCGTTCGACCACGCCCTTGTCGTGCAGCCGGGTCAGGATCGTCGTCACCGTCGTGCGGGCCAGGGCGGCGCCGAGGCCCCGCTGCACCTGTCCGGGGGTCTGGGGCACACCGGCGGCCCAGAGAGCCGCCATGACGCTCGCCTCCAGTTCGCCGGCGGGCCGGCGCTCGTCCTTCCCGTCGGCCATGGAGGGTTCCTCACTCCTTCTTCGTCCTCGGTCCGCAGACCGTCTACGGCAGTGTAGTCAGCCCGGCGGCGCCCGTCGCCCGTGAATCCATTATGCGGGGGGCGGTTGCGGAAGGGGCGTCGTCGCCGGCCAGGGGATCGTTCCGGGGTGTGCGGTACCGGAGACCTAGGACGCGGGCCCGAGGCGTGCGGTGGGCCCGGCCGGTAGCTTCGCCGGCATGAAGATCACGAACCCGGCCCGTTCCGCCGAGCAGCGCAAGCACGACGTACTCGCCCGCCTGGAGCGGGAGACGGACATCTGGGTGGCCACGGCGGACGACGCCGGGCTGCCGTGTCTCGTCCCGCTCTGGTTCGTCTGGCACGCGGACGCGGTGTGGCTGTCCACCCGGATCACCAACCCGACCGGCCGCAATCTGCGGGACGGCGGCCTGGCCCGGCTCGCGCTCGGCGACACACGGGACGTCGTGCTGCTCGACGGGGAGGTGACCGTCTTCTCCCCGGCCGACGTCCCCGGGCCGGCGGTCGAGGCGCTGCGGGCGAAGACGGGCTGGGACCCGCGCGGGGACAGCCCGTCGTACGCCTTCTTCCGGATCCGGCCATACGCGGTGCAGGCCTGGCACGAGGAGCACGAGCTGCGTGGCCGGCATCTGATGCGGGACGGGGTGTGGGCGGTCTGAGCCGGGCCGTCAACCGGCCCTGGTGTGCAGGGCGTTCAGCCGGGTCAGCTCGTCGTCGGTGAGCCGGATGGCGCCGGCCGCCACGTTCTCGGCCAGGTGGTCCGGGTTGCCGGTACCGGGAATCGCGAGGACGTGCGGGCCCTGGTGCAGGGTCCAGGCGAGGCGGATCTGCGCGGGGGTGGCGTCGTGGGCGCGGGCGACGGCGAGGAGCTCGTCGTCGTGGGCCTCGGCGACACCGCCCGCCCCGGCCTCGCCCGCGACGGCGAAGAACGGCACGAAGGCGATGCCGCGTTCGCCGCAGACGCGGACCAGTTCGTCGGTCTCCGGGTCCCGGGTGTCGAGCCCCCAGCGGTTCTGCACGCACACCACGGGGGCGATGGCCAGCGCCTCGTCGAGATGGCGCGGTTCGACGGCCGAGACCCCGAGGTGCCGGACCAGGCCCGCCTCGCGGAGTTCGGCGAGGGCGCCGAAGTGCTCGGCGATCGACTCCTGGCCCATCCGGCGGAGGTTGACGACGTCGAGGTGGTCGCGGCCGAGCTGGCGGAGGTTCTCCTCGACGTGCCCGCGCAGCTGGTCGGGGCGGGCCGAGGTGCCCCACTCGCCGGAGTAGTCGCGGAACGGGCCGACCTTGGTGACGACGACCAGGTCGTTCGGGTAGGGGGACAGGGCGGTGTTGATGAGTTCGTTGGCGGAGCGCAGGGTGGAGAAGTAGAAGGCCGCCGTGTCGATGTGGTTCACACCGAGTTCGACGGCCTTGCGCAGGACGGCGGTCGAGCGGGCGCGGTCGCTCGGGGTGCCGTGCGGGAAGGTGACGTTGCCCGTCAGCCGCATCGCGCCGAAGCCGAGGCGGTGGACGGGCAGGTCGCCGAGTTTCCAGGTGCCGGAGGCGTCCGCGGTGATCGTTTCGGAGGTCATCGACGGAGTCTGGCACACGGTCCTGACGGGAGGGTCAGCAGTAGAGGTTGCTGCCGGTCGGGACGCCCAGGATCTGGGTGAACTTCTGGTAGGCGCTGACCCGGCTCTGCACCTGTGCCGGGTTCTTGCCGTCGCACTCCAGGGAACCGTTGATGGAGCGGATGGCCTGGCCGAAGCCGGCCTGGTTGACCATGGCGTTGTGGCCGGTCATGGTGCCGGGCCCCTTCTGGGTGTTCCAGTACCACAGGCCGGTCTTCCAGGCCACGGCCGAGTTGTTCTGGACCTGCCAGGGATTGTTGAGCAGGTCGATGCCGAGCGCGTCGCCCGCGGCCTTGTAGTTGAAGTTCCAGCTGAGCTGGATGGGGCCGCGCCCGTAGTAGGCGGACTGGCCTGCGGGGCAGCCGTAGGACTGGCTCCAGTCGCAGTAGTGCGGGTAGTTGGCGGTGTTCTGCTCGACGATGTAGACCAGTCCGCCGGTCTCGTGGCTGACGTTGGCGAGGAAGGCGGCGGCCTCCTGCTTCTTGACGGTGTCGCTGCCGGTGTTGGCGAAGCCGGGGTAGGCACTGAGGGCGGCGGTGAGACCGCTGTAGCTGTAGAAGGAATTCCGGCTCGGGAACATCTGGTTGAACTGCGCCTCGCTGACGACGAACCCGGCGGCGGAGGCCGAGGGGGCCGCCTGGAGGACCAGGACGGAGCTGCCTATGGCGAGCGAGGTCAGGAGTGCGGCGATACGGCGCCTCAACACGGATCAACTCCTTCGCGGAGCACGGCCGCGCCCCTCGGAGGGGGTGCGGCCGCGGTGGGGGGTGTGAGGCACACTCAACTGCTTTGGTCTGTACCAGTCAAGGGTGTAGACCAGTCAACCGGGCATCGGCCCCCCGGGCCACGGCATCCGCAACTGCGCCCGGAAACAAGGGAGTCGGGCATTCGCCGCAGCCGACTGGGGCAGGCAGCGGTCCGGCGCGGCCGCATCGTCGCGGCAGCAACGGCCGGCCCCAGCCACTCGCCATGGCACAGCACCTCTCGGGCGCGACCACCACACCGCGATGGCAGCAGCGGACCCGACCACGCCCCCGTGGCACCACACCGGGCAGACCCGGCCAACCACCGCGGCGCGACAGCGGTCGGGCCCGGCCGCGTCGGTGCGGTCGGGCCCGGAGAGAGGTGGGGTGTCAGCCGAGGGGCTTCGCGAGGATCGCCTTGCGGTGGCTGAACGTCTCCATGGAGTAGCGGCCGTGGTAGCTGCCCATGCCGCTCTCCCCCACCCCGCCGAACGGCAGGTCGGAGACGGTGAGGTGGGCGAGCGGGAGGCCGTGGCCGAGGGCGCCGGAAGAGGTCTCGGCGGCGAACCGGTCCCGGGTGCCGTCGGACTCGCTGAACACGTAGAGCGCAAGGGGCTTGTCGCGGTCGTTGATGAAGCCTATGGCGCCGTCCAGGTCCGGGACCGTCACGATGGGCAGGATCGGGCCGAAGATCTCCTCCTGCATCACGGGCGACTTCGGGTCGACGTCGGCGAGCACCGTGGGCGCGATGTACTTGGCCGCACGGTCGGTGTCGCCGCCGACGGCCACCCGGCCCGAGCCGAGCAGTGCGCTGAGCCGGTCGAAGTGGCGCTCGTTGACGATCCGGCCGTACTCGCCGGACTCCTTGGGCTCGCTGCCGAACAGCCCCTCGACGGCCTTGGCCAGGGCGGGCTCCAGGGCCGCGGCCGTCTCCGGGTCGGTCAGGACGTAGTCGGGGGCCACACAGGTCTGCCCGGCGTTGAGGAACTTGCCGCGCGCCAGCCGCTCCGCGACGACGGTGAGGTCGGTGTCGCGGTCGACGAACGCCGGGGACTTGCCGCCGAGTTCGAGGGCGACCGGGGTGAGGTGCTCGGCCGCGGCGCGCATCACGATCCGGCCGACCACTCCGTTGCCGGTGTAGAAGATGTGGTCGAAGCGTTCGGCGAGCAGGGCCGTGGTCTCCGGGATCCCGCCCTCGACGACGGCGACCGCGTCGGTGTCGAGGTAGGCCGGGAGCAGCCGGGCCAGTGCGGCCGAGGTCGCGGGCGCCAGCTCGCTGGGCTTGGCGACGACCGCGTTTCCGGCGGCGAGGGCGCCGGCCACGGGGGCGAGCAGCAGCTGGGCCGGGTAGTTCCACGGGGCGATGACGAGGACGACGCCGAGCGGGTCGTACTGCGTCCAGGCGGTCGCGTCGCCGCCCAGGTGCTTCGGGACCGGCGCGGACTCCGGGCGCAGCCACCCCTCCAGGTGGTCGAGGGTGTGGTCGATCTCCCGGACGGTGAAGTCGATCTCCGAGCCGTAGGCCTCGCGGGTGCTCTTGCCCAGGTCCGCGTGGAGGGCGGCGGCGATGTCGTCGCCGCGCTCCGTGAGCATGGCACGCAGGCGGCGGAGCTGGCCGGTGCGCCACTCGACGGGCTTGGTGCGGCCGGTGCGGAAGGTGGCGCGCAGCCGGGCCACGATGTCGGCGGGCTGCTCGGGGGTGGGCTGGTTCACGGATGCCTCGCTGGTGATGCGCTCGGGCCGCACGGCCCGACCGGGGTCTCGACGATCAGATGCATATTGCAACCTTTCATGGACCGAAGTAAATTCCGGCAGCCCGAAACTACTGGGTTTGACGAAGGTCACATCTGCTCAGCCGGTGAGTTCGCACCGCCGCCGTTCGAGGTGTACCCGTTCGGGCAGGCTGCCGGTGAGCGCGATGGCCGCGTCGTACTCCGCCACCGCCTCGCGGTCGCGGCCGAGCCGGCGCAACAGGTCGGCGCGGACGGCGTGCAGTACGTGGTATCCGGGCAGGTCGAGCGCGTCGACCAGCTCCAGAGCCGTCTCCGGGCCCTGCGTCTCGGCGACCGCGACCGCCCGGTTCAGTGCCGCGACCGGACTCGGGGCGACCGCCATGAGCTGGTCGTACAGCGCCAGGATCTGCCCCCAGTCGGTGGCCCCGGCGCTCGGCGCGTCGCTGTGCACGGCGTTGATCGCAGCCTGGATCTGGTAGGGCCCGGGACGGTTGCGGCGCAGGCACCGCCGGACGAGGTCCTGCCCCTCCTCGATCAGCTCCCGGTCCCACCGTCCGCGGTCCTGCTCGGGCAGCGGCACCAACTCGCCCGCCGCCGACTGCCGGGCCGGCCGCCGGGCCTCGACCAGCAGCATCAGCGCGAGCAGCCCGGCGACCTCGGGCTCGTCCGGCATCAGTTCGTACAGCAGCCGTCCCAGGCGAACGGCTTCGGCGCACAGTGCGGGATCGCCGCCGTAGCCCTCGTTGAAGACGAGGTAGACGACGGCCAGTACCCCGTTCAGCCGGTCGGGAAGGTCGGCGTCCCTCGGGACCCGGTAGGGGATCCCCGCGTCGCGGATCTTCGCCTTGGCGCGTACCAGGCGCTGGGCGAGGGTGGGCTCGGGGACCAGGAAGGCGCGGGCGATCCGGGCCGTGCTGAGCCCGCCGAGCAGGCGCAGGGTCAGGGCGACCCGGGACTGGAGGGCGAGCGCGGGGTGACAGCAGGTGAAGATCAGCCGGAGTCGTTCGTCGCGCACGGGGCCCTCCTCGGCCGGTGGGGCGGGCGCGTACAGCCGGGCGGCCTCGGCGTGCCGGGCGTCCCGGGAGGACTCGCGGCGCAGCCGGTCGATCGCGCGGTTGCGCGCGGTGGTGATGATCCAGCCGGCCGGGCTCGGCGGCACCCCGGTGCGCGGCCAGCCGTCGAGCGCCGTGGTGAAGGCGTCCTGAACCGCTTCCTCGGCGAGGTCGATGTCGCCGAGGAAGCGGACGAGGACCGAGACCGCGCGCCCGTACTCGGCTCGGAAGACGGCCTCGACGTCGGCGGCCTGCGACATCAGTGCTGGTCCACGAAGGGCCGTACCTCGATGGGGAGGGTGGTGGCCAGAGCGGCCTTGCGGCCCCATTCCAGGGCGGCGTCGAGGTCCTCGGCACGGATGAGGCAGAGCCCGCCCAGGTACTCCTTGCCCTCGGCGTAGGGCCCGTCGGTGATCAGCACGTCCCCGCCCTCGGGCCGCAGCATCGTGGCCGTCTCCGGACCGTGCAGTCCGCCCGCGAAGACCCAGGCACCGGCGGCGCGCAGCTCGTCGTTGAACGCCTCGACGTCGCGCATGATCGCGGCGAGGGCGGCGGGCGAGGGCGGCGTGGCCCCGGCCGGCTGGACCACGCTGAGCAGGTAGTGCTTCATGATGTTCTCCTCGGACGTCGTGAGGTGTTCCGCGGGGGTGTTCTCGCCTTCTACACGAACGGCAGGCGGCCTGATCGACACCTCGCGCCGGGAAGCCGAAAGAATCTTCGCCATGACCATCGCCGCGCATCCGCTCGTCGCCCGCGCCCGGGAACTCGCCGACGGGCTGCTCTCCCCCGCCGCCGAGCGCGTCGACCAGGAGGGCGTCCCCCCGGGCCACATCGAGGCGGTCAAGCGCTCGGGTCTGCTGGGGGTGAGCGCGCCGGTGGCGTACGGCGGCTCGGCGGCGCCCGCGTCCGTGGTGCGGGAGACGGCGGAGATCCTGGCCGGGGCGTGCTGCTCGACCTGGTTCGTGCAGACGCAGCACCAGACACCGGTACTGACCCTGGCGGGGACCGCCCTGCCGGTGCGGGAACGCCTGCTGGGCCCGCTGGCGCGCGGTGAGTTGCTGTCGGGGGTGGCGTACGCGCATCTGCGGTCGTACCCGCGGATCCCCGTGCGGGTACGGCGGGAGGCGGGCGGGTGGCGCTTCTCCGGCACCGTGCCCTGGTACACCGGCTGGGGGCTGAACGACGTGCTGCTGCTGGCCGGGGTGACCGAGGACGACGAGGCCCTGTTCGCCTTCGTGGAGGCACGCGAGCAGCCGGGCCTGCGGCCCTCGGAGCCGATGCGCCTGGCGGCGCTCACCGCGTCCCGGACGGTGTCCCTGGACCTGGACGGCCTGCGTGTCCCGGAGGAGGCGGTCGCGCTCCGGACGCCGTACCCGCGGTGGGCGGCGGCGGACCGTCCGAAGACCCGTAACGCCAACCCGGCGGTCTTCGGGATCGCGCAGGCGGCGCTGGCGCTGGTGGAGGAGGAGTACGCGGCCGCGCTGCGGGGCCGCCTGGCGGAGATCCGCCGCCGGGCGTACGCGCTGGCCGACCATCCGGTGCCTTACGAGCACGCGGCGGAGCGGCTGGCGGTGCGGGCGGAGGCGTTCACGCTGCTGCGCACGGCCACGACGGCGGCCCTGGTGTCGGGCGGCGGCCGCGCGATGTCCCTGGACCACCGCGCCCAACGGCTCGCCAGGGAGGGCCTGTTCCTGCTGGTCCAGGGCCAGACGAGCGAATCACGCACGGCGCATCTGAAGCGGCTCGCGGAGCGGCACGACTCCGGGCGTTGACGGCACCGACAGGGAAATGCGTTGCGTATCGCACGGAGTAGTGCGTCAAGTAGAACGCTACCCCTTGACCCGCCGACCGCCTTGGCTGGACGATGTTGCGTATAACCCACATAGTTGCGCTATGCGCATCAGGGAGGATGTCATGTCTCCTCGACCGCAGCCCGGCCGCGAGTTCGTCCTCACCCTGTCCTGTCCCGACCGGGCCGGTCTGGTCCACGCCGTCACCGGCTTTCTGGTCGGCCACGGCGGCAACATCCTGGAGAGTCAGCAGTTCGACGACCGGCTGGAGGACCGCTTCTTCATGCGGGTGCACTTCGACGTCCCGGACGGCGCGGTCTCGCTGGAGGAGCTGCGCACCGGTTTCGTCCCGGTCGCCGAAGAGCACCGGATCACCTGGCGGCTGAACGACGCGTCGACCCCGACCCGCACCCTCATCATGGTGTCGAAGTTCGGCCACTGCCTGAACGACCTGCTGTTCCGCAGGTCCACGGGCGCGCTGAACATCGAGATCCCGGCGATCGTCTCCAACCACCGCGACTTCGAGCCGCTGGCCCGTACCTACGGCATCCCCTTCCACCACATCCCGGTGACACCCGACACCAAGGCCGAGGCGGAGGCCCGGCTGCTGCGTCTGGTCGGCGAACTGGACGTCGACCTGGTGGTGCTCGCCCGGTACATGCAGATCCTCTCCGACGACCTGTGCAAGCAGCTCGACGGCCGGGCCATCAACATCCACCACTCCTTCCTGCCGAGCTTCAAGGGGGCCCGGCCGTACGTCCAGGCGCACCGGCGCGGCGTCAAGCTCGTCGGCGCCACGGCGCACTATGTGACGCCCGATCTGGACGAGGGCCCGATCATCGAGCAGGACGTCGTCCGGGTGAGCCACTCGCACGCCCCGGACGAGCTGGTCGCACTGGGCCGTGACGTGGAGGCCCAGGTACTCGCCCGCGCCGTGCGGTGGCACAGCGAGAGCCGGGTGCTGGTCAACGGCCGCTGCACGGTCGTCTTCCGCTGACAGCCCGCCGTTCGTGGTGCCTCACACGTGTTCCACGGCCGCGTCCAGCAGCCAGTCCACCAGGTAGCCGGCGAACGACGAGCGCACCAGCACCCAGAAGCCGGCCCTGGTCTCGTCCCGCGCGACCAGGACGACCTGGGCACGGGCCAGCGTGGTCTGGGCGCAGCGGCCGGGGCCGAAGGCACGGGGGTGCAGGTCCAGGGCGCAGCCGTGGGCGAGCAGGTCGCGGGCGCGCGGGCCGCCGACCAGGAGGGTGGTGCGCTGGGCGGACACGTCGGTGACGGCGACCGGTTCGTCCCCGGCGGCCGTGCGGATCCGGCTCTCCAGGTCCCGTTCGGTGCCGGGCCGGCCCACCACCAGCCATTCGTCGGGGCCGAGCCACACCGCGGTCACCTCGCCCGCGTGCACCACGGTGTCGGGTTCCAGGGGCAGTTGGAGTCCGAGGGCCAGTGCCACGGCGTCCGCCGCCGGGCTCTTGGCGTCGAGGCGGACGTTCACCTGGGCCAGGAACGGGAGTTCGGCCAGGCGGAGCGCGCCCTTGGAGGAGCGGGTCACGGCGGCCAGGCGGGGCGCGGCGTCGGCCAGGGGGCTGCGCGGCCGTGCGGTCGGGGCGGTGTCAGCCATCGCGGCGGGCTCCCTCGGGGTCGTAGAGGACGGGACCGGCGACGGTCACCGGCAGCAGCCGGTCGCCGACGGGGGCGTGGAGGCGTTCGCCGATGCGGTCCCGGCCGCCCTTGACCAGGGCGAGCGCGAAGTTCCGGCCGAGCGCGGCGCTGCGGTAGCTGGAGGTGACGTGGCCGAGCATCGGCACGGGCGGGGCGGGCAGTTCGCCGTCGGCGACCAGGTGGGTGCCCTCCGGGAGGAAGGCGCCGGGGTCGTCGGTGAGCAGGGCGACCAGGTGCTTGCGGTCGGGGCGCACGGCGTCGGCACGGGCGTAGGAGCGCTTCCCGATGAAGTCGGGCTTCTTCTTCGACACCGCCCAGCCCATGCCGAGGTCCTGCGGGGTGACCGTGCCGTCGGTGTCCTGGCCGACGATCGGGTAGCCCTTCTCGGCGCGCAGCACGTGCATGGTCTCGGTGCCGTACGGGGTGATGCCGTACGGCGAACCCGCCTCGTACAGCGCCTCCCACAGCGCGACCGCCTGCCACGGCGACACGTTGATCTCGTAGGCGAGTTCGCCGGAGAAGCTGATCCGGCAGACACGGGCGTCGATGCCGGCGACGGTGGTCTCCCGCCAGGCCATGAACGGGAAGTCCTCGTTGGACACGGCCAGTCCGGGCGCGAGCGAGCCGAGGACCGCGCGGGACTCGGGACCGACCAGGGCGACGGTCGCCCAGTGCTCGGTGACCGAGGTGCAGTGCACCCGCAGGTCCGGCCACTCGGTCTGCAGCCACTCCTCCATCCAGTCCAGGACGGCCGCCGCGTTGCCGGTCGTGGTGGTGACCAGGAACCGGTCGGGGGCGAGCCGGATGACCGTGCCGTCGTCGAACACCATCCCGTCCAGGCGGCACATCACGCCGTAGCGGATCATGCCGACCTTCAGGTTGCTCATCATGTTCGTGTAGAGCCGGTCGAGGAAGAGCGCCGCGTCCGGGCCCTGGACGTCGATCTTGCCGAGGGTGGAGGCGTCCATGAAGGCCACGCCCTCCCGGGCGGCGCGGCACTCGCGCAGCACGGCGCTCTCCATGTCCTCGCCGTCCTGCGGGTAGTACCAGGGCCGGTGCCACTGTCCGACGTTCTCGAAGAGCGCGCCGTGTTCCACGTGCCAGCCGTGCAGGGCGGTGGTACGGACCGGGTCGAGCAGCGTGCCCCGGTCGCGGCCGGCGAGGGCGGCGAAGGAGACGGGGGTGTACGGCGGCCGGAAGGTGGGCAGGCCGAGCGCCGAGACGTCCACGCCGAGGAGTTCGGCGACGACCCCGCTCGCCAGCACGCCACCGGTCCTGCCCTGGTCGTTGGCGGTACCGGCCGTGGTGTAGCGCTTGGTGTGCTCCACCGAGCGCAGGCCCGCGCCGGTCGCCCGCGCGAGGTCGTCCACCGTGACGTCGCGCTGGAGGTCGACGAACCGGGGAGCCTCGCCGGGGACGGTGAAGACCTGCATGGGGGGGGTGTACGGCTGTGGGGCCACGGCGGGGAGGGCGGGGGTCTGGGCGGTGTAGCTCTCCGCCTGCACCGCGCGGGTGCCGGCCGCCGTGCCCTGGACGAGGGCCGTGGCGAGGTCGAACGCCCCGTTCGCGGCGCCCGCGACCGCCACCGCCTGACGGCAGCTGTCGGGCACGAACGTGCCGAGCACCTCGTCGTGGCGGAGCTTGCCGCCCGCCTGGCTGAACAGGTGCGCGACCGGGTTCCAGCCGCCGGAGACGAGGAGCAGGTCGGCGGCGAACTCCCGCTGTGTGCCGGTGCCTTCGTACGGGGCGACGGTCACAGCGGTGAGACGCTCGCGGCCCGCCGTGCCGGTGACCGCGTGCCCGGGCAGCACCTCGATCCCGGCGGACCGCGCCCGCTCGGCCCACTGGCCCGGTTCGGTCCGGGTGTCGACGATCGCGGCGATGCCGACTCCGGCCGCCGCGAGGTCGAGAGCGGCCGCGTAGGCGCTGTCGTTGGTGGTGAAGACGACGGCCTGCCGGCCGGGGAGCACGGCGTACCGGTGCAGGTAGGTGCGGGCCGAGGTCGCCAGCATCACGCCGGGGCGGTCGTTGTCGCCGAACGCGAGGGAGCGTTCGTGGGCGCCGGTGGCGAGGACGACGTGGCGGGCGCGGATCCGCCAGACGCGTTCGCGGGAGACGTGCTGCGGGGCGTCGGCGCCGAGGTGGCCGGTGCGGCGCTCCACGGCGAGGAGGTGGTTGTCGTCGTAGTGGCCGAAGACGGTGGTGCGGGGCAGGACGCGTACATCGGGGGCGGCTTCGAGGCGGGTGCGGGTGGCCGCGACCCAGTCGAGGTGCTCGCCGGTGCCGAGCAGGCTGCCGCCGGGTTCGGGCTGGTCGTCGGCGAGGATGACGCGGGCGCCGCTGGTGGCTGCAGCCGCCGCTGCCGCGAGGCCGGCCGGGCCCGCGCCGACGACCAGGAGGTCGCAGTGGGCGTGTACGGCGTCGTAGCGGGCCGGGTCGGGGGTGGTGGCGAGGCGGCCCTGGCCCGGGAGGCTGGTCGCGACCAGGCCGTCGTGGAGCTCGATGGTGGTGGCGGGGAGCATCGGCTCGGGGAAGGGGGCCTCGATCTGGACGACCGCGTTGGGTTCCTCGACGCCGGCGGAGAAGATGCCCCGGGGGCGGCCGAGCTTGATGCTGGTGGCGGCCTGGACGATGCCGTTGGCGAGGAGGGCGGAGGCGAGGGTGTCGCCTCGGTAGCCCTGGTACTGGGTGCCGTCGAAGGTGAAGGTGAGGGGGGTGGTGCGGTCGATGCGGCCGCCGGTGGGGGTGCGGAGAGCAAGGTCGCCCCCGCCGCCCCTACCCGTCCCGTCCTGAAGGGGCGCTGCCCCTTCGACCCCGTCGGGGGCTGCGCCCCCGGACCCCCCTTCGGCCTGAACGGCCTCGTCCTCAAACGCCGGACGGGCTGAGAGGAGAGGCGTCGGCCGCGAAGGCCCCGTCGGACGGGCTGAATTGAGTGGACGCGGCTCGCCTGCCCGGTACACCGTCAGGATCTCGTTCGTCGACGTGTCCCGGACCGCGTTGAACCATCTGCGGCAGCCCGCCGCGTGGCTCCAGCGCTCCGCGAACGGGCCCTTGGGATTGTCCCGGAAGAACAGAAACCGCGCCCACTCCTCGTCGGTGAGGGCGGCCGGGTCCTCCGGGTACGGCACGTGGGCCTGGCCGCCGTAGTGGAACTCGGTCTCGTCGCGGGGCCCGCACCACGGGCAGGGGATGAGCAGCATGGTTGGGCTCCCTAGTGGGCCACCGCGGCCGCGCCGTGCTCGTCGACGAGCGCGCCGGTGGTGAAACGGTCGAGCGAGAAGGGGGCGTTGAGGTGGTGAGGGGTGTCGTGGGCGATGGTGTGGGCGTAGACCCAGCCGACCCCCGGGGTGGCCTTGAAACCGCCGGTTCCCCAGCCGCAGTTGAGGTACAGGTTGTCCACCGGGGTGAGGCCCACGATCGGTGAGGCGTCGGGGCTGACGTCGACGATGCCTCCCCAGGTGCGCAGCACGTGGGCGCGCGCGAAGACCGGGAAGAGTTCGAGGGCCGCCGCCATCTGCTCCTCGATGATGTGGAACGCGCCGCGCTGGGTGTAGGAGTTGTACGCGTCGATGCCCGCGCCCATCACCAGCTCGCCCTTGTGCGCCTGGCTGACGTAGACGTGCACCGCGTTGGACATGACCACGGTCGGGTGGACGGGCTCCAGGAGTTCGGAGACGAGGGCCTGGAGCGGGTGGCTCTGGAGGGGGAGTTCGATGCCCGCCATGGCGGCCAGGACCGAGGTGTGGCCGGCCGAGCACAGGGCCACCTTGCCCGCCGCGATCGGGCCCAGGGTCGTCCGGACGCCGACGACCCGGCCGCCCACCACGTCCAGCCCGGTGACCTCGCAGTTCTGGATGATGTCGATGCCGGCCGCGTCCGCGGAGCGGGCGAAGCCCCAGGCCACGTAGTCGTGCTTGGCGATGCCCGCGCGGGGCTGGTAGGTGCCGCCGAGGACCGGGTAGCGCACGTCGGGTGAGGTGTTGACGATCGGGCAGACCTCTTTGACCCCGTCCGCGTCGAGCCACTCGGCGTCGACTCCGTTGAGACGGTTGGCCTCGACCCGGCGGACGCTGTCGCGGACGTCCTGGAGGCTGTGGGCGAGGTTCAGGACGCCGCGCTGGGAGAAGAGGATCGGGTAGTCGAGTTCCTCCTCCAGGCCCTCCCAGAGTTTCAGCGCATGTTCGTAGATGCCCGCGCTCTCGTCCCACAGGTAGTTGGAGCGGATGATCGTGGTGTTGCGGGCCATGTTGCCGCCCGCGAGCCAGCCCTTCTCCAGGACGGCCACATTGGTGATGCCGTGGTTCCTGGCCAGGTAGTGGGCGGTGGCGAGGCCGTGTCCGCCGCCGCCGACGATGACGACGTCGTACGAACGCCTGGGCTCGGGCGTGCGCCAGAGGAACTCCGGGTGGTCGGGGAGGTCGGCGCCTGGGGGTCCCCCCACGCCCGCAGGGCGTAGGGGGCGGGTGCGGGGGCTCATCGGGCGTCTCCGTCGTGCGAGAGGTGCGGGTAGAGCGGGTGCTTGGCCGCGAGTGTCTCCGTGCGGGCGCGCAGCGCGGCGATGTCCGGCTCGGGCTGGAGGGCGAGCGCGATCACCTCGGCGACCTCGTTGAAGTCCTCCTCGGTGAAGCCCCGGGTGGCCAGCGCGGGGGTGCCGATGCGCAGGCCGGAGGTGACCATGGGCGGGCGCGGGTCGAAGGGGACGGCATTGCGGTTGACGGTGATGCCGATCGAGTGGAGGAGGTCCTCCGCCTGTCGGCCGTCCAGCGGGGACTCCCGCAGGTCGACCAGGACGAGGTGGACGTCCGTGCCGCCGGTCAGCACCTTCACTCCGGCCGCGGCCGCGTCGGGCCGGGTCAGGCGCTCGGCGAGGATGCGGGCGCCGGCCAGGGTGCGGGCCTGGCGCTCGGCGAACCCGGGTGACGCGGCGACCTTGAAGGAGACGGCCTTCGCCGCGATGACATGTTCCAGCGGGCCGCCCTGCATCCCGGGGAAGACCGCCGAGTTGATCTTCTTGGCGAGGTCGGCGTCGTTGGTGAGGATGACCCCGCCGCGCGGTCCGCCGAGCGTCTTGTGCGTGGTGGTGGTGACCACGTGGGCGTGCGGGACGGGGCTCGGGTGCAGCCCCGCCGCCACCAGGCCCGCGAAGTGCGCCATGTCGACCATGAGCAGGGCACCGACCTCGTCGGCGATCCGGCGGAAGGCCGCGAAGTCCAGCTGCCTCGGGTACGCCGACCAGCCCGCGATGATCATCTTCGGGCGGTGTTCCTTGGCGAGGCGCTCCACCTCGTCCAGGTCCACGAGGTTGTCGGTCGCGGAGACGTGGTACGGCACGACATTGAGCATCTTGCCGCTGTAGTTGAGGCGCATGCCGTGGGTGAGGTGGCCGCCGTGCGCGAGGTCAAGGCCGAGGACGGTGTCGCCGGGCTGGAGCAGGGCGAAGAAGACGGCGGTGTTGGCCTGGGCGCCCGAGTGCGGCTGCACGTTGGCGAACCCGGCCCCGAAGAGGGACTTGACCCGCTCGATCGCCAGCCGCTCGGTGACGTCGACGTGTTCGCAGCCGCCGTAGTAGCGGCGGCCGGGGTAGCCCTCGGCGTACTTGTTCGTCGCGACCGATCCCTGCGCCTCCATCACGGCGGTGGGCGCGAAGTTCTCGGAGGCGATCATCTCCAAGGTGGACTGCTGCCGGTTCAGCTCGGCACGGAGCGCGGCGTGGACCTCGGGGTCGAGCTCGGCCAAGGGCGTGTTCAGCGCGTTCATTTGAGTTTCCCGATCCTTTCAACGACCTTGGCGAGAGATGCGCCCCAAAGGGGCGCGGGGAACTGCGCGACCAGCCACGACGTACCCGCAGCCGAACAACGACGCCACCCGGATCTGTCACCCACGGAGACGACTCATCGCCGGGTCGAACAACGGCTCCTCGGCCACCACAGCCTCCACCCGCTGGTCGAAGTAACCGATGTGCACAGTCGTCCCGGGCTCCGCCAACTCCACCGGCAGCCACGCGTACGCGATCCCCTTGCCGACCGTGTAGCCGTAGGCCGCGCTGGTCACGTAGCCGACGGCGCGGTCACCGTCGTACACCGGCTCCTTGCCCATGACGACGGCCCGCGGGTCGTCAACGGTGAGGCAGCTCAGCCGGCGCCGCACGTCCGCCTTGCGCCGCTCCAGCGCGGCCTTCCCGACGAAGTCGCCCTTGTCGAGCTTGACGGCGAAGCCGACGCCGGCCTCGTAGGGGTCGTGCTCGTAGGTCATGTCGGTGCCGAAGGAGCGGTAGCCCTTCTCCAGGCGGAGGCTGTTGAAGGCACCGCGGCCGGCGATGATCCCGCCGAGCGGCTCGGCCGCCTGCCAGAGGGTGTCCCAGAGCTTCTGGCCCTGGTCGGCGGTGGTGTACAGCTCCCAGCCGAGTTCGCCGACGTACGACAGCCGCATCGCGGTGACCGGCACCGAGCCGATGTAGGCGCGCTTGGCGCGGAAGTACTTGAGGCCGTCGTTGGAGAAGTCCTCGTCGGTCAGGGGCTGGAGGACCTCGCGGGCGAGCGGGCCCCACAGGCCGATGCAGCAGGTGCCGGGGGTGATGTCGCGGACCTGGACCGTCCCGTCGGCGGGCAGGTGGCGGGTGAACCAGTCGAGGTCGAGGTTGCCGTTGGCGCCGACCTGGAAGAGGTCGCGGGCGAGGCGGGCCACGGTGATGTCGCTGCGGATGCCGCCGTCGTGGTCGAGAAGCAGGGTGTACGTCACCGAGCCGACGGACTTGGCGACCTTGCCGGTGACCAGGCTCTCCAGGAAGTCGGCGGCACCCCGGCCGCTCACCTCCAGGCGCTTGAGGGCCGTCATGTCGTACATGGCGACGGTCTCGCGGGTGACCTGGGCCTCGGCGCCGACGATCGGTGACCAGTAGCGCGCGGCCCAGTCGTTGGGGGTGGGGATCGAACGGTCTTCGAGCAGGTCCGCGTTCGCCTCGTACCACTGCGGGCGCTCCCAGCCGTTCGCCTCCAGGAAGAACGCGCCGTGCTCCTGCTGGCGGGCGTGGAAGGGGCTGGTGCGGATCGGGCGCGGCTTCCCGGACGGCTGGAGGGGGTGGAGGATGTCGTAGACCTCGACGAAGTTCTGGCAGTCGCGGGCGAGGACGTACTCCGGGGCGAGCTGGTGCGGCTCGAAGCGGTTGACGTCGCACTCGTGGAGGTCGAAGGACGAGCAGTGGCCGTCGACCAGCCATTCGGCGACCGCGCGGCCGACGCCCGCGGAGTGGGTGACCCAGACGGCCTCGGCGACCCAGAAGCCCTTGACGTCCGGGGACTCGCCGAGCAGCGGGTAGCCGTCGGTGGTGAAGGAGAAGAGGCCGTTGATGCCCTCCTCGACCTTGGCCTCGCGGGTGGCGGGCAGAAGGGAGCGGGTCTCGGTCCAGGCGTCCTCGAAGTCCTCCTCGGTGAACTTCAGGACGGAGGGCATCTGGTCGGCCTCGTCGACGGAGAGGATGTCGTCGGCGGAGATGGGCAGGGGGCGGTGGCCGTAGTAGCCGATGCCGAGGGTGTCGAAGCGGTCGCGGTAGTAGAGGTCGGCGTCCTGGTGGCGCAGGATCGGGCGGACCGCCTCCTCGGTCTGGCCGGCCAGGGCGGGGACCGGGCCGGTCCAGGCGAGCTGGTGGCCGAGCGGGGTGAGCGGCAGGTTCATGCCGACCATGCGGGCGATCTTCGGGCCCCAGATGCCGGCGCAGCAGACGACGATGTCGGCGGGGAGTTCGCCCTGGTCGGTCAGCACGGAGGTGACCCGGCCCTCGCTCTGCCGGACGTCCAGGACCTCGTGGCGGGCGAGGAAGCGGACGCCGCGTTCGGTGGCCCGGCGGATCTGGGCCTCGACGGCGAGGACGGCCTTGGCGAGGCCGTCGGTGGGGACGAGGAGGCCGCCGAGGACCCGGTCGCGGTTGACCAGCGGGTGCTGTGCGACGCACTCGTCGGGGGTCAGCAGGCGCGCCTCGATGCCCCAGGCGGTGATCCAGCCGTGCCGGCGGTGGAGTTCCGCGAGGCGCTCCGGGGTGGTGGCCACTTCGAGGCCGCCGACCTGGAGGAAGCAGGGCCGGCCGTCGACGTCGAGGGAGCAGAACTTCTCGACGGTGTAGCGGGCCAGCTCCGTCATGGTCTTCGAGGGGTTCGTCTGGAAGACCAGGCCCGGGGCGTGCGAAGAAGAGCCCCCCGTCGCCGGGAGGGGGCCCTGGTCGACCACGGTCACCTCGGTCCAGCCGCGCGCGGAGATCTCGTCCGCGAGGGCCGCCCCCACGACGCCCGCTCCGATGATGACCACTCGGGGTCCCGCCATCGCCCAACCTCCGAACTTGAGACCGGTGCAGTTGCTTTGTGCGCAACATGATTCAGGCTGCGCAACTCAATGTGCCCGCCGGGAAGGAGGGGTGTCAAGAGGGTGGTGACCTAGCGGAACGGCCCGCAGGACGGCCCGCGGAACGGCCCCGGCCATGGCCGGAAAACGGCAACGCCCGGCGGGCGGCGCGCACAGCTGCGCACCGCCCGCCGGGCGTCCCGGAACGATTCCTCCCGCGGCCTTCGCTACTTCAGCCAGGCCTTGACCTTGTCGGGGTTGGCGTCGACCCACTTCTTGGCCGCCGCGTCGTCCGACAGCTTGTCCACCGCGATGTACTTGGCCACGGTGTTCTGGTCGTCGTTGGTCCAGTTGAAGTTCTTCACCAGGTCGTAGGCCGGGCTGCCCGACTTGGCGAAGCTCGCGCTGACGATCTTGTCGAGGTCGTAGACGGGGTAGTCGCAGGCGACCTTCGCCGCGTCGGCGTCGCAACCGGTCGTGTACTTGGGCAGGTTCACCTTGACCAGCGGCACCTCGGACAGGAACCACTGCGGTTCGTAGAAGTAGCCGATCAGCCACTGCTTGTTCTTCTCGGCCGTTCTGAAGGCCTGGATGAGCGCGGTCTCGCTGCCCGCGTACACCACCTTGAAGTTCAGCTTCAGGTTCTTCACCAGGGCGGCGTCGTTGGTGACGTACGACGGGTCGCCGTCGAGCAGCTGGCCCTTGCCGCCGGACTCGGAGGTCTTGAAGTTGGCGGCGTACTTGTTGAGGCTCTCCCAGTTGGTGATGTCCGGGTGCGCCTTGGCCAGCCACGGCGGCACGTACCAGCCGATGAGGCCCTTGTTGCCGGTCGAGCCGGCCTCGACGGCCGTCTTCTGCCCGGTGATGTACTTCTTCTTCAGATCGTCGTGGCCCCAGTTCTCCAGGACGGCGTCCACCTCGCCGGTCCCGAAGCCCTGCCAGGCGATCTCCTCCTTGAGGTCCTTCTTGTTGACCGTACAGCCGAGGTCGTGCTGTGCGACGTACGCGACGACCGCCGCGTCCGCCTCGTAGCCCACCCAGGGGTTGACGGCCAGGTTGAAGGTGCCGCACTTGCCGCCCGAGGACGTCGAGCCTGCGGAACTGCTGTCGCCGACCTTCGCCCCGCCGCAGGCGGTGAGGGTGAGGCCGAGGACGGCCAGGCCGGCCGCGCCGGCTCGCCAGTGTTGTGCCATGGTGTCGAGCTCCTTATGCCCTGGTGCGTCGTGCCGCAGCCTGAGTGATCCGGTCGAACATGACTCCGAGCAGTACGATGGCGAGCCCTGCCGCCAGCCCCTTGCCGTACAGCTCGCTCTGCGAGAAACCGGCCACGACGTCGTAGCCGAGGGCGCCCGCCCCTACCAGGCCGCCCAACACAACCATCGACAGCACGTAGATCAGGCCCTGGTTGGTCGCGAGGGTCAGGGCGCTGCGTGCCATCGGCAGCTGGACCTTGGTGATGATCTGCCAGGTGTTGCACCCGGCCGAGGTGGCCGCCTCCACGGTGGACTCGGGCACGTTCCGCACCCCGTCCGCGATGATCTTGATCGCGACGGGTGCCGCGTAGACGACGCCCGCGATGATCGCCGTGAAGCGAGTGGCGCCGAAGAGCGCCAGGAACGGCACCAGATAGACGAAGGGCGGCATGACCTGCGCGGCGTCCAGGGTGGGCCGGAGCAGCCCGTCCACCAGGGTGCTGCGGCCCATCCACACGCCGAAGACAACGCCGGCCAGCATCGTCAGGACGGTGGCCACGGCGGTCGAGGCGAGGGTGGTCATGCTGTCCGACCAGAGTCCGGTGCCGACCAGCAGCCCGACGCACACGGCCGCCGTGACCCCGGCCCGCCAGCCGCCGAGGATCGCGCCGAGCGCGACCAGGACGGCGCCGACCAGCCACCACGGGGAGTCGGTGAGCAGGGTCTGGAAGGGGTTGAGCAGGCCGTTGGTGAGGGCGTCCCGCAGGGCGTTGGTGAGGCCGAAGAGGTGGTCCTGCATCCAGGTGGTCGCGGTGTCGGCCCCGCTCGCGAGGTGGCTGCCGACGGTGCCGTCACCGGGGAACTCGGCCGCCCAGACGTAGGTGTGGGAGAGGTAGACCAGAACGGCGGCGGCGACCCCGCCCGCCCCGAGCAGCGGGCGGCGCCACTTCAGGAACCACCCGTCCGTGCGGCGGGCCTCGGTGCGCGCGGCGGCCGCCGTGGTGACCCGGTCGAGCACGATCGCCATCACGACGATGGCGAGGCCGGCGTTGAAGGCGGTGCCGACGTCGAGGGACGTGAGGGCCTGCATGACGGTCTTGCCGAGGCCGGGCGCGTCGATCAGGGCGGCGATGGTGACCATGGCCAGGGCGGCCATGATGGTCTGGTTGACGCCCATGACGACCGTGCGCTTCGACATCGGCAGCAGCACCTTCACCAGTTGCTGCATGCGGGTGGCGCCGAGCGAGTCGGCCGCCTCGACGGTGGTCTCGGGGACGGACCGGATGGCGTGCGCGGTGATGCGGATGGCGGGCGGGGCCGCGTAGATCACCGTGGTGATCACGGCGGAGGCTCCGCCGATGAGGAAGATCAGGGTCAGCGGGGCGAGGTAGACGAAGGTCGGCATCGTCTGCATGAAGTCCAGGAAGGGCGTCATGATCCGGTTGAACCGGTCGGAGAGCCCCGCCCACACACCGAGCGGGATGCCGATCAGCAGGGCCACCAGGACCGCCGACAGGGTCAGCGCCAGGGTGTCCATGCTCTCCTGCCACAGGCCCTGGAGCCCGAAGAAGGTGAAGCCGGCGACGGCCAACAGGGCGACCCGCCAGTTGCCCACGGCCCACGAGACGTAGCCGGTGATTCCGACGACGCCGAGCCAGCCGATCTGCGGGACCGGGCGGCCGTCGCTGGGCTGCGAGATCAGCGACTGGACGAAGGTCACCAGGTTGTCGATGACCAGCCGGATCTCGTTGAAGAAGTACAGGAAGAGCGGGTTGGAGTTGCGGTTGGCGCCGATGCTGTCGTTGACGTCGTTCAGCCAGCGGTGCAGACCGGTGAGGTCGGCGGCGGCCAGGGTCAGGGTCTGCCGGCCGCGGAGCGCGGCGAAGAGCACCAGCCAGAGGACCAGGATCGCCGCCACCACCATGGGGCGGCTGACCTTCCTGCGTATCGTCGCGACCGGCGCGGTCGCGTCGGCTACGGCGGCCATCACGCGCCGCCCTCCTGCCCGGCGACCACGGAGAGGATCTCCTCGTCGCCGACGATGCCCAGCAGCTTGCCGTTCTCGACGACCTTGACCGGCTTCTCGGCGGCGAGCACCGCCCGGGTCGCCTCGCGTACGACGACGTCCGGGCCCAGCTCCGGTCCGTCCAGGGCGTCGTCGGCCTCGGCGGGCCGCATGATCCAGCGCAGGGTGAGGACGTCGCCGCGCGGCACGTCCTTGACGAAGTCCCGTACGTAGTCGTCCGCCGGGGCGCCCACCAGCTCGTCGCCGGTGCCGCACTGGACCATCTTGCCGTCCCGCATGATGAGGATGCGGTCGCCGAGCTTGAGGGCCTCGGAGAGGTCGTGGGTGATGAACACCATGGTCTTGCCGACCTCGTGGTGCAGGCGGATGACCTCGCTCTGCATGTCGCGGCGGATCAGCGGGTCCAGCGCGGAGAACGGTTCGTCGAAGAAGAGGACGTCGGGGTCGCCGGCGAGGGCGCGGGCGAGGCCGACGCGCTGCTGCATACCGCCGGAGAGCTGGTCGGGGTAGGAGTTCTCGTAGCCGGCGAGGCCGACCAGTTCGACGGTCTCCATCGCGCGCTTCATGCGCTCGGCCTTGCCCATGCCCCGGATCTCCAGGCCGAACGCCACGTTGTCGACGACCTTGCGGTGCGGCAGCAGGCCGAAGTGCTGGAAGACCATCGAGAACTTGCTGCGCCGCAGTTCCCGCAGCCTCCGGGCGTCGGCGTCCCGGATGTCCTCGCCCTCGAAGACGATCTCGCCGGCGGTGGGTTCGATCAGCCGGGTCAGACATCGCACCAGGGTGGACTTGCCGGACCCGGACAGGCCCATGACGACGAAGACCTCGCCGGGCGACACCTCGAAGTTGACGTCCCGGACAGCGGCGGTGCAGCCGGTGCGGTCCATCAGCTCGCGGCGGGTGAGCCCGCACAGCTCCTCGGAGCCCGGCACCTCGTCGGCCTTCGGCCCGAACACCTTCCACAGCCGGCGCACGGAGATGACCGGGGTGCCGTCCCGGGGGTCCTCGGACGTGTCGCGCGGCCGCGACACCTCGGTCTGGGCTGGGGTCATGGTGGGGACCTCTCTTCGGCGTCAGCCGCGGAACCAGTGCTGCGGCCGGGGTTGGATGTTCTGCCAGACGTGCTTGGGCTCTCGGTACTCGTCCAGGCCGGTCGGTCCCAGCTCGCGGCCCACGCCCGAGTGCCCGAAGCCACCCCATTCCGCCTGCGGCACATAGGGGTGGTAGTCGTTGATCCACACGGTGCCGTGGCGCAGCCTGCGGGCGACCCGCTGGGCCTTGCCCGCGTCCTGCGTCCAGACGGCCCCGGCGAGGCCGTACTCCGTGTCGTTGGCGATGCGGACGGCGTCGTCCTCGTCCTGGAAGCGCTCGACGGTGAGTACGGGTCCGAAGGACTCCTCGTGCACCACGCGCATGTCCTGCCGGCACTCGTCGAGGACGGTGGGCGGGTAGTAGAAGCCGTTCGCCAGCGCGGGGTCGTCGGGGCGGGTGCCGCCGCAGCGCAGTACGGCGCCCTCGGCGATCCCCGCCGCGACGTACGCCTCGACCTTCTCGCGGTGCTGCGCGGAGACCAGCGCCCCGGTGTCGGCCTCGGGGTCGAACGGGCCGCCGAGGCGGATGAGCCGGGCGCGGCGGACGACCTCGTCGACGAAGGCGTCGTGGATCGAGTCCTCGACGATCAGCCGGGCGCCGGCCGAGCAGACCTGCCCGGAGTGCAGGAAGACGGCGGTGAGCGCGAAGTCGACGGCGGTGTCGAAGTCGGCGTCGGCGAAGACCACGTTGGGGTTCTTGCCGCCCAGCTCCAGCGCGACCTTCTTCACGGTCGCCGCGGCGGTGGCCATGATCCGCTTGCCGGTCTCCAGACCGCCGGTGAAGGACACCATGTCGACGGCGGGGTCCTCGGAGAGCGCGGCGCCGGCCTCGGGTCCGGCGCCGAGGACGAGGTTGCCGACACCGGCCGGGAGTCCGGCCTCCTCCAGCGCCTTCAGCAGCAGGATCGAGGTCGAGGGAGTGAGCTCGCTGGGCTTCAGGACGAACGTGTTGCCCGCGACGAGGGCGGGCGCGACCTTCCAACTGGCCTGCAGCAGCGGGTAGTTCCAGGGGGTGATCAGACCGCACACCCCGACCGGCTCGTACACGACACGGCTGACGGCGTCCTCACGTCCAGTGTCGATCACCCGGCCGGCGTCGGTGCCGGCGATGCCGCCGTAGAAGCGGAGGCAGGAGACGACGTCGGCGATGTCGTACTCGCTCTCCACCAGGCGCTTGCCGGTGTCCAGGGACTCCGCGCGGGCGAACTCCTTGGTGTCGCGCTCGATGATGTCGGCGGTGCGCAGCAGCAGCGCGCCGCGCTCCCGCTCGGGGGTGTGCGGCCAGGGGCCCTCATCGAACGCGCGCCGGGCCGCGCCGATCGCCGCCTCGGTGTCGGGGCGGGTCGCCTCCGAGACCGTCGCGACGAGCGTGCCGTCCGCGGGACAGCGGATCTCGCGCTGGCCGCCGGCCACCGCGGCGCGCCATTTACCATCCACATACAGATCTGCCACGGCCGCGCCCTTCGAGCCCGAATTCGTTGCGCATTGTGCATTGGATTGCTTTTGGTGGAACACCCTGACCGAATGTACTGACAGCCGTCAAGGGCTCCGCGTATCCCGATTCGGCCGCGAAAGCGGCGCCCCTCGGGCGGGTCAGCCGCCCAGCCGGTCCAGCAGCGCACGGCGCCACCGCTCCGTCTCGGCAACCTGGTTGAAGGTGAACAGATGAAGGCCCGCCACGCCCGCCGAAGGCGCGGTGAACGCCTCCTCGCCGCGGGCCAGCAGCCGCTCCGGGTCGTATCCGCCGGGTGTGGCGAAGCGCAGGAACCAGGAGGCGTGCTTGGTGAGGAAGCGGGTCGACTCCCCCACTCCGATCTTCGTCGCCATGGACAGCAGCTTGGCCCGCTGGACGGGCCCGGCGACACCTAGGTACACGGGCAGGGTGACGTCACGGCGCCGGATACGGGAGAGCCAGTCGCCGAGCACGCGTGCGTCGAAGCAGAGGTTGCTGACGATGTAGGTGGCGTGCGCCCGCTTGTCCCACATCGCCTGGATGGTGAGGTCGTCGTGGATGAGGGGATGACTCTCCGGATAGCCGGTGATCCCTGTCTCCGCGAAGGGTCTGCCCAGTTCGGTCAGCCGGCGCAGCACCGGCAGCGCTCCCTCGTACGTCCCGGCGGGCGGATCGGCGTCGCCCGCCGGGACGAAGAGGTCGTCGACGCCCGTGGCGCGCAGCCGCTCCGTGACGTCCTTCAGGTGGGTGTCGTCGCGGAGCAGGCGTGCGGGCACGTGCGGGACGACGCGGTAGCCGTGCGCCGTGAGCCGCTCGGTGAGGGCGAGGGTCGGTTCCAGGCCCTTGACCGGCGACGCCGTGACCGTGACCACGACGTCGCGGGGCACGTGGGCGAGGACCTTCTCCTCGGTCGCCCGCGCCGGCAGCACCTCGTAGCGGACGCGGGCGAGCAGCGCCCGCAGCGCCTCTGCGGCCATGGTCTACCCGGCCTGCTTCTGGGCGTCGCGGTGCCGGTAGTACACGGCCTCCGACGGCGGCAGCGGCTCTTTCCCGAGGATGAGGTCGGCCGCCTTCTCGGCGATCATCATCACCGGGGCGTAGATGTTGCCGTTGGTGACGTACGGCATCACCGAGGCGTCCACCACCCGCAGGCCCTCCACGCCGTGCACCCGCATGCTCGTCGGGTCGACGACGGACATCTCGTCCGTGCCCATCCTGCAGGTGCAGGACGGGTGGAGGGCGGTCTCGCCGTCCTTGGCCACCCAGGCGAGGATCTCCTCGTCCGTCGCCACGGACGGGCCGGGTGAGATCTCCCCGTCGTTGTAGGGGGCGAGCGCCGGCTGGTTGAGCAGGTTGCGGGCGACTCTGATCGCCTCGACCCACTCGCGGCGGTCCTGCTCGGTGGAGAGGTAGTTGAAGCGCAGGGCCGGGTGTTCGCGGGGGTCCTTGCTCTTGATCTTCACCGAGCCCAGGGCGTCGGAGTACATGGGGCCGACGTGGACCTGGTAGCCGTGGCCGCCGGCGGGCACCGAGCCGTCGTAGCGGACCGCGATGGGCAGGAAGTGGAACATCAGGTTGGGGTAGTCCACGTCGTCGTTGCTGCGGGCGAAGCCGCCGGCCTCGAAGTGGTTCGTCGCCGCCGGGCCCTTCCGGAAGAGCCACTGCAGGCCGATGAAGGGGGCCCGCCACTTCGCCAGGTACGGCTGTACGGAGACGGGCTGCTTGCAGGCGTACTGGATGTACACCTCCAGGTGGTCCTGGAGGTTCTCGCCGACGCCCGGCAGGTCGTGGACGACGTCGATGCCGAGGGCGGTGAGTTCCTCCGCGTTGCCGACGCCGGAGAGCTGGAGCAGCTGCGGGGAGTTGATCGCGCCGCCGCAGAGGATGACCTCCTTGGCGCGGACCTCCTGGAGGGCGCCCTTGCCGCGCCGGTACTCGACGCCTACGGCCTTCTTGCCCTCGAAGAGGACGCGGGTGACCAGGGCGCGGGTCTTCACGGTGAGGTTGGGCCGCTTCCTGGCGGGCTTGAGGTACGCCTTGGACGCGGACAGGCGCCGGCCGCGGTGGACGTTGCGGTCGAACTTGGCGAAGCCCTCCTGCCGGTAGCCGTTGACGTCGTCGGTGGGCGCGTAGCCCGCCTCCTCGGTGGCCTTCAGGAAGGCGGAGAAGAGCGGGTTGGTGGCCGGGCCGCGCTCCAGCACGAGGGGGCCGTCGTGGCCGCGGAACTCGTCGTCCGGGTCGGCGGCCAGGCAGTTCTCCATCCGGCGGAAGTACGGCAGGCAGTGCGCGTAGTCCCAGGTGCCCATGCCGGGATCGGCGGCCCAGCGCTCGTAGTCGAGGGGGTTGCCGCGCTGGAAGATCATGCCGTTGATGCTGCTGGAGCCGCCGAGCACCTTGCCGCGGGCGTGGTAGATGCGGCGGCCGCCCATGTGGGGCTCGGGCTCGGACTCGTACTTCCAGTCGTAGAAGCGGCTGCCGATGGGATAGGTCAGCGCCGCCGGCATGTGGATGAAGACGTCCCAGGGGTAGTCGGGGCGGCCTGCCTCCAGGACGAGCACCCGGTTGCCGGGGTCGGCCGAGAGCCGGTTCGCCAGTGCGCTGCCGGCCGAGCCGCCGCCGACGATGACGAAGTCGTACTGCAAGGGAGCCATGGTGCCTCGTCTCGCTCGCGCCGTCGATTGCGCGGAATGCTAGTACGGGTATCGCTATACGCACCAGGTTGCGAACCACGCAACTTGTAAGATCTTTGTTCACATCGCGTTACTTGGAGTGTGTTGTTTACTGCGCGTATAGTTTCGCTATGAGCAACTTCAGTCCGGATACCGAAACGAACGGCTCATCTTCTGGCGGCGTGCAGTCCGTCGACCGCGCCATCAGCGTCCTGGAGATCCTGGCCCAGCGCGGCGAGGCGGGGGTGAGCGAGGTGGCCGCCGAGATCGATGTTCACAAGTCGACCGCGTTCCGGCTGCTCGGCGCCCTGGAGGCGCGCGGTCTCGTGGAGCAGTCGGGCGAGCGGGGCAAGTACTCGCTCGGCTTCGGCATCGTACGCCTGGCCGGGGCCGTGACGGGACGCATCGACGTCACCCAGCAGGGCCGGGCGGTGTGCGAGCGGCTGGCCGACGAGATCGGCGAGACGGTCAACATCGCGGTGCTTCAGGAGCACTACGCGATCAACCTCTACCAGGTGCGCGGCACGGCCGCCGTCACCGCGCACAACTGGGTCGGCCAGCTGACCCCGCTGCACGCCACCTCCAGCGGCAAGATCATGCTGGCGCATGTGCCCGCCCAGGAGCGCGCCGCGCTGATCGCGGAGGGCGGCCTGAAGAAGCTGACCCCGCACACCATCTCCTCGAAGGCGAAGCTGGAGAAGAACCTCGCCGACGCCCGGGAGCGCGGTTACGCCTGGACGCTGGAGGAGCTGGAGATCGGGCTGCACGCCATGGCCGCGCCGATCCGGGACCGGGACGGGGTGGTCATCGCCTCGATCAGCGCCTCCGGGCCCTCCTACCGGTTCACCGAGGAGCGCATGCACGAGCTGGCCCCGGTACTGGTCAAGGGCGCGGAGGAGATCAGCCACCGCATGGGGTACCTGGGCTGAGCGCCCGCTGGACGAGAACCGCCGTAGGGCCCGCGCGCACCCCCGGCCGGCGCGGGCCACGGCCGTCACTCCGGCTGCCGCCCGGTACCGAGCCGCTCGTTGACCCAGTCGTGGAAGGCGCCGATGTGGTGTTCGCTGGGCACCAGCACCCCGCCCTTGGCGTACAGCCGGGAGCTCATGCCGGGCTGCGTGCGCTCGCAGGCCTCGAAGTCCTGGCGGTTGACCCGGTCGAAGAGCTCGACGGACCGGCTGACGTCCTTGCCGCTCTCCACGACGTGCGGGAGGTAGAGCCAGTCGCACTCGACGATCGTGCGGTCGACGGCCACCGGGTACATCCGGTGGAATATCACATGGTCCGGCACCAGGTTGATGAACACCTGCGGCTTGACGGTGATCGCGTAGTACCGCCGGTCCTGGTCCGCCGAGACCCCGGGAATGCGGTCGAGCCCCTCGGAGCCGTCCACGGTGAATCCCTCGACGTCCGCGCCGAACTCGGCGCCGTGGCCCACGTAGTACTGCGCCGCGTAGCCGTCGGCGAACTCGGGCAGCACCTCGGTGAGTTCGGGGTGGATGGTGGCGCAGTGGTAGCACTCCATGAAGTTCTCGATGATGAGCTTCCAGTTCGCCTTGACGTCGTAGACGATCCGCCGGCCGACGGAGAGGTCCTCGACGCCGTAGCGTTCGATCGACTCGACGTCGCCCAGCCGCTCGACCGCCGCCCCGATCACGTCCTCCTCGAAGGACGGCGGGTTCTCCGCGAGGCACACCCACACATAGCCGAGCCATTCCCGGACGGCCACGTTCACCAGGCCGTACTCGGTGCGGCCGACGTCGGGCATCTTGGTGAGGTTGGGCGCGGCTACCAGCTTGCCGTCGAGGCCGTAGGTCCAGGCGTGGTACGGGCACTGGAAGGCGCGTGCGACCTCACCGGTCTCCTCGGTGCACAGCTTGGCGCCGCGGTGCCGGCAGACGTTGAAGTAGGCGCGGATCGACCGGTCCCGGGCCCGGGTGACGAGGATGCTCTCGCGCCCCACGTCGACGGTGCGGAACGCACCGGGCTTGGGCAGGTCCGCGGCGCGGGCCACGCAGAACCACATCGTCTCGAAGATGCGCTCCTGTTCCTGGGCGAAGATCCCGGGATCGGTGTAGGCGGAGCCGGGGAGAGTGGCGATCAGGCTGTCCGGCAGGCTGGTCGAGGTCACGGTGCACTCCTCGGAGAACGTCGTGGATCGGTGGGGTGGTGCGGACGCCGGGTCAGGACGCGGCGGTGCCGAACTGCTTGCGGGCGCGGGTGAACAGCCGCGGCTGGTTCATCCCGAGCACGGCGACCTGCCGGCCCTCCCGCCGGTACACGGCGAGAAAGCTGCGGTCGTCGGTCGAGCCCTCCTCGACCGTCACGCTGTCGGCCCCGGCGGCATGACCGACGAACTGGATCTTCACGCCGTACTGGTCGGACCAGAAGTACGGCGGCCGGGGCGCTCCCGGTTCCCGCGCGCCGTGCGCGAGCAGCGTGGCGACGGCGGTGTCCGGCCGTTCCAGCGCGCCGGTCCAGTGCTCGACCCTGCGGTGGCCGCCGGTGTGCGGGTCGTACCAGTTGGCGCAGTCGCCGACCGCCACCACCCCGGCCACGCTGGTGCGCCCGTCGGCGCCGCACTTCACGCCGTTGTCGAGTACGACGCCGGAGCCCTCCAGCCACTCGACGCAGGGGCGCGCCCCCACGCCGACGACGACGGTGTCGGCGGGCACGCTGCGGCCGTCCTCCAGCAGCACGGCCTCCACCTGGCGCTCGCCGCTCAGCCCCTTGACGCCCACCCCGCACAGCAGCCGTACCCCGTGGTCGGCGTGGAGCGCGGAGACGACGGCGCCCATGGCCTCGCCCAGCGGTCCGGCCAGCGGGGTCGGGGCCGCCTCGATCACGGTGACGTCGAGACCGAGGGCGTACGCCGTGGAGGCGACCTCGGCGCCGACGAACCCGCCGCCGATCACCACGAGGCGGCCGCCCCTTGCGAGGTCTTCCCGCAGCGCGCGGGCGTCGTCGAGGGTGCGCAGCGTGTGGACCCCGGCGAGGCCCTCGGCACCGGGCAGGGTACGGGCGGCGGCGCCGGTCGCGATGACCACGCCGTCGGCGCGGACCTCGCGGCCGTCGGCCAGCCGGACGGCCCGCACGGTGCGGTCGAGCCCGGTGGCGCGGGTCCCGAGCAGCCACTCGGCGTGGAGTTCCTCGTCGTCGCGCTCCAGCGCCAGGTCGGCCTCGCCGAGGGTGCCGGCCAGGAACTCCTTGGACAACGGCGGTCTGTCGTACGGGCGGTGGGGCTCGTCGCCGACGACGACCAGCCGGCCGTCGTACCCGCGCCGCCGCAGCGAACGCGCCGCCGACAGCCCGGCCAGCGAGGCGCCCACCACGGCCACGGTCCTCACGCCGCGCCCCCGGCCAGGCGGGCGCTGACGCACGGCGGCAGGTTGGGGGTCTCGGCGGAGAGCCGGACGTAGATGGTGCCGTCCTCCACGACGACCTCGTGGGTGCGGACCGGGCGCTTGGCCGGGGGTGCGTCCACGGCGCCGGTGCGCAGGTCGAACTTGGAGGCGTGCAGGGGGCATTCCACCTCGCAGCCCTCCAGCCAGCCGTCGGCGAGCGAGGCGTCCTGGTGGGTGCAGGTGTCGTCGATGGCGAAGAGCTCGCCGTCATCGGTGTGGAACACCGAGACGGGCGGTTCGATGTCGAGCCGGTGGGCCTCGCCTCGCGGCAGATCCGCGAGACGGCACGCGGGAATCATCATGACACCTCGGTGCGTATAGCGAAACGGATTGCGATGAGCGCAACGCAAGTCTGCGGGCCGCCGCGAAGCGTTGTCAAGGAGTTCACGCGCCGGTTTACCCGGGCCGCGAGGGCGGCCGGCCGGGCACGCCGAAGCACCCTCGAAAGCATGCGTGAGCAGGGCGAACAGGCCCCGCGTGAAGTGCGGCCACGGCCCTGCCCCGGTGCCGTCACCGGGGCAGGGCCGCTTCGTCGGCAGTGCGGTCAGAGACCGCGGTCGTCCGTCACAGGAGCACCACCGAGCGCAGGACGTCACCGTGGTGCATCCGCTCGAAGGCCTTCTCCACCTCGTCCAGGGCGATGGTCTCGGTGACGAAGGCGTCCAGGTCGAGGCGGCCCTGCAGGTACAGGTCGATGAGCATGGGGAAGTCGCGGGAGGGCAGACAGTCCCCGTACCAGGACGACTTGAGCGCCCCGCCGCGGCCGAAGACGTCCAGCAGCGGCAGCTCCAGCTTCATCTCCGGGGTGGGTACACCGACCAGGACGACGGTGCCGGCGAGGTCACGGGCGTAGAAGGCCTGCCGGTACGTCTCCGGGCGGCCCACCGCCTCGATGACGACGTCGGCGCCGAAGCCGCCGGTCAGTTCGCGCACCGCTTCGACGGCGTCGTTCTCCTTGGAGTTGACCGTGTGGGTGGCGCCGAGCCTGCGTGCGGTGTCCAGCTTGCGGTCGTCGATGTCCACGGCGATGACGCGCGCCGCGCCGGCCAGGTTCGAGCCGAGGACCGCGGCGGCGCCGACGCCTCCGCAGCCGATCACGGCGACACTGTCGCCGCGGCCGACGCTGCCGGTGTTGAGGGCGGCGCCGATGCCCGCCATCACGCCGCAGCCCAGCAGTCCGGCGGCCGCGGCCGACGCACGCCGGTCGACCTTGGTGCACTGTCCGGCCGCCACCAGCGTCTTCTCGGCGAAGGCGCCGATCCCGAGGGCGGGCGAGAGTTCCGTCCCGTCGGTGAGGGTCATCCGCTGCTCGGCGTTGTGGGTGGCGAAGCAGTACCACGGCCGGCCGCGCAGACAGGCCCGGCACTGGCCGCACACGGCACGCCAGTTGAGGATCACGAAGTCGCCGGGTGCCACGTCGGTGACCCCGTCGCCGACCGCCTCGACGACCCCCGCCGCCTCGTGCCCCAGCAGGAACGGGAAGTCGTCGCTGATCCCGCCCTCGCGGTAGTGGAGATCGGTGTGGCAGACCCCGCAGGCCTCGATCCTGACCACCGCCTCGCCCGGACCGGGGTCGGGCACCACGATGGTCTCCAGGCTGACAGGGGCGCCCTTGCTCCGCGCGACGACGGCACGGACCTGCTGAGACATGGCCACTCCTCGACTGACAGAGGCGGCGAGATGTTGCCCAATGCGGCACGCATCTCGTGTTTCGCAACACAGCATCGCGGAGCCCGAAGCGGGGGTCAAGGATCCGGACGACGGGCCGACGACCCCCGGACGGCGCTGTGCGGCCGGCCGGCGTTCGGGCGTGCCGGGGGCGGGCATCGCATGCGCAGGTATCATCTATTGCGCAATCACCACAAATCACCACATCCCGAGTCCGGCACGGATGTGCCCGAGGTGAGGATGCGCGACATCACCTTCGACGACCGCGGCGAGCTCCCGGAGCCCGGGGGCGAGGCGGAGGTCCTGCTCGACGCGCAGGGCCGGGTCGTGGCCTGGGGCCAGGGCGCCGAGGAACTGCTCGGCCGGCCGGCGCGGGAGGTGCTCGGCCGGCCCGCGGACGAGCTGCTCCACGACCCGGCCGACGCCGCGCACGTCGTCCGGCGCTGGGCGGAGGGTGTCCGCCAGGGACCGCTGGTGCTGCGGCAAAGTGGCGGGGAACCGGTCGCCGTCCAGGTCTGGGCGCGCCCCCTCACCTCCGCGGACGGCGAGCACCGGTGGCTCGTACAGGGGGCGGGCGCCGAGTCGTACCGTACGTACGAATTCGGTCGTGCCCTGCTGCAGGGGCTGTTCACCGACATCCCCTTCCACATCGACCTCTTCGACACCCGGCTGCGGTTCGTCGCCCAGAACCTCGCGCAGCGGCGCGCCGGGGTGTTCCGGGCGACCGCGTACACCGGGCACACGATGCGTGAGATGGCCCCGCCCGGTCTGCTGGACTTCGACGCCCTGGAGGAGCGGCAGCGGCGGGTGCTGGAGACCGGCGAGGCGCTGCTCGACACCGAGGTGGTCGGCCATCCCGTACCCGGTTCGCCCAACGACTACGTGTGGTCGGAGTCCATCCTGCCGCTCAGGAACCCGTCCGGGACGGTGATCGCGCTGGCCCATGTGATCTCCGATGTGACCCAGCGGGTCCGCTCGCGTGAGCGGCTGGTCCTGGCCAACGAGGCCGGCACCCGGATCGGGACCACCCTGGATCTCTGGCAGACGGCCCGGGAGCTGGCCGAGGTCTCGGTGCCGTGGTTCGCCGACGCCTGCCATGTCGACCTGCTGGACTCCGTCTTCTCCGACCGGGAGCCCGCCGACGACGCACGGCCGCACCACCTGGTGCTCCGCCGGGCCGCCCACGGGGGAGCCGTCGAGGACACGGACACCGACGGGGCCCCGGCGGTGCGGGTGGGCGAGTTCGACACGGCGGCGACGGCGCCCGGCTCGCCGTTCCTCGGCGCCCTGGCGAAGGGCGAGTCCGTCCTCCTGGCGGACGAGCAGCTGCGCCCCGGCCCCGGCACCGCGGGCCCCCGACTGCCACCGGGCGCCGGCCCGGGAGTCCACTCCTGGCTGCTCGTCCCCATGCTCGCCCGGGGTGTCGCCCTCGGCACCGCCGTCTTCATGCGCTCCCGCAGCCCCCGTCGGTTCGAACCCGAGGACGTCCTGCTCGCCGAGCAGATCGTGACCCGCACCGCGGTGTGCGTCGACAACGCGAGCCGCTACCACCGGGAGCGGACGACGGCCCGTACCCTACGGCGCAGCCTGCTCCCCCAGCGGCTGCCGTCGCCGTCGGCGGTACGGACGGCGACACGCTATCTGCCGGCCAGCGAGCACACCGGCCTCGGCGGGGACTGGTTCGACGTGATCCCGCTGTCCGGAGCACGGGTGGCGCTCGTGGTGGGCGATGTGGTCGGGCACGGCCTGCAGTCGGCGGTGACCATGGGCCGGCTGCGCGGTGCCGTACGCACCCTCGCGGATCTCGACCTGTCCCCGGTGGAGCTCCTCGCCCACCTGGACGAACAGATGAACCGGTTCCTCGACGAGCGCGGCGACGAGGTGTCCCTGGTGACGGGGGCGACCTGCCTGTACGCGGTGTACGACCCGGTGTCGCGGCTGTGCCAGCTGGCGCGTGCCGGTCATCCGCCGCCCGCGCTCGTCTCGGTGGACGGCGCCGTCGACTTCGTGGACCTGCCCGGTGGCCCGCCCCTGGGGCTCGGCGGTGTCGTGTTCGAGGAGCGCGAGATCGCCCTGGACGACGGGGACCTCCTGGTCCTCTACACCGACGGGCTGCTGGAGTCCCGTACCCAGGACTTCGACACCGGGCTGCGCCGGATGCGTACCACCCTCTCCCGTACGCCCGCGTCGGCCGCACCGCAGGAGGTGTGCGACACGCTGGTCCGTGAACTGCTGCCGCCGGGCCACCAGGACGACGTGGCCGTCCTGGTGGCCCGGATGAGCGGTCTGGCTCCGGACTCCCATGTCACCTGGGAGATCGAGGCACAGGAGAGGATGGTCGGCCGGGCGCGGGAGCTGACGGCGTGCCAGCTGGCGCGGTGGGGGCTGACGGAGGAGTCGTTCACCACCGAGCTGATCGTCAGCGAGCTGGTGACGAACGCGCTGCGGTACGGCGGTGCGCCGATCACGCTGCGCCTGATCCGAGACCGGAGCCTGATCTGTGAGGTGTCGGACGGCAGCAGCACCTCGCCCCATGTGCGGCGCGCCCAGGACACGGACGAGGGCGGTCGCGGTCTCTATCTCATCACCCAGCTCACGCAGAACTGGGGGACGCGGTACGGAGAGCGGGGCAAGACCATCTGGGCCGAGCAGTCACTTCCCGGCTGACTCGCCCGCCGCCGAGGGCGGCCGCTCGTCGTCCGGGCCGGGCACCACGACCAGGAAGGCGTCCGTGCCGAGGTCCATCACCACGGTCGCCCGCCCGCCCTCGGCCCGGCACTTCGCCGCGTACTCCTCCGCCGGCCACGAGCCCCGGGGAGCCCCGGCGGGAAATCGCTCCAGCACCCTCGCGTCCATGGCGACCCTGCACCTCCCGAATCGTTCCGCCTCTTCGTGCGGCTGCCCCGGATCGACGCGGACATGCCGGAAACACCGGAAGGACGCCGGCGGCCGGTGCGCCGCCGGGGCCCGGGGAAGTGGGAGCGTGGGGCCTTCGCAGCCTGCCGCCGTACCGCCCCGGAGCCGCCCCGTGAACGTCTCGGCCGTCCTGTTCACCGCCGACCTGCGCCTGCACGACCATCTGCCGCTGCGGGCCGCCGTGGACGGCTCGCGCGAGGTGGTGCCGCTGTTCGTGCGGGACCGCGCGGTGGACCGGGCCGGCTTCGCCGTGCCCAACCGGCTGGCGTTCCTCGCCGACTGCCTGCGCGAGCTGGACGCGGGGTTGCGCGAGCGCGGCGGCCGGCTGGTGGTCCGTTCGGGTGACCTCGTCGAGGAGGTGCGCAAGGTGGCGGCCGAGGCGGACGCCGGTGCGGTGCACCTGGCGGCCGACGTGAGCGGGCATGCGCAGCGCCGGGAGGAGCGGCTGCGCCGTGCCCTGGAGGCGGACGGCCGGCGGCTGCACGTCCACGACGCGGTGACCGCGGCGGTCCCGCCCGGCGCGGTGACCCCGGCCGGCTCGGACCACTACGCGGTGTTCACGCCGTACTTCCGGCAGTGGTCGCGGCAGCCGCTGCGGCAGGCGGTGGCCGCGCCACGCCGGGTCCGGGTGCCGGACGGGGTCGGTTCCGAGCCGTTGCCGGGCCGCGACCGGCTGTCCGGCGTGTCGGCGGGCCTGGCCGCCGGTGGCGAGACGGAGGGCCGCAGGCGGCTCACGGCCTGGCTGCGCGCGGGCATCGGGTCGTACGGGGACCGCCACGACGACCTGGCCGGCGACGCGACGTCCCGGCTCTCGCCGCACCTCCACTTCGGGACGCTCTCCCCCGTCGAGCTGGTCCACCGGTCGCGCAAGGCGGGCGGCCCGGGTGCCGAGGCGTTCGTGCGGCAGCTGGCATGGCGGGACTTCCACCGGCAGGTGCTGGCCGCGCGGCCGGCGGCGGCCACGGCCGACTACCGTACGAAACACGACCGTTGGCGCACCGGGCCCGCCGCCGACGAGGACGCCGGGGCGTGGCGTGCGGGGCGTACCGGCTACCCGATCGTCGACGCGGCGATGCGCCAGCTGCGCCACGAGGGCTGGATGCACAACCGGGGCCGGCTGCTGACGGCGAGTTTCCTGGCCAAGACGCTGTACGTCGACTGGCGCGTGGGCGCCCGGCACTTCCTGGAGCTGCTGGTCGACGGGGACGTGGCGAACAACCAGCTCAACTGGCAGTGGGTGGCCGGCACCGGCACGGACTCCCGCCCCAACCGGGTTCTCAATCCGGTGGCCCAGGCGAGGCGTTACGACCCCGACGGCGCGTACGTCCGGCGCTGGGTGCCGGAGCTGGCGGGGCTGCCGGGGGCGAAGGTGCACGAGCCGTGGAAGCTGGACGGCCCGGAGCGGGCCGCGTTCGACTACCCGGAGCCGATCGTCGATCTGGCGGACGGCCTCGCCCGTTTCCGGCGGGCCCGGGAGCGCGGCTGAGCTACCCGCCGAGCTACACATAAAGAAGAAATAAGAGCAGAATGTTATCTAGCGGCGTATACCGCACGCACCAGACGCGGTCAGGCCTGCAAGTCAAAGGAGACGAGTCATGGCCAACGTCTCGCACGGCAGAAGTGACATAACCAGCCACCCTGATGTCTCCGAGATGCGGGAGCGCTACGCCCGCATGCTCGGCGGCCGCGATGTGGCGCTCGTGGACGGACCGGTGTTCCTGCTCGGTCTGTACTGCGCGGCGTCCCCGTGGATCCTCCACTACACGGCGAGCCAGCCCGCGCTCGTGGCCCACAACCTGATCATGGGCATAGCGATAGGCCTGCTGGCACTGGGCTTCACCAGGGCACCGGAGCGCATGTACGGCCTCAGCTGGGCCATGTGCGCCATCGGCATCTGGATGATCATCGCCCCCTGGGTGGTCGGCACCAGCCCTGACAAGGGCGTCATCATCAACAACGTCATCATCGGCGCGCTGGCCCTCTGCCTCGGGCTGGTGTGCGCCGCTTCGGCGGCCAAGCGGACGCCTATGACCTAGGCCCAACGGCATCCCCTGGAAGGGAGGACGCGAGGCCGGTCCGATGACGGCGGACCGGCCCCGCCGCACGTCCGCTCAGTGACCGGGGACCAGCCAGGGCTCCTGCGGGAGCGGGCTGCCGGTCTCGATGAGGGACTTCAGGTTGGACAGCACGGCCGGCCAGCCGGCCGAGACGGCACGCAGCTCGTCCTCGTCGCCCAGGTCCTCGTGGGTGACGGTGAGCCTGACGATGTCGGCGTGCGGCCGGATGTCGAAGGTGACCCGGGAGTGCCGGTCCGGCTCCCCCTCGTGTTCGGGCGCGGCCCAGGTGGCGACCAGGCGGGTCGGGCGCTCGCTCTCGACGACGGTGCCGACCACGTCGGCGATGCCGGAGCCGTCGGTGCGGACGTGCTCCCAGCGGGAGCCGGGCCGCCAGTCGGAGACGTTGGAGTGCCCCCAGTAGACGGCGGTCAGGCCGGCGTCCGTGAGGGCGTCCCAGACCTTCTCGGGGGTGCTGGCGATATAGGTGACGTAGACATGGCTGGGCCGGTCGCTCATGGCTTCCTCGGCTCGTCGCTTCAGGTCGCCGAGCACGCGCAGGCGCGGGCGCTCGAACTTGTCGATCCACCGCTCCTGGATCTCGTGGAGCGGCACCGGGTTGAGGTAGTGCAGCTTCTCCCGCCCCCGCCGCACGGTGCTGATCAGATTGGCGGCCTCCAGGACGGCCAGGTGCTGGGTCACCGACTGCCGGGTCATCGCGATGCGGTCGCACAGCTCGCCGAGAGTCTGGCCGCTCTGCTCGTGCAGCCGGTCGAGCAGCCGCCTGCGGGTGTCGTCCGCGAGTGCCTTGAAGACCTGGTCCATCCCGCTGTCGTCCACTGATCGCACACTCAACGTTATGCAGGTAATTTCTTGCATGTCAATGCCGACCGCCGGTACCGACGGTCGGCGCCGTGCGCTCAGGGAGCCGTGTCGAACGAGATCCACACATCCGGCGGCAGCTCCGGCCGGCCCGGCACCGGCCGGGGCCGCTCCGTCCAGGCGTCGCCCGCGGCCTCGGCCGCGACCCGCCGCCAGAAGGCGACGGCGCCCGGGTTCTCGTACTGGAACGCGATCTCCCAGCGGCCCGGATGCCGGGTGAGGACCTCGCGGACGGCGGCCAGCCCGATGCCCGTGCGCCGCGCGCCGCGCACCACGAAGAAGCTGTTGAGCACCCGCACGGGGGCGTCCAGCGCCCGGACGAACGCGAAGCCGAGCGGGTGCTCGCCGCGCACGAAGAGGTAGGGCGCCCAGCCGGGTGAGGAGAAGGCGTCCTCGACGCGCTCGTCGCGGAACGAGCCGTCGGGCCTCGGCAGGAGCCCGCGGAACTCGGACAGGTCGTGGCGGAACATCAGCCACAGACGCTCGACGACGGGTCGGTCCCCGGGGACGGCAGGGCGGACGACAACGCCCGCTTCACTGAGATCGGTCATGAAAAAAGCCTCACCCGGCGGGAGTTGACCGCCGGGTGAGGCTTACGCGTGCTGGTGAGACTACACCACGACCGCCTCGTCGGGCGTCAGATACTCCTCGCTGATCTCCCTCGCCCCGAACGGCCACACCTTCTCCAGCCGGGCCCAGATCAGGAACGCCACACAGCCGAGGGCGAGCCAGGCCAGGGACCACTCGATGGGGTGGCGGCCCGGGGAGTTCCGGTCGGCGTAGCCGTAGATCACACACCAGCCGGCGAAGGCGACGATGCTCGGCAGCGGGTAGAGCCACATGCGGTACGGCCGCTTCAGGGCCGGCTGCCGGCGGCGCAGCACCGTGAGCGCCACGATCTGGGCCAGCGCCTGGACGATCACCATCACGGTGGTGAGCAGCTGGATCAGGGTCGCCAGGTCGGTGTGACGGCCGATCAGGAAGCCGATCGCGGTGATCACGCCCATGGTCGCGAGACCCAGCATCGGGAAGCGGTGCTTCGGGTGCAGCTTCTCGTAGGGGCGGAAGAAAACCCGGTCGCGGGCGGCGTCGTAGGGCACCCGCGAGCCGCCGAGCAGGCCGGTGAAGACCGAGGCGAAAGCCGTGATCAGGATCAGCACGGTCACCGTGTCGGCGGCCCCCTTGCCCCAGGTCTTCTCCAGGACCGCCGAGGCGACCGAGGTCGAGGCGATGTCGTCCGGGTTCGTCATGCGGTGCCAGTCGATGACACCGAGGGTGCCGATCTGGAGCAGCAGGTAGATCGCCATGATGCCGAGGATCGAGAAGAGGATGGAGCGCGGCAGCACGCGGCCGGGGTCCTTGATCTCGGCGCCCATGTACGCGGTCGTGTTGTAGCCGAGGTAGTCGTAGATGCCGATGGTCAGACCCGCGGCGAAGCCGAGCCAGAAGTGGTCACTGGTCAGGTCGAAGGCGTGGGCCGGGTAGGTGAAGGCCAGGTGCGGGCTGAAGTCGCTCGCCGCGGCGACGATCACCAGCAGCACCGAGGCGATCATCACCGTCCACATGACGGCGGTGATCCTGGCGATGTGCTCGATGCCGCGCCACAGCAGGAGCACCACCAGGGCGATGACGCCGAGCCCGATCAGGTCGCCGGAGGTCTGGCCGAGGCCCGGGGCGAGGTAGCCCAGGTACTGGACGAAGCCGACCACACCGGTGGACATGATCAGCGGGATGAAGAGCATCGCCGTCCACACGAACAGGAACGGCATCAGGCGTCCGGTGCGGTACTGGAAGGCCTGGCGCAGATAGACGTAACTGCCGCCGGAGCCGGGCATCGCGGCGCCGAGTTCGGCCCAGACGAGGCCGTCGCAGAGCGCGAGCACCGCGCCCGCGACGAAGCCGATCACCGCCTGCGGGCCGCCGAACGCGGCGACCATCAGCGGGATGGTCACGAACGGACCGATGCCGCACATCTGGCTCATGTTGATGGCGGTGGCCTGGAACAGGCCGACGCGGCGGACGAAACCGCCGGTCGGCGGGGCACTGCCCGAGACGACGGGACTACCGGGACCAGCAGACATGGGGGCTCCTGAGCGAGACACGGGGAAGCGGGCGAGGCGCGTACGACAGGCGGAGGCCGACTCGGCGGGATGGCCGATAAAGTTAAGGAGCCTTACTAGATGCGTCAAGTATGCGTCGGGAATCGGTGAGAATGGTGTGATGGCCGCCAGCGACGTCGAAGAGCAGCAGGAGCAGCCCTGGAGCCGGCAGCGACTGCGCAGCACCAACGAGCGACTGCTGCTGGACCGGCTGCGCGCGCTCGGCTCTGCCTCGCGCGCCCAACTCGCCCGCGAGACAGGGCTGTCGAAGCCGACCGTGTCCAGCGCGCTGGCCGCGCTGGAGTCGGCGGGACTGGTCCACGAGGTGGGCACCCACGCCCCGGAGCGCGGCCGCACGGCCGTGCTGTACGCCCCCGATCCGGCGGCCGGGTACGCGCTCGGCGTCGACGTCGGCCGGAGTTGGCTGCGGGTGGCGGTCGCCGACCTCGACGGCACCCTGGTCGCCCGCTCCGACGTGCGCAACCGGGCCCGGGGTTCGGGCGCGATGGCCGACCTGCTGGTCACGACCGCCCGGCAGGTCGTCGCCAACTCGGGGGTGGACCCGGCCGAGGTGGTGCACGGGGTGGTGGGCACGCCGGGCGTGTACGACGAGCGGCAGCGGCGGGTGCGGTACGCGATGCATCTGCCGGGCTGGGGGCGCGCGGGCCTGTTCGACCGGATGCGCGAGGAGCTGGGCGTCCCGCTGGAGGTGCACAACGACGCCAATCTGGCGGCCCTCGGCGAGTACACGTACGGCGTCGGGGCGGGCAGCCGGCTGTTCGCGTACATCATGATCGGCACCGGCCTCGGGATGGGTGTCGTCAGCGAGGGGCGGCTGTTCACCGGGGCGCACGGGCTGGCCGGGGAGATCGGCTTCCTGCCCTGGCCGGGGCAGCAACGGGGGGCCGAGCGCCTTGAGGACGCGGTGTCGGGGGTGGCCGTGGTGGAGACGGCGCGGCGGCTGGGGATGACCGGGCAGCTCACGGCGAAGTCCGTGTTCGACGCGGCCCGCCAGGGCGACCCGGCCGCGGTGGAGGCGGTACGTCTCGAGGGCGAGCGGATCGCGCACACGGTGGCCGCGGCCGCGGCCGTGCTCGACCCCGACCTGGTGGTGCTCGGCGGCGGTGTCGGCCACAGCGTCGACCTGCTGCTGCGACCCGTGCGGGAGCATCTGCGCACCCTCACACCGCTGCGCCCGAAGCTGGCGCCCAGCCGACTCGGCGAGGACGCGGTGCTGCTCGGCGCGGTGGCCACGGCCCTGGGCACCGCCCGTGACCTGGTGTTCGAGCGCAGGTCGGGCGCGTCCTGAGAACAGCGCCACCAACTCGCGCGGGCGCCACGGTGATTGACACGGCCTCCACGGCACCCTAGCTTGAGCCGGGTTAGTAAAGTTTCCTAACTTTACGAGCCTGGAGACCATCGTGTTCCCTCGCCGTGCCCCCGGACACCGTCTCGCCGCGGCCGCCGTGGCCCTGGGACTGCTCTGCTCACTGAACACCAGCGCCTGGGCCGGGGCCCGCGACCCGGCCCACGGGCCCGCCCGGATCACCCGTGTGCCGTCCGCCGCCGGGTCGAAGACCCCACTGTCGGGCTACGCGATCCGGTCGACGGCCGAGGTGGGCGACTCCGCGGCGGCGGTCTCCTCCCCCGGCTACCCGACGCAGGGCTGGTATCCGGCGGGGCCGCGCTCCACGGTCCTGGCCGCACTGCTCGCCGACGGCGTCTACGCCGACCCGTTCGTCTCCACCAACCTCCAGAAGATCCCCAAGTCGCCCTTCCAGGTCCCCTGGTGGTACCGCAGCGACTTCACGGTCACGGACCCCTCGCACCGCACCTACCTGGACTTCAGCGGGGTGATCTCGGCGGCCGACGTGTACGTCAACGGCCACCGGGTCGCCACGGCCGACGAGGTCTCCGGCGCCTACACCCACCATGAACTGGACGTCACGTCCCTGGTGACGGCCGGCACGAACACGGTCGCCTTCCGCATCCAGCCCAATAACCCGAACAAGAACCTCACCATGGGCTGGCTCGACTGGCTCCAGCCCCCGCCCGACCAGAACATGGGCATCGTCCGTGACGTCCTGGTCCGGCGCGGCGGCCCGGTCGCGCTGCGCGACGCGCACGTGGTGACGAAGCTCGCGGTGCCGTCCCTGGCGACGGCCGACCTGACGGTGAAGGCACAGGCCCGCAACGACTCGGACGCGCCGGTCACCACCGAGGTCTCCGGCACCGTCGCCGGGGTGACCCTCACCAGGTCGGTCGAGCTCGCGGCCCATCAGACCAGGACCGTCACCTTCACCCCCGCCGACACCCCGGGGCTGCACCTGACCTCCCCGAAGGTGTGGTGGCCCGCGGGGATGGGCGGCCAGCCGCTCCACGACCTCGACCTCACCGCGTCCGTCGCCGGCACGGCTTCGGACACCGCCCACGAGACCTTCGGCATCCGGGACGTCCGGGCCCCGCTGAACTCCGACGGCGCCCGCCAGTACTCGATCAACGGCCGCCGCCTGCTGATCAAGGGCGGCGGCTGGTCACCGGACGAGTTCCTGCGCTGGGACCGCACCTATGCCGAGGACCGCCTCAGGTACGCCGTGGACCTGGGCCTCAACGCCATCCGGCTGGAAGGCCACATCGAGCCCGACGAGTTCTTCGACCTCGCCGACCGCCTCGGCGTCCTCACCCTGCCCGGCTGGGAGTGCTGCGACAAGTGGGAGGGGCAGACCAACAGCGGCGAGAGCGGCGAGAAGTGGACCGCCGCCGACTACCCGGTCGCCCAGGCCTCGATGGCCGCCGAGGCCGCCCGGCTGCGCGACCACCCGAGCGTGATCTCCTTCCTGATCGGCAGCGACGCCGCGCCCGACGCGAAGATCGAGAAGAGCTATCTGGACTCCCTGGACGCCGCCGACTGGGCCGTCCCGGTGGTTCCCGCCGCCTCGGACAAGTCGGCTCCCCAGCTGGGCAGTTCGGGCATGAAGATGACCGGCCCCTACGACTGGGTCCCGCCGGGCTACTGGTACGCCAAGCGCGAGGGCGGCGCCACCGGCTTCAACTCGGAGACCAGCGCAGGCCCGGACATCCCCACCCTCGACACCCTGCGCCGGATGATGACCCCGGCCGAACTCGACACCCTCTGGAAGAACCCGGACGCCAAGCAGTACCACCGCTCGCCGTCCGCGACCTTCGGCACCCTGAAGATCTACGACGCGGCCCTCACCGGCCGTTACGGCGCCCCGAAGAGCCTCGCCGACTACGTCAGGAAGGCCCAGCTCGCCCAGTACGAGAACGTCCGCGCCCAGTACGAGGCGTACGGGCGCAACCAGACCGACGCCTCGAAGCCGTCCACCGGGGTCGTGTACTGGATGTTCAACAGCGGCTGGACGTCCCTGCACTGGCAGCTGATGGACCGCTACCTCGACCAGGGCGGCGCCTACTTCGGCGCCAAGAAGGCCAACGAACCCCTGCACGTCCAGTACTCCTACGACGACCGCTCGGTGGTCGTGGTCGGCAACCGGCACGCCCCCGCCTCGCAACTCACGGTGCGGGCCACCCTCTTCAACCCCGACGGCACCCAGAAGTACGACAAGACCGTCACCGGTGTCTCGGTCCAGGGCGACGGCGCGCACAGCACCGCGCTGACGCTGCCGGCGTCGGTGACCGGGCTGTCGTCCACGTACCTGGCGCGGCTGGTCCTGACCGACGCCGACGGCAAGGAGGTGAGCCGCAACGTCTACTGGCTCTCCACCAAGCCGGACACCCTCGACTGGGCGAAGACCGACTGGTGGCACACCCCGACGACCAGCTCCGCGGACCTGACGGGGCTGTCCTCGATGGCCCAGGTCCCGGTCACGGCGACGGCGTCGACGACGGACGCCGACGGCACGTCGACCACCACGGTCACCGTCCGCAACACGGGCACGGGCAAGACCCCGGCCCTGCTGACGGACGTCCATCTGGTCGACGCGAACGGCAGGCCGGTGCTGCCGGTGCGCTGGTCGGACAACGAGGTCAGCCTGTGGCCGGGCGAGTCGGCGACCCTGAAGGCCACCTACCGGACCGCCGATCTGCACGGTTCGTCGCCCCGGGTGCGGGTCTCCGGCTGGAACTCGGTGGAGGGGACGGTTCCGGCGGGCCCGCCGGAACCGTCCGTCCCGCTCAGCTCACGTTGAGCGCGGTGTCGTCGATGACGAAGGACGTCTGGAGGGTCGAACCCTCGACACCGGAGAACTTGATGGTGGCCGTGGTGCCGGCCAGGGAGGAGACGTCGAAGCTCTTGAGGACGTATCCGGAGGCCGCGTTGAGATTGGAGTACGTGGCCAGGGTGGTGGATCCGGCGGTGACCGTCAGCTTGTCGTAGGCGGTGCTGGTGGTGGTCTCCGCGGTGTCCACGTGCAGATAGAAGCTGAGCGTCGCGGAGCAGCCGGACGGAATGGTCACCGACTGGGACAGCGTGTCGGTGTGGGCGGACCCGTAGCCGTCGAGCCAGGCCTTGTAGGAGCCGGTGCGGGCCGCCTCGCTGCTGGAGGTCGTGATGACCCCGCTGCTGGCGGTCCAGGTGGTGTTGCCGGACTCGAAGCCGGGGTTGCCGAGGAGCTGGGCGGAGGTGCAGGTGCCGCCGCCACCGCCGCCACCGCCTCCGCCTCCGGTGCCGCTGCTCGCGCCGGTCAGCCAGGCGGTGGCGTTGAGGGCGAGGGCGGCGTTGGTGGCGCCGGTGTCGTTCCAGCCGTCGTACAGCGTGTTGCCGGACTGGCCGGTGCCGTCGTCGATGGGCGAGCTGTCGCCCCAGAACGCGACGCGGCCGCTGCCGAAGGTGCTGGTGGCGAAGAAGGCGCCGGTGTTGCCGGAGTAGCCGCTGCGGTACACCAGGCCCTTGACGGCGGAGTTGTCGGAGGGCTTGAGCGTCGCCGTCGTCCCGTCGGCGATCAGGCTCTTGGTGACGGTCCCGAAGGAGCCGTTCAGCACCACGTCGCTGCTGTCGCTGATCGCGGCCGGGTAGCCGGAGCTGATGTCCAGCGAGTCGATCGAGAACCCGAACGGGTCGGTCGAGTCCACGCTGTTGTTCGTCATCAGGTCGTTGAGGATCTCGACGGCGTCCTCACCGTCGCTGTTGCGGTCGGCCCCCGTGTGGTCGGAGATCATGAAGAGACCGCCGCCGGCCTTCACGAAGTTCATGATCGCGGTCTTCTCGGCGGTCGTGAACAGCGTGTTCGGCTCGGGCAGCACCAGCGCGTCGAAGTTCGACAGGTCGGTCGTCGACGAACCGCCGTAGGTGAGCGCGCTCGTCGCGGTCTTCATGCTGTAGCTGCCGGTCTTCTGAAGGGCGACGCCCCACGAGGACAGCGCACCGGTCCAGTCCGTCTCCGAGGACGGGGAGGAGTCCTGGGAGAGCGGGTCCGGCTTGCTGGTGGAGATGATCCAGTCCGCGTTGCCGGCCTCCTCGGCGTGGCCGTCGTCGAACAGGACGCGGTAGGTGGTGGCCGCGTGAGCGGGGGCGGCCGCCGTGCCGACCTGGAGGGCGGCTCCCGTGACGAGCAGTCCGAACCCGGCCAGGGCGGTGGTGAGTCTGTGGCGGGATCTGCTGGATCCAAGCATCCGGCGAACCTCCATGAGGGGGTGGGGTAGAGGCGGTGCGGGCGCCAACTCTGCGCGCGTAGAACGTGCTTGAGATTTCTACACGCGTCGACTCATTGAAAGGTACATGGCATGTCGGGTCGGTGAACAGAAAACCGCCGTAACAACCGGACGGGACTGCCTCCGGATTGAGCGGGCAGATTGGACAGCAGCGGGGTACAGACGAAGAGGGGCGGACATGGAGATCTCGGGCATCATCAGCGCCATCGTCATCGGACTCATCATCGGTGTGCTGGGGCGCCTGGTCGTCCCCGGCCGCCAGCACGTCGGTGTCCTGTGGACCATCGTCGTCGGCATCGTGGCCGCACTGCTGGGTTCGGCCATCGCGGCGGGCTTCGGCGTGGCCGACACGAAGGGCCCCGACTGGATCGAGTGGTTCATCCAGATCGCACTGGCGGCGGTGGGGATCGCGGCACTGGACCGCACCAAGGCACGCCGGTGACCGGAGCGCGCCTCGCGCGCGGCGGGACCGCATCGAGTGGTGCGGTCCCGCCGCGCGGGCACACCGCCCGGCCGCGGCCGGCCTGCTGACGGCTTACCGATACCGCTGGGCGATACCGCTTGCCGGTCTCACTGCGGAGACAGGTACGGCGTGGTCGTGCTCAGGGCGTGGAAGCCCAGCCGCTCGAGGATGGGCCGGCTCGTGGGCAGTGCGTCCACCTGGAGGTACCGGCAACCGTGCGCGGCGGCGACACGGGCCCGGTGGGCGACGAGGGCACGGTACACACCACGCCCGCGCCACCCTTCCACCGTGCCGCCGCCCCACAGTCCGGCGAAACTCGCCCCCGGTACCAGCTCGACCCGGGCGGCGCTGACCGGCTCGTCCCCGGCGAGCGCGACCAGCGCGACCACGCTGTCCGGCTGCTCGGCAAGTCCCGTCAGCAACCGGTGGCGCAGCCGCGAACCGTCCGTGCCGAAGGCCTTCTCGTGTACGTCCACGACGAGCTCGACGCCCGCCCGGTCCGTGGCGGGCACCACGCGTACTCCGTCCGGCAGTCCGGCGTCGAGGCTCAGCCGGGCGACCTCCCCGACCATCAGCGTCTCCACCGGCTCCGGCGTGAACCCGGCCGCGGTCAGCCGGTCACCGAGGTCCGACGGGAGGTCGTGGCCGTAGACCTTCCACTCGAACTCCCGCCCGAGGGCGGCGAAGAAGTCGACCTGCTCGGCGATCGCACGGTCCGCGGTCGCCTCGTCCAGTCCCGACCAGAGAACGCCGTTCCATCCCTCGGTGTCCGCCACCTGGCGCACCACCGCGCCCACGCGCTCGATCCGGGCGCCGGGCCCGTCGGGCCGGGCGCCTTCCCGCATGTCACGGTCGTACAGTGCGAGCACGGTTTGCTGATCCATCCAGGCACTCCACCATCCGGGCGCGACGGCGGCAACTGCATTACCGGGTGTCCGCCGGCCGCCCGGGGTGACGGTCAGCCCAGTTCGAGCGTCGTGACGCCGAAAACCCGCTCGCGGGCGTGGTCGCGGACCGGGCCCGTGTACATACGAGCGGTCTCGAACGAAGGGGTGAAGCCGGCCGCCTCGGCGAGGGCGACGCCGGCCGTGCTGGTCTCGGGTACGTCGATGGCGACCTGGCTGCCCGCCGCCTCGGCGGTGAGGGCGGTGAACAGGGCGCGGGCGTCCTCGGCGGTGTCGGCGAAGAGCGGGCCGATGCGCAGGGTGTCGCGGCCGGGGCGGAGCACGCCGTAGCCGGTGAGGCGGTCGCCGTCGTGGCGGACGAGCGCCCGGTGCCCCGGGCCGGTCAGCCACGCCGCCACGAAGCGCGGCCGGTCGGCCGGGCAGCAGGCGCTGTCGTACGCCGTGACGGCCGCCAGGTCGGCGGCGCGGGCGGGCCGGACGCCGGCGGGGGTCTCGGCGGCGGCGGCCTCGCCCACGAACCGGGCGGTGCGGTGGGCGAGTTCGAAGCCGGACTGGCGGTAGTTGTCCTGCTGGGCCACCACGCCGTCCAGTCCGACGGTGCGGTTGCCGGCGTGGGCGAGCGCGGTCTTCCAGGTGGTGAGGCCGTGGCCCTGGCCGCGCAGGTCGGGGCGGACCAGATACCAGCCCAGGAAGGCGTAGTCGGCGCCGTAGTTGACGACGGAGATCGCCGACACCGGTTCACCGTCGACCCGGCCGACGAAGAACCCGTCGGGGTCCTGGGCGAAGAAGGCGGCGGTGTCGGACAGCCCGGGATTCCAGCCCTCGTCCGCCGCCCAGCCGACGATCACCGGCCAGTCGTCGGGGGTGGCCCGGGTGACGACGAGGTCCTGGGGGGCCGGAGAGGTCATCGATGCGCTCCATTCCGTAGCGGGTCCGACCGCGCGGCGACCGGCGCCGCGCGCCCGCAGCATCCTTCCCGATCACCGGGTCCCGCGCCACGACGGGATCAAGCCGTTGACATGCGCCACGAGCGACTGGCACCGCAGGCGACGTGCGGCGCGGGGGCCGCCGGGCACGCGCACGGCGCAGGCCCCACCGGTCGGGTCCGGTGGGGCCTGCCGATGCGCGGCGCGTCAACCGGCGCTGGTATCACGTCGGCCGGTCAGCGCGTCCGGCCCGGGCGGAAGCGCCGGTGCAGGGCGGTCCCGGCGAGGAGCAGCGCCGCGCTGCCCGCCACTGCGGCGCCGGTGAGGTCCGTGCCGGTGTGGGCGAGGGTGGCCTCGGCCGGCGGCGCGGCGGGGTGGTGCGCCTTGGGTACCTCGTGGGTCTTCGGCGGCGCCGGGGCCGGCGGCTCGGGAGCGGGCGGCTCGGCCGGCGGCTTGACGGTGGGCGGCTCCGGGGTGGGAGGCTCCGGGGTGGGGTGCTTCGGCGGGCTCGGGTGGTCGCCGGAGGTGTTCACGCAGGTGTTGCCGGCCGCCGGGTTCAAGAGCCCCACCACGTTCACGGTGTTCCCGCACACGCTCACCGGGACGTCCACCGGCAACTGGACACCGTTGCCGGAGATCACCCCGGGCGAGCCCTTCTCGGCGCCCTGCGCGGACGCGCCACCGGACGTGGCCGAGCCGCCTGGAGCGCCGTGCCCGGCGTCGCCGCCGCCCTCGTTCACGCAGGTGTTGCCGGCCGCCGGGTTCAAGAGCCCCACCACGTTCACGGTGTTCCCGCACACGTTCACCGGGACGTGCACCGGCAACTGGATGCCGTTGCCGGAGATCACCCCGGGCGAACCGGCCGCGATTCCGTCCGCGCCCGCGTCGGCCCAGGCCGGCACCGCCACGGCCATCGCACCGGAGGCGGCAGCGACGGCGATCACACCGTTTCGGGTAACCCGTTTCATAGGTTCCCTGCCTTCCAGACATGATTGCGGGCGCTCGCCCGCAACGGTTAAACGCATACGAACCATGTGAGTTATGGCTTATTTACCTTTCACCCTATCGAGTGATACTGCTCTCGAACCGACAGCAAAAGTATGCAAGGGCATTGAAACGGGTGATCGCGCGGAGAATACGGCGCCCCGGATCGCCCCGCTCGCCGGGAGGCGGGCTCCGCGGAGCCCGCTTATGGTGAGCGAAAGCCCTGTACCCGGTCCGCCACGGAGCGTCTCTGGAGGCCCTCGATGCCTGCCGTGCCCCGTACCCGGCCCGTCCTGCGGCGCTGCGCCGGCGCCGGCGCCGTAGCGCTGGCCCTGCTGGGCGCCGGGCTGCCCGCGCGCGAGGCCGCGGCGACGGCTGCGGCGGCGGGTGGCAAGCAGCCGGACCTGACCCGGTTCTACCGGCAGAAGGTCAGGTGGACGCCGTGCAAGGACGGCGAGCTGCCCAGGGACATGCAGTGCGCCAAGGTCACCGTCCCCCTCGACTACGCGCGGCCGGCCAAGGGCACCCTCGATCTGGCGCTGTCCCGCTACCGGGCGACCGGAAAGTCGCAGGGCTCGGTGCTGCTGAACTTCGGCGGTCCCGGCGGCTCGGGCGTCAGCCAGCTCGGACTGGACGGCAAGAACTTCATGAGCCTGACCAACGGCTACGACGTGGTCGGCTTCGATCCACGCGGGGTCGGCCGCTCCTCCCCCGTGAGCTGCGGCGACGGCCCCGGCCAGTCCTCGGACGGCGCCAACGCCGACGAGCCCCCCGACGTCGCGCATCCGCAGGCCCTGATGAAGGCGCTGAAGCAGCTGACGGTGCGCTGCACCAGGAACTCCGGGCCCGTGCTGCCCCATATAGGCACCGTGAACGCCTCCCGGGACCTGGACGTCATCCGCCAGGTGCTCGGCGACAGGAAGCTGAACTACCTCGGCTTCTCCTACGGCACCAGGCTCGGCGCGGTGTACGCGGCGCAGTTCCCGCACAACGTGGGCCGGATGGCGCTGGACGGTGTGGACACGCTGACCGAGTCGCTGGCCGAGCAGGGGGTGGCCGGCGCCCGCGGGCAGCAGACGGCGCTGGACGACTTCCTTGACTGGTGCGTCACCGACCTGGGGTGCCCGTTCGGTCAGGACCGGCGCAAGGCCGGCGAGGCGGTCGTGAAGCTGGTGCGCTCCCTCGACGAGGACCCGGTGCCCTCCGACTTCGGCGCCCCGTTCTCCGGTCAGGACCTGGTGGACGCCATCGGGCAGGGCCTGTACGGCAAGGAACTGTGGCCGAAGCTGGAGCGGGCGCTGTCCTCACTGGTCGACGACGGGGACACCCGGGGGGTGCAGAACCTCGCGGCCGGCGGCCACGCGCCGCCGCCCGGGCACGGGCCCAACGGCGGGCTGGTGAACAGCTCGGACATCCCCGTGGACAATCTGTCGGCCGCGCTGATGGCGATCAACTGCGCCGACGACCCGGACCGGCCGAGCGACCGGCAGCTCACCTCGGACATCGCCCGGCTGCGCAAGGCCTACGAGCAGGCGTCCCCGGTGTTCGGCCGGTTCCGGCTGACGCAGGTGCTGCTCTGCTACGGCCGGCCGCGCGGCACGGACTTCATCCGCGACGAGGTGAAGGACGTGTCTTCGGCACGGATGCTCCTTGTGGGCACTCGCGGTGACCCGGCGACGCCGTACAGCTGGACGGTCGAGACGGCGAAACGGCTCGGTCCGTCGGCCGTGGTGCTGGACAACAGGGGCGACGGCCACACCGGGTACACGTCGTCCACGTGCGTGCACGGCAAGGTGGACGACTTCCTGCTGTACGGCACGCTGCCGGCCGACGGCAGCTCCTGCCCGGCGGACGGTGACGGCGGCACCGTCACCGACTCGTCGGGCTGAGGCTCAGGCGAGGGTGAGCTCCGGGTCGTAGAGGTCGAGCCACTGGGCCAGGTCGAGGGTGCGTTCCAGGCCGCGCCGGTCGGCCTGGGTGCTCAGTTCGGTCCGGTGGGCCGCCCGGTCCGCCTTCTCGCGGTCGACGAGGTCGAAGACCCGGTGGTCGGGCCGGGCCAGCAGGTCCTTGACCTGGTCCTGGAGGGCGCGGCCGTACTCCGGGTCCTGGGTGGACGGGTAGGGGCTCTTGACCCGGTCGTACACGGACTGCGGGAGGACGTCCCGGGTGGCCTCGCGCAGCAGGGTCTTCTCGCGGCCGTCGAAGGACTTGAGGGCCCAGGGCGCGTTGTAGACGTACTCGACGAGCCGGTGGTCGCAGAACGGCACCCGGACCTCCAGGCCGACGGCCATGCTCATCCGGTCCTTGCGGTCGAGCAGGGCGCGGACGAAGCGGGTGAGGTGCAGATAGCTCATGCGGCGCATGCGGTACTCGAAGTCGCTCTCGCCGTCGAGGCGCTGGATGCCGGTGACGGCGGAGTGGTAGGCGTCGGCGACGTAGTGCTCCAGGTCCAGGGACTTCGCGAGGTCCGCGCGCAGGACGTCGGCGTCGTCGCCGAAGTGCCGGGCGAACTGGAAGAGCCAGGGGAAGGTGTCGGCGGTGCGGGCCCCTTCGTCGAAGAACTGCAGGTAGCCGCCGAACACCTCGTCGGCGGACTCCCCGGACAGGGCGACGGTGGACTGGTCGCGGACGGCCCGGAACAGCAGCAGGAGCGAGGTGTCCATGTCGCCGAACCCGGCCGGCAGGTCGCGGGCCCGGATCACCCGTTCGCGGACCGCGGGGTCGGCGAGGCTGGCCACGTCGAGGACGATGTCCTGGTGGTCGGTGCGGGCGAGCCGGGCCACGTCGTGCACGAAGGGCGTGTCGGGGGTGCCGCGCAGTTCGTCGGCGACGAAGTTGTCGGTCCGGCCGACGAAGTCGACGGCGAAGCTGCGGACCTTCTCGCCGTGCACGGCGAGCTGCCGGGCGGCGAGGGCGGTCATGGCGGAGGAGTCGAGGCCGCCGGAGAGCAGGGTGCAGCGGGGCACGTCGGCGACCAGCTGGCGGCGCACGATGTCGTCGAGGAGTTCGCGGACGGTGGCGACGGTGGTGTCGCGGTCGTCGGGGTGCGGGCGGGTCTCCAGCCGCCAGTAGGCCCGGGTGCGCAGGCCGTCGCGGTCGACGGTGACGACGGTGCCGGGCTCCACCTCGCGCATGCCCTCCCAGACGGCGTGGCCGGGGGTCTTGACCATGGTGAAGAGCTCGCGCAGCCCGTCCAGGCCGACCCGGGGGCGGACCAGCGGGTTGGCCAGGATCGCCTTGGGCTCGGACCCGAACAGGACGCCGTCCGGGGTCGGGTACAGGTAGAAGGGCTTGATGCCCATGCGGTCGCGGATCATCACGAGTTTGTCGTGCCGGCCGTCCCAGACGGCGAAGGCGTACATGCCGTTGAGCCGCTCGGCGACGGTGTCGCCCCACTCCACATAGCCGCGGAGCACGACCTCGGTGTCCGAGTCGGTGGTGAACTCGTGCCCCCGGGCGGCGAGTTCACGGCGCAGCTCGGTGAAGTTGTAGGCCTCCCCGGAGTAGACCATCGCGACGGTACCGTCCGGGGTGCGGACGGTCATCGGCTGACGGCCGCCGGGCAGGTCGATGATCGCGAGCCGGCGGTGCCCCAGGGCGGCGGGGCCCTCGCTCCAGGTGCCCCGGTCGTCGGGACCGCGGCAGGCCATGGTCTCCGTCATTGCATCCAATGCGCGCGTCTCGGTGGTGAGGTCACGGTCGAAGGAGACCCAGCCGGTGATGCCACACATGCGCTACCTCCTGCTGCCGGTCAGCCGGACAACGCGCGCCACCTGCGGTTCCGCAATGGAGGCGATTGCCCGAGCGAACCACTTGTATTCAGCACCTATATAACGAGCGTGCGCCGGGGATTCCGGCCGGTCAACCTGGCCGTAACACGAACGGAGTACCGCACCCTCGATTTCGGACGCGCTTTGCCCGCGCGAGGGCCGCGAACCCGCCCCACTTCGGGCTCCGTCCGCCCGGAACCGGCCAAGCACAAAAAGTTCCCCAAACGGGTCGGCGCCGCGGCTTTCGCCGGGCGCCGGTCACCTGGTGCTGTCGCGGCCTCGCGCTACGCGGCCGGGGTCAGGAAACGGTCCAGCGTCGCCGTCAGCTCGGCCGGCCGCTCCACCGGGAGCTCGTGGCCCGCGTCGATGATCCGGACCTCGGCGTCCGGGTAGGCCTTGGCCATCCGCAGCATCTGCCCCACCGGCAACTGGATGTCGTGGTAGCCGTGCACCATCAGGGTGGGCGCGGTGATCTCGCCGACCCGGTCCAGGACGTCGAAGGCCCGCATGGCGCCGTAGAGCGTCATGACGACCTCGCGCGGGGTGTCCGCGGACGCGCGGACGTATTCCCGGATCTGCTCGCGCGGGTAGCCGGGGGCGAAGGCGCGCTGGATGTTGGCGGCGACGAACAGCTTGAACGGCACCAGGGTCGAGGCCGCCATCAGCAGTCCACGGCCGCGGCTGTACGTCATCCGGCCGATGGAGTCGACCAGGACCATCCGCTCGACCCGGGCGGGGTGGGCCAGCGCCAGGGTCTGGGAGATCATGCCGCCCATGGAGTGACCGACGGGGACGAAGTGGTCCACCTCGAGGTGGTCGAGGAGAGCGGTGACGTCCTGTGCCAGCTCGGCGATCGTCCGCACCCCGGCCCCGGTGCTCTCGCCGTGGCCGCGCAGGTCGAGCCGGATCACCCGGCGGTGCCCGGCGAAGTGCGCCATCTGGTGGTCCCAGCGGTGCCGGTTCGCGGTCCAGCCGTGGATGAACACCAGGGGTGCGGCGCCGCCGTCACGGGGACCCTCGTCGTCGTACGTCAGTGCCGCTCCGTCGACTTCGAGCTGCGGCATGGGGGCCTCCTGGGGCGTGATCCGGTTACTGCCGGGTACGGTAACCGGCCGTCCCGCCCCCCGTCACCGGCCCGCGGGCCTCAACCCGGTCACGGCGCGCCCCGAACCCGGCGGCTCCGAGGAATTACCCCAAATGCCGCAATGGCGAATCGGTCCTATGGTGCTGGTATGGAGCACGCACTCAGTCCTTCGACCCTTGCCGAGCTGCGCCGCCCGCGCCCCTATCCCGCTGTCTCCGTGCTGACGCCGACACACCGTCGTGAGCCCGACAACGCCCAGGATTCCGTCCGGCTGCGCAATGTCGTGGCCGAGGCGAAGAAGCAGCTGGAGTCCGATCCCGCGATCACCCGGGACCGCCGCTCCGACGTCGTCAGGCAGCTCGAACAGGCTCTCGCCGAGGTCGACCTGACATACACCGAGGACGGTCTGGTGATCTTCGCCGCGCCGGGTGAGCACCAGGTGTGGTCGCTGGCCCGCAGCGTGCCCGAGCGCGTGGTGCTCTCGGACACCTTCCTGACCCGCAACCTGGTCTCGGCGCACGCCGCCGAGCGGCCGTTCTGGGTGCTCTCGGTCTCGGCCGACCGCATAACGCTCTGGAACGGCGGAATCGACCGGGTCACCGAGAGCCGGACCGGCGGCTTCCCGCTGACCCGCCCCGCGGTGAACTTCGACGCCGAGCGCCAGGAGCAGATAGGCGACACTCCCAGCACCTTCCGCGACGAGGGCACCAAGCACTTCCTGCGGGACGCGGACACCGCGATGGCCGCGCTGCTGCGCACCGAGCCGCGGCCGCTCTACGTCACCGGCGAACAGGCCGCCCTCTCCCTGTGGGACGAGCTCGGCAACGTGGCCAGGCACAGCATCTCCGTGCAGCACGGCGGACTGGCGCACGCCGGCCCGGAGGCCGTGTGGCAGGCGATCACTCCGCTTCTGCAGGCGGAGTCCCGCAGGAGCACCGCTTCGGTGACCCGCGAACTCGAATCGGCGCGCGGTCACAAGACGTTCGCGGCCGGTGTCGACGAGGTCTGGCAGAACGCCCGCGAGGGCCGCGTGCGGCTGCTCGCCGTCGAGGAGAACTACCGCACCACGGTCCGCGACGACGGCGACCACCTGATCCCGGCCGCGAGCGGTGACCTCGACGCCCGCGACGACATCGTGGACGAGATCGTCGAGCAGTGCCTGGAGACCGGCGCCGACGTCCGCTTCGTCCCGGACGGCACCCTGGGCGACGAGAACGGCATCGCCGGCGTGCTGCGCTACTGACGGGCCCCTCAATCGGCCGACGTAGGCTCTGGAACGTGATCGTCGGCCGAGAGGGAGTGTGTGGGCGTGGCTGAGTTGCTGGGCGTCGCGGTACTGGGTGCCGGACACATGGGGGCCGACCACATACGCCGGCTCGACCAGGTGGTGAGCGGTGCCCGGGTGGCGGCGGTCGCCGACCCCGACCTCGACCGCGCCAAGGATGCGGTGGCCGGGCTGGACGGCGTCACCGTCCACGCGGATCCGCTGGCCGCCCTGGACGCGCCGGGTGTGGCGGCCGTGCTGATCGCCTCCCCCGGCCCGGCGCACGAGGAGCCCCTGCTCGCCGCCTTCGAGCGCGGGCTCCCGGTGCTGTGCGAGAAGCCCATGGTGCCGGACTCCACCGGCGCGCTGCGGGTGGTGGAGGCCGAAGCGGGGCTCGGGCGCAGGCTGGCGCAGATCGGGTTCATGCGCCGCTACGACGCCGAGTACCGGCGCCTGAAGTCGCTGCTCGACGGCGGCGGTCTGGGCCGGCCGCTGATGCTGCACTGCACCCACCGCAACGTGTCCTCGCCGCCCGGCTTCACCAGCGCCATGCTGATAAACAGCTCGGTGTCGCACGAGATCGACGCGGCCCGCTGGCTGCTCGGGCAGGAGCTGACCGCGGTGACCGTGCTGCGGCCGCGGCCCTCCTCGGACGCCCCCGAGGGGCTGCTCGACCCGCAGCTGGTCCTCTTCGAGACCGACGGGGGCGCCGTCGTCGACGTCGAGGTCTTCGTCAACTGCGGCTTCGGCTACCAGGTGCGCTGCGAGGCCGTCTGCGAGAAGGGCAGCGCCCGGATCGGCGAGGACCACACCATGCTGGTCACCTCGGCCGGCGGCGCCCGCGAGGAGGTGGCCCAGGACTACCTGGTGCGGTTCGGCGACGCCTACGACCGCGAGGTGCAGGCCTGGGTGGACGCCACCCGGCAGGGCCGGGTCACCGGACCGAGCGCCTGGGACGGCTACGCCTCCTCCGTGGTCGCCGAGGCCGGGGTCCGGGCGCTGGAGAGCGGCGGCCGTACGGCAGTCGGACTCGCCCCGCGCCCGGACCTGTACGCGGACCTCAGCCGCTGACGCTCGCGGCGCCCGTCTCCAGATGGCCGGTGAACCGGCGCGACCAGGTCGCGTCGGAGTCCACCGTGATCGTGAAGTCGTACCAGCCGCCCTGGTACGCGACGGCGTTGAAGTAGTCCTCGGTGGAGGATCCGGCGGCGACCGTGTACGTCCAGGGGCCGTCGGTGCGGTAGTTGTTCGAGGTGATGGTGAACTTCACCGACGACGAGCCCGAGTTGGCCATCTTGAACCAGATGGCGAGCTTGCCGGTGCCGGGCTCCACGGCGTAACGGGTGCTCACCTCGGCGGACTTGCCGGCCTGGGCGGCGTCGCCCTGGAAGCGGCGCAGGAAGCGGTTGGGGCCGGTCATGGTCAGGTCGTACTTGCCGGCGCCGTTTCCGGTGCCGATGTTGAAGTAGTCGGAGGCGGTGCCCCCGGCGGCGACCGTGTACTGCCAGGGCGTGGTGTCCCGGTAGGCGTTCGGGTGGATGGAGAAGTGGGCCGCCCGGGTCGCCGGGGTGCCCTGGTTGGCCATGGTGAACCAGGCGCGGATCGTGCCGCCGGTCCCGAACTCCAGGTGGTCCAGGTAGCCGTTCGGCTGGTAGGGCAGCGCGCGGGCCGGGCGGGTGCCGGACTCCTGGGCGGGCAGGGCGTTGGTGGTGGGCACCGGGTTGGGCAGCGGGCCGCAGGTGGAGTAGCCGATGACACTGGTCGCGGGCAGGTCGACGGCGCCGTGGACCGGGTTGGCGAAGTCGAAGACGCCGGTCAGGTCGCCGCTCACACTGCGTCGCCAGGTGCTGATGTTGGGGCAGTTCGCGGGCTTGCCGAGGGCGGCGGTCCAGGTCTCCAGGAAGCGCAGTACCGAGGTGTGCTCGAAGACCTCCGAGGAGACCCAGCCGCCGCGGGTCCAGGGCGAGATGACGATCATCGGGACCCGGAAGCCGAAGCCGTACGGCACGCCGTTCAGGAACTCGCCGGCCGTGCCGGCGGGCGGGGCCGGGGGCGGGACGTGGTCGAAGTAGCCGTCGTTCTCGTCGTAGTTGAGGAACAGGACGGTCGAGTCGAAGACGTCCGCGTCGGCGGCGAGGGCCTGGTAGACCAGGTTGACGAAGTGGGCGCCGTCGCCGGGCGGGGCGTAGGGGTGCTCGGAGAAGGCCTGGTTGGCGACCACCCAGGAGACCTGCGGGAGGGCGCCGGCCACGACGTCGGCCTTGATCGCGGCGGCGATGTCGTCGGGGGTGGAGCCGGTCACCGCCGGGACGGAGGACATGCCCCGGTCGTAGAGGGGGTTGCCCGCCTTGGCGCCCGCGAAGTTCTTGAAGTAGGCGCAGCCGTTGTCCCCGTAGTTGTCCTGGGCGTTCTGGTAGACCTTCCAGGTCACTCCGGCGTTCTGCAGGGCCTCTGCGTAGTTCTGCCAGGTCAGGCCGGACTCGTCGCCGCCGTCGTAGCTGGCGGAGTCGACCTTGCCGCTCCACAGGAAGGTGCGGTTGGGGCCGGTGGCGCTGAGGGTGGAGCAGAAGTAGGCGTCGCAGATCGTGTAGTTGTCGGCGAGCGCGTAGTGGAAGGGGATGTCGGCGCGGTCCAGGTAGCCGAGGGAGCGGACGTTGCCGACGCCCGCGACCCAGTTGTCGAGGCGGCCCTTGTTCCACGCGGAGTGCTGGGAGGACCAGGAGTGCGGGAGGTCGCCGTTGCACTGGGCGAGCGTCTCGCCGTCCTTGCCGCCCGCGTCCGGGGTGGCGCTGAGCTTCCACGGGTACTGACGGCCGGAGCCGTTCGGCTGGTTGAAGACCGGATAGCCGCCGCTCAGGGTGATGCCGCTGCGGTCCGCGAAGCCGCGGACGCCCTTGAGGCGTCCGAAGTAGTGGTCGAAGCTGCGGTTCTCCTGCATGAGGATCACCACGTGCTTGACGTCCGAGATCGTGCCGGTCGCCGTGCTCTGGGCCGCGGCCGCGGTCCGTGGGCCGGCGGCGCCCACCGCCATGCCCGCCGCCACGGAAGCGCCCAGCCCCACGAAGCCTCTTCGGCTGATCGGTGTCATTCGCCCCGTCCTCGTCACCGGTGCGCCCGGGCGGCACACCGCGCGCAAGGGTGCACGAGGCGGTCGGCAGGGTACGGACCGGATCGGTGAGGCGGGAGTGAACAAAAGTCAAAGTACGGGTCGGTAGCGCCTCTGGCGCCTCACACGCCTCCGAAGAGCGTGCTCAGGCCCCGCTCCACGACCGCTTCGACGTCCTCCCGCCCCGGGGCCACCACCTCGTGGGTGCGCTGCAGGAACCGGAACAGCGCCTGGGTGTCGAACTGGAGCAGGGCGAGGCCGTGCGGCGAGTGGAACTCCACGGCCGTCCGGCCCGGGCCGCAGGGCCAGATGTGGACGTCCCCGCGCCCGGCCGGGGCGGTGAGCCCCTGGTCGAGGAGCGAGCGGGCAAAAGTCCAGGTGACCTCCTCACCGCCGAGGGTGACCTCGGCCGGGAAGTCGACGAACACGGCCAGTGGATCACCGGAGGTGTACCGGAGCGTGGCGGGCACCGGGACCTCCTCGTCCTCGGCGGTGATCAGCCGGGCGCGGGCGGGTTGCTCGAAGGTGATGTCCATGCCTGTAGGACTCCGGGAAGGCCCTTCGCATGACACGAAATCCGGACAGAGTTGCCGCGGTTGGCCGAGACCGCGACACTGCGAACACAGAGGCGACGAACAACCGACCGAGCGCGACACGGAGACCCCGCGAAGTCCGCCAAGTCACGTAGTCCGACTACGACTTGCGGCAGCCGCTCGCGTACGCCTTTCATGGGGGTCGACCAGCCCGTGAAGACTCTGGCATATGCCAGAAGCACCACCGTATCGTGTGTTGCCAAATCCCTTACAGGGCGTCGCAGGCTGTGCAACAGTCGTAACCGGTCCCACCGTCCGCCCTGGCCGTACAGTCCCCGCATCGGAGTGCGTCATGCCGTCCCATGTCTCCGCGGACCGCCCCGCCGCCCAGCCGCCCGGGCGCGGCTCGGTCGAGGCGTTGATATCGCAGACGCGGCGGCTCAAGGGTGACGTGGACGCGGTACGGCGGGACACCCAGAGCACCGGTTCGCACCCCGAGGAGCGCTGGCAGCGCGCCCTGTACGACCTGGCGCTCCATCAGCTCAACGACCTGGACGAGCACTTGGCCCAGCTGCGGGACGGCCCGGCACCCCTGCCGGCCGGGGTGGAGGCGGCGCCCGCCCGCCGCTCCTCGCCCGCCCCGGGCTCGCTGCTCAGCCGGGTCGGCAGCGCGGAGTGGAACCTCCTGACGGACGAGGCCAGTTGGTCCGGCGAGCTCTACCGGATCCTCGGCCTCGACCCGGCCACGCCCGCACTCACCCTCGACGAACTGCCCTCTCTGGTGCTGGACGAGGACCGGCCCCGGCTGACCGCGATGGTCACCGACTGCCTGGTCGACGCCCGGCCCATCGACGGCGAGTTCCGCGTCCTGCGACCCGACGGAAACGTCCGGACCGTGCACATGATGGGTGAGCCCGTGCTCGACGGCAGCGGCAGCACCGCCTCGATGTGGGTCGTGCTGCGGGACGTCAGCGAACTGCGGCGCAGCCAGCGGACGGTGCGCGAGACCCGGGACACGATGCAGCGGCACCGTCGGCAGGCCGAGACCGAACAGCGGCTCGCCGTCGAACTCCAGGAGGCCGTGCTGCCGTCGGGACGCGATGCGCTGCGGCTCCCGCGCCGGGGGCCGGGCACGCTCGAAGTCGCCGCCCGCCACCTGCCGTCCGGGGCCAGTACCCTGCTGGGCGGCGACTGGTACGACGCGCTGGAGCTGTCCGACGGCGACACCCTGCTGAGCGTCGGCGACCTCACCGGGCACGGCGTCGCCGTCGCCTCGGGCATGACGATGCTGCTGGGCGCCGTACGCGGCATGGCGATGGCCGGCACCCAGCCGGGGCAGCTCATGTCCCTGCTCAACCAGTTACTCGACGCCACCGTGCAACCCGCGCTGGGCAGCGCCGTCTGCTGCCGCTACCGGCCCGCCACCCGCACCCTGACCTGGGCACAGGCAGGACACCCCGCCCCGCTGCTGTTCCGCGGCGGGACGGGGTGTGCGCTCAGCGCGCCGGACGGCGTGCTGCTGGGTGTCACCTCGGGAGCCGGTTACGGGCAGGCCGAAGTGACCCTGGAACCGGGCGATCTGCTCCTGCTGCACACCGACGGAGTGGTGCCCGGGCACAGCGGAACGGACTCTCTGGGCGCACTCCTCGGCCTGGCCCCCCGGTTCGGGGCGGCGCGCACCGCCCAGGACTGTGTCAGGGCCGTCGTCGAGGAGTTCGGCGAGAGCGAGCGCGAGGACGAGGCCTGCGTGCTCGTCGCCAGGGTGAGTGAGTAGGAGACCAGCCGGCTCGTGCAGGAAGAGATCAGCCGGCTCCTGTCGAGCGCACGGGCTCCCTACGCCTGTGCGTTGTTGCTGTTCCCCTTGCTCCTGGCCCTGGGCAGGACCAGCTTGATCTCCTCCCGCAGTTCCTGGATCTTCGGATAGCTGGAGTATTCGGCGGTGAGCCGGTACATCTGGCGCAGCCGGTCCCAGGTGCGGTGGGAGGAGTTGGATCCCATCGACATCAGGGCCAGCCGGGCGTACCGGTCCGCCTGCTCGGGGTCGTCCGCGATGAAGCAGGCGGAGGCCATGGAGAGGAAGTCGAAGATCTTCGACCGCTGCCGGCCGTCGATCCGCAGGGCCAGGGCCTTCTCCGCGTAGTGCTGGGCGTGCACGGCCGCGGCCGGGTCGTGCTCGGCCAGCGTGCGGTAGGCGAGGGCCTGCATGCCGTACAGGTCCTCTTCCCTGAACATCTGCATCCAGCTCGGCGGCGGCACGTCGCCCCGGTCGGAGACGAAGAGGTCCTCCGCCTGGCCGAGGGTGCGGCGCATCGCCTGGCCCTTGCCCATCGACGCCTGTGCCCAGGCCTCGATGGTGTAGAGCATCGCCCGGGTGCGCGGCAGCACCTCGTCGCCCGAGCCGGACTTGGCGAGCTTCATCAGGTCGAGCGCGTCGTCGGGCCGGCCGAGGTGCACCATCTGGCGAGCCGCTCTGGAGAGCGCCTCCCCGGCACGCGGCCGGTCGCCGCCCTCACGGGCCGCGTGGGCGGCGATGACGAAGTACTTCTGGGCCGTGGGCTCCAGGCCGACGTCGTGCGACATCCAGCCCGCGAGGACGGCGAGGTTGGCGGCGACGCCCCACAGGCGCCGCTGGAGATGCTCGGGGTGGCGGTAGGCGAGCATGCCGCCCACCTCGTTGAGCTGTCCCACGACGGCCTTGCGCTGGAGCCCGCCGCCGCGGGCCGCGTCCCAGGCGCGGAACACCTCGACGGAGCGCTCCAGTTCCTCGATCTCCTCGGACCCGATGGGGGCGGCCTCGTAGCGGTCGAACCCAGCGGGGTCGGCGTGCAGAGGATCGTCGAGGACGGGGGCGTCGGCCTTGAGTGTGGGGTCGGTGTGCAGCCACTCGTACATGGCGCTGCTGAGTACGGATCCCGCGGTGAGCGCGGCACCCGCACCCACCAAGCCGCGTCGGTTGAGCATGAGGTCCATTCCCGTGAATTCGGTGAGGACCGCGGCGGTTCGTTCGGGCGCCCACGGCATGCCGTCGGGATGTTCCACGTTCCCGTCGTCCGGCCGTTTTCCCGTACGCCCGTGCCGTACCAGACCGAGGTCCTCGATGGTCACGACACGGCCGAGACGCTCGGTGAACAGAGCCGCCAGCACCCGCGGCACGGGATCGCGCGGGATCTCTCCCGTGTCGATCCACCGCCGCACCCGGGAGGTGTCGGTCGCCAGCTGGGGGTGGCCCATGGCCGCCGCCTGCCGGTTGACCAGCCTCGCGAGTTCGCCCTTGGACCAGCCGGCCAGGCCGAACAGGTCCGAGAGGCGGGTGTTGGGTTCTCCGGTCACGTCAAGCCCCCAGGTTCTCGGCTGAGTTGACAGTAGCCCCGTGCCGGTTGCCGGGCGACTATTCGCCAGGGTGCGCCAGGGTGCGCCAGATGGTGTGCCACTGGCGATCGGGTGTCAGGTAGGAACGCGCCACCCCGACCCGGTCGCCACTCGACGGGCACACTCCCCAGGGTGTGCCCGGGCGGCCGGGACGGGTTGGGCGCGAGAACCCCTCACAGGACTTCTCAGGCAGGCACCGCAGGTACACGAAGGGATCTGTATCGCCCATGTACGCAGCATCGTCCTCCGTGTCCGCTCCGCCCCGGTCGCTGCGCCCCCGCCCGGCGGGCGGCGGACCGTATCTCGACCCCGCGCGTCCAGGGGCCGCAGTACCGGTCGTGGGCCGGCAACGGCGCGCCCCGGGTCTCGGCACCCAGCCCCTCAGCGGGAGACTCGACCTGTCCGGCCCCCAGGGCGCGCAACTGCGCACCGCGATCGCGTCGGTGCACCGGATCTGCCCGGAGTTCGCTCCCGTGCAGGTGCTGCGCCGCTCCGGGCGGTCCGTGATCCTCGTCGGGACGACGGGGCGCAGCACCGCCGTGGCGAAGTGTCTACTGGACCACTCCCCCGCCTGGGCGGAGCGGAGTCGCCACGAAATAGCCGCATACCGCTCGTTCGTCCGGCACCGGCCGCCGATCCGGGTGCCGAGGCTGATCGCGGCGGACCCGGACAACTGCACGCTGGTGATCGAGCGGATGCCCGGCCGGGTGGCGGCGGTCCAGCGCCACCCGGCGGAGGCTCCGCCCCGGGCGGACATCCGGGCCGCGCTGGGCGCGATCTGCCGGCTGAACGCGTGGCGGCCCCCGGCGGGCACCTTCGACGCCCCGGTGGACTACCCGGCCCGGATCGCCCGGTACCACGAGCTGGGGCTGCTCACCGACCGGGACATGGGTGACCTGCAGAAGCTGCTGCACGGCATCGCGGTCGCGGCGGGCCGCCAGGGGATGGGCCAGTTCTGTCACGGCGACGCCCTGCTCTCGAACATCCTGTTGTCCCCGGCCGGTCCAGTGCTGGTGGACTGGGAGCACGCGGGCTGGTATCTGCCGGGGTACGACCTGGCCACGCTCTGGTCGGTCCTCGGCGACGCCCCGGTGGCGCGCCGTCAGATCAGCCAGATCGCCCAGTCGGCGGGGCCCGCCTCCAGGGACGCCTTCCTGGTGAACCTGATGCTGGTCCTCACCAGGGAGATCCGGACCTACGAGACCGCCGTGCAGCGTTCGATGCACGACGCGACCCCGGCGGCACCGGGTACGGCCCACCCGGGCGCCGCGCCGACCGGCGAGGAACAGCGGCTGCTGCTCCGGCGGCTGCACGACGACTGCCAGCTGGCCCGCCGGGCCGTACGCGCGGCGGTCGGCACTCGCTGACGGGGACGAGGATCCGCGGTGCGCTCAGGGCAACTGCGCACCGCGGATCCTCGCATGTCCGGGGGTGTCTCCGGACGGATCGGGGACGCCCACTGGCGTACGCCACTGACGCCCCGCAGGCCTGCGGGCCACCACCGCGAAACTCCCACGATCATCGTATGACATGGGAATTCCTGCCTCTCTGGGCATGATTGACGGATCGTCGGCAAGCCGGTACCACTGAGCCACGCTCAGCCCCGCACGCCCCGTCGCGCCCCATCGCCCCAGGAGGCAGCATTGCGAGGATCAGTCACCGAGCCCACACCCCCGAACAGCGGCAGACGCAGGCGCAGGACGGCCGGAGCCGTCGCCGCCGCGGCCCTGCTGCTGCCGTTGCTGGGCGCGGCACCCCCACCGAACACCGGCGAGTCGTCCGCCGGACTGCTCCAGCGGGCATTCGCGTCCGCCGCCGCCGAGTACCACGTGCCGCAGAACGTGCTGCTCGCCGTCTCCTATCTCCAGTCCCGCTGGGACACGCACGCCGGCGCACCCAGCGTGACCGGCGGCTACGGCCCGATGCACCTCACCGACGCGCACACCGCGCTGACGACGGCCACCGAGCACTTCGCCGACGGCACCGAGGACGCCCGCGGCGACAGCGCCCGCCCCGCCCTGCACCCCAGCGTGCAGGTCCCGCAGAACTCCGCGCTCCCGGCCCGTCTCAAGACCCTGGCGAAGGCCGCCGCGCTGACCGGGATCCCGGCCGCCGAACTGCGCACCGACGCGGCGGCCAACGTGGCAGGCGGCGCCGGCCTGCTCGCCGCCGCCCAGAAGGACCTCCACCAGCCGCTCAGCGCCGATCCGGCGGACTGGTACGGCGCGATCGCCCGCTTCTCCGGCGCCGACGACACGGCGACCGCGGCGGCGTACGCCAACGACGTGTTCGACGTCCTCCACACGGGCGAGGAGCGCACCACCGACGCGGGACAGTTCGTCGTCCTCGCCGCCCAGCCGGGCCTGACGCCCGACACCGCGCAGCTGAAGCTGACCGGGCTGCGCACGGAGGCGGCGGACGGCGAGACGGAGTGCCCGACAACGGTGTCGTGCGAGTGGATCCCGGCGCCCTACGCACAGTTCGGGGACAACGACTACGGGAACCACGACCTCGCCGACCGGCCGGCCTCGCAGAGCATCAAGTACATCGTCGTCCATGACACCGAGGGCTCCTGGGACACCACCATCAACCTGGTCCAGGACCCGACCTATGTGTCCTGGAACTACACCATCCGCTCCACCGACGGTCTGATCGCCCAGCACGTCAAGGCGAAGGACGTGGCCTGGCACGCGGGCAACTGGTACATCAACGCCAAGTCGATCGGCATCGAGCACGAGGGCTTCCTCGCCTCGCCGGACGCCTGGTACACGGAGGCGATGTACCGCTCCTCGGCCCGGCTGGTGAAGTACCTCTCCGAGCAGTACGGCATCCCGCTGGACCGGCAGCACATCCTCGGCCATGACACCGTGCCGGGCCCGACCACGTCCACGATCCCCGGGATGCACACCGACCCGGGTCCCTACTGGGACTGGCGGCACTACTTCGAGCTCCTCGACCACCCCTTCAAGCAGAAGGCGGGCAAGAAGCACCGGGTGGTGACGGGTGGTGTGGTGACGATCCTGCCGGACTACGCCACGAACCAGCCGACGTACACCGGCTGCGTCACCAAGGGCCAGCCCTGCGCCGCGCACGGTTCCAGTGCGGTACGGCTGTACTCCGACCACGACGAGAGCTCGGCCCTGATCAAGGACATCGGCCTCGGCACCACACCGACGACCGGCGTCAACGACCTCTCCTCACGGGCCGCCACCGGCCAGCAGTACGCGGTGGCGGACACCTGGGGCGACTGGACGGCGATCTGGTACCTCGGGCAGAAGGCGTGGTTCAAGAACCCGCCGGGCGCGCCGACGGCGGTCGGCACGACCGGGCTGGTGATCACGCCGAAGGCGGGCCGGACCAGCATCCCGGTGTACGGCCGCGCCTATCCGGAAGCGTCCGCGTACCCCTCGGGGGTACCTGCCCAGTCGATCTCCCCGCTGCCGTACACGATCCCTGCGGGCCAGGAGTACGTGGCCGGTGACGAGGTGCCGGGCGAGTACTACTACGCCGTCACCTTCAGCACCGACTCGCACAAGGTCGTGGTGGGCAAGGACCTGTACTACGAGATCCAGTACGGCCACCGGGTCGAGTTCGTCCACGCGGCCGACGTGGACGTGGTGCCGGCCGCGAAGACCGGACGGCACCACGGCCACGGGAAGTAGCCGACGGAAGGCGGTCTGCCTCAGCCCTGCTGGAAAAGCTCCGCCGGGAGCGGCTTCAGCAGGGCGTACAGGTCGTCGGTGATCGGGCGGTCCCAGGCGGCGATCGTCACGAGGACGCCGTCGCTGCGGTCGAACTGGACACAGGAGATCCGGCTCTCGGAGAGCTTGAGACGGCGCACGATCAGCAGGTTGTCACCCTGCAGGACCGGCATGTCCTCGGTGCCGACGACGGTGACGTCCTCGTCGTTCTCCAGTGCGAGGAGGAGCTGGCCGACCTCGAAGGGGATCTCGTCCTCCTCCACCTCGCGGGCCGGGGAGCCCTCGGGGAGGTTGCCGATGATCATCGCGGGGCCGCGGCCGCCGAAGAGGTCGTAGCGCAGGAAGACGCCCTGGCAGGTGCCGTCGGGGGCGGGCAGCAGCCCGGCACCGAGGTTGCCGGGCCAGTCGCCCGGGTCCATGGCCAGAACGTCGAAGTCGGGGCCGGCGGGAGTGGCGCTGCGGCGACGGAGGAACGACATGCGGTCCATGGTACGGGGCCCGGGTTGTGGGACGCGGACCAGTTCCGGCTGCGGGTCGGCCGACCTTGGTGCGGGACCGACGCTTTTGCAGGGGGCCGGTACCTTCTGTGTCACCGCTCCCTTCACGCAGCCGCGCCTCCTGCACGGCCACTCCTGCTGTGCCGGCGCGCCTGGGCTCTGCCGGCCACCCCTGCGGTGCCGACGCGCCTGGGCTCTGCGGCCGGCCCCGCTCTGCCGCCCCTCCTCCTCTACCGGCGTTCCTCCTCTACCGGCACGCCTGGTCGGCCAGGACTCTGGATGCGGCGGCACTCCTGGTCGGCCAGCACTCCGGCTCTCCCCGCACTCCCTCGCTCTCCCGGTACTGCCGGTCTCCCGGCACCCTTGATCCGCCGCGACGGTGCTCAGCCACGGCGGTGGTGTTCGGCGGTGCCGTGCCGGGCGGTGTTCGCCGTGGTGAGTGGCGGTCGTTCGGCGGGTGCGGCACCGTCGTGGCTTCTCGCGCAGTTCCCCGCGCCCCTGGGTATGTCGTTGTCGACGCCCGCTGCGAAGCCGCCGTTGTCCCGGGTGGTCGGTGTCGACGCCCGCTACAAAGGCGCCCTTTCCGTCGCCGCCAACTCGGCCCGTGCCGTGTCCGCCAAGCCGTCCGCCCCGCACTGCAGGGCGGTTGCGAGCCCCCTGCGCAGGTGGTCGGCGTCGCGGCACTCCGTGCCCAGGGCCACCAGTGCGCATGCCAGCTCGTAGGCCGCCGGGGATTGGTCCAGGTGGGCCACCGACTCGCGCAGGTATGCCAGTCGGGACTCACCCGTCGAGACCTCCGCCGCCGTGCGCAGGGCCTGGCCGATCGCGGACGGGGCGCCGAAGCGGCGGGCCCGGGTGACCGCGTCCAGGGCCGTGGTACGGGCGCGTTCCGGGGCGTCGTGGGCTTCGGCGCGGGCCAGATGGAGCTGCCAGGGGCACCACGAGGGGTTGCGGATGCCGCGGGGTTCGAGGCGCCGGCCGGCCGCGGAGAGCTCGGCCGCCGCGTCCTTGGTGAGGCCGCGGGCGAGGAGCAGTTCGCCGTAGACGGTCTGGGCGTCGGGGAAGACCACGGCCGCCGGGAAGGGCTCCCGGAAGGCGTGGTCCTCGGCGAGACGGGCGGCCTCCTCGGCGCGGCCGCGGGCGATGAGGGTCTGGATGAGGATGCCGAGGGCGTACCAGTGGGCCGGGGTGCCGGGGCCGACGCGTTCGGCGAGGCGCAGGCCGGAGCGGACCAGGTCCTCCGCCTCGGCGAGCCTGCCTCGCCGGTAGCGGACGTAGCCCAGGAGGGTGTAGGCGAAGGAGAGGTGGGCGCCGCGCCAGCCCTGGCGTTCGAAGTCGGCGATGCCGGCGGCGAAGAGCTCCTCCGTGCGGTCGGGCCGGTCGGCGTACATGAAGGCGAGGGCGACGAGGACGGGGACCTCGAACCCGCGGTCGGCCTCAGCCCAGCCGAGGCCGCCGGCCAGGGCGCGCTCGGCGTGGTGGAGGGCGACGTCGGCGGGTTCGCCGCGCTGGATCGCGTCCCAGGTGCGCAGCCCGATGACGTACCGCTCGGTGAGGTCGCGGCCCTGGAGCCGGTCGGCGAGCCGGGTCAGGCGGCGGGAGCGCGAGGGGTGGTCGGGTTCGTCGGCGCGGAAGGCGTCCCACATGAACTGTTCGGAGAGCATGCGGAGCCGGACACGGGCGTCGCCGGTCACGGGGATCTCGCGGGCGAGGGTCTCGGAGGCTTCGGCGAGGCGGTCGCTGTGGGCGAGGACCTGGGAGAGGCGGTAGACGATGTGGTGGCGCAGGGCGGGCTCGGCGATGGGCTCCTGGAGGGCCGCGCGCAGGTGGTTGACGGTGGTGGCGGGTTCGGTGAGCAGGGAGGCGCTGCCCAGTTCGTGGAGGACGGCGGCGCGCTCCTTGGCGGGCGGGGGTTCGCGCAGGGCGCGGGCGAGATAGGCGCGGGCCGTGTCCGGGGCGCCGGCCCGGAGGGTCTCGCCGGCGGCGGCGCGCAGTTGCCGGACGACCCAGGTGTCGCCTTCGGGGTGGGTCTCCAGGAGGTGGCGGGCGGCGGCGGTGGCGCCCTGGCCGTCGTCGGTCACGCACCAGGCGGCCTGTCCGTGCAGGGCGACGCGGACACCGGGCGGGATGGCCCGGTAGACGGCGGTGGCGATCAGCGGGTGGACGAACTCCAGGGTCTCGGCGCCGGTGAGGACCCGGACGCCGCGCAGGGCGTCGGCGGCGTCGGCGGCCTCCTCGTGGCCGAGGCCGGCGACGGCGGCGGCGAGCGCGGGATGGATCTCGGTGCCGAGGACGGCGCAGGCCCAGGCGAACCGGACGGTGGAGGGGCCGAGGCGCTCCAGCCGGGCGATCAGCCCGCTGCCCTTGACGGCGGCGGCGAGGTCGCGCAGCAGGGGTGCGCCGGCTTCGGTGGGGTCGAGGCCCCGGTCGGAGACCTTGGCGGTCAGTTCGACGGCCTCGAAGGGGTTGCCCGCGGTGACGGCCCAGCACTCGTGGCAGAAGGCGTCGTCGGCGTGGTCGCCGAGGCTCTCGCGGACCAGGTCGGCCACGGCGTCGGCACTGAGCGGTTCGAGGCCGTGCGGGCGGCCGCCGGCCCGTCCGGGCAGGCCGCGGAACGCGTCGGCGTGCTCTGGGAGTTCGTCGGGCCGGTAGGCGACGACGACGAGCAGAGGGAGTTGCTCGGCGCGCGGCGCGAACGCGGCGAGCCAGCCCAGGGATTCGGGGTCGGCCCAGTGCGCGTCGTCGAGGACGAGGACCATCGGGGCCTGGCGCACGGCGAGATGGGTGAGCACCCAGTCGAGGCCGTCGCGCAGGCCCTGCTGGTCGGGCGGGGCGCCCTCGGTCGGGGCGCACAGGCCGAGGGCGGGGCCGACGATGTCGTACCAACTGCCCAGCGAGGCGCGGAGTTCGGCCTCCGGTGCGCCGGCGAGCCGGGGTTGCAGGAGCTGACGGGCGACGTGGAAGGCGACGCGCTGTTCCTGGTCGCCGCCACGCGCGGAAAGCACCGTGCAGCCCTGGGCGGCGGCGCGTCGGCGGACCTCGGCGAGCAGGGTGGTCTTGCCTATTCCGGCCCGGCCGGCGAAGGCGAGGAGCGCGCCGAGCGGCCGGTCACCCGGTGCCCCGCCGGCCGCGCCCAGGCCGGTGAGTTCGGCCAACGCCTCGTCGACGGCGGCGAGCTCGCTGTCGCGCTCGTAGAGCGTCCGTCGGTTGCGCAGGACCCGCTGTCCCATGACCACCCCCCGCCACGGTGGTACGCGAGCGCGGGGAGCGGGCGCGCACCGTGGCTTGCAGGCAGCTCAGCGTACGCCCGACGACGGTGATCCGCTCCCTACTGACGGTAACTGAGCGAAGGGACTTGACATCACTCCTGCGGCGGCAAAGGCGGGACCACCGCGATCGGGGCGGCCGCGTGCAGCAGAACGGCCTGGGACACCGAGCCGATCATCCGGGCCGGGGCGAGCAGCCGCCGGCGGTGGCGGCCGACGACGACCAGGGCGGCGTCCTTCGAGGCGGACACCAGCAGGCCGGCCGCGTCGCCGGGCAGCGCGAGGACGTCGGCGCGCAGGCCGGGGCGGTCCTTGAGGTGCGGGGCGAGGAAGCCCTCGGCGAGGGTGCGGGTCTCCTGTTCGACCTCGTCCTGGTCGACGGCCGGCGGGACGATCTCCCCGGCCGCGACCCAGCTCTGCAGCGGCCACGGGTAGGCGGCGATCACCTGGAGCCGGGCGCCGCGCCAGGCGGCCTCGGCGAAGGCGAAGGCGAGGGTGGCGTCGTCGGGGCTGTCCACGTCCAGGCCGACGACGACGCGGGGCCCGGGCTCGGCGGGCAGTTCCTCGTGCACCTCGCGCCCCGGCCGGGGTACGACGACCACCGGGCACTCGGCGTCACGGGCGGCGGCCATGCCGTTGGAGCCGAGCAGCAGGCTGGCGAAGCCGCCACGGCCGCGCGAGCCGAGCACCAACAGCTGGGCGTCGGACCCCAGTTCGGGCAGCAGTGCGCTCGGGGCGCCCTCCAGGGCGACGTACTCGACGCTGAGTCCCGGGGCGCCGGCGCGCAACCGGTCGCGGACCTCGTCGAGCACGGGGTCGCCGGCCGCGTCCGGTTCCCCGGCGACCAGCACGTCGGGCTGCCCCCAGGCGGCGTACTGGCGGACGTGCACCACCCGCAGCGGTGCGCCCCGTTGCCGGGCCGCCTCCACGGCCCAGTCCAGGGCGCGCAGGCTGTCGTCCGAACCGTCCGCCGCGGCGATGACCGGCGCAGTGCTCATCGTTCCTCACCTCCGGAATACGACCTTCCCCGTCCGGGGCCAGCCTGTCTCAGGCGGCGGCCCCGGAAGGGCGCTGCTGGTCACGTGTCCGGAAATCCTTGCGGAACACCCCCCGGTTCACCTCTCTGCCGCGGCAGCAGAACCGGGGGGAGGCGCTCAGGTGAGGTCGAACTCGCCCTCCCGGGCCCCCGACACGAAGGCGCCCCATTCGGCGGGGGTGAAGATCAGGGAAGGGCTCTGCGGGCTGCCGCTGTTGCGCATCGCGATGAATCCCTCGACAAAGGCGATCTGGACATCCCCCAGGCCCCGGCTGCTGGACTGCCAATCGGCCCCGCTGAGGTCCAGCTCCGGCTTGTCCCAGCCCAGTACCGGCTGCTGCTGGATGGTGCTCTCGGCCACGTCCGTGCTCCTCCCGAATTCGTCGTCCGCGGCCAGCCTAGCTTTCGGTTCCGGCACTCAACAGGCCACGTGAACGGGTCCTTTCAGCTGTCGGGGGCCGCGGCGCCGACGAGCCACATGGAGAAGAACTGGGAACCGCCGCCGTAGGCGTGCCCGAGCACCTTCCGGGCGCCGTCCACCTGGTGTTCTCCGGCCTGGCCGCGCACCTGGAGGGCGGCTTCGGCGAACCGGATCATCCCCGAGGCGCCGATCGGATTGGTGGAGAGGACGCCGCCCGACATGTTGACGGGAAGGTCACCGTCGAGTTCGGTCACCCCCGATTCGGTGAGTTTCCAGCCCTCTCCCTCCTCGGCGAAACCGAGGTTCTCCAGCCACATGGGCTCGTACCAGGAGAACGGCACGTACATCTCGACGGCGTCGATGTCCCGGCGCGGGTCGGCGATCCCCGCCTGCCGGTAGACGTCGGCGGCGCAGTCCTTCCCGGCCTGCGGCGACACCGCGTCCTTGCCGGCGAACAGGGTGGGCTCGCTGCGCATGGCCCCGCCGAGCATCCAGGCCGGCGGCTTGGCGGAACGGGCGGCTCCGGCGCGGTCGGTGAGGACCATGGCGCAGGCACCGTCGGAGGAGGGGCAGGTCTCCGAGTAGCGGATGGGGTCCCACAACATGGGGGACGCCTGGACCTTCTCCAGGGTGATGTCGTGCTCGTGGAGGTGGGCGTAGGGGTTCTTGAGCGCGTTGCGCCGGTCCTTGTAGGCGACCAGCGAGCCGACGGTGTCCGGGGCGCCGCTGCGCCGCATGTACGCCCGCACATGGGGCGCGAAGAATCCGCCCGCGCCCGCCAGCAGCGGCTGCTGGAAGGGGATCGGCAGGGACAGCCCCCACATGGCGTTGGACTCGGACTGCTTTTCGAAGGCGAGGGTCAGCACGGTGGAGTGGACACGGGCCGCGACGAGGTTGGCCGCGACGAGCGCGGTCGAGCCGCCCACCGAGCCCGCCGTGTGGACCCGCAACATGGGTTTGCCCACCGCCCCCAGCGCGTCCGCCAGGTACAGCTCGGGCATCATCACGCCCTCGAAGAAGTCGGGCGCCTTGCCGATGACGACGGCGTCGATGTCGCCCCAGCCCAACTCGGCGTCGTCGAGGGCGCGTATCGCGGCCTCCCGGACCAGCCCGGCGATCGACACGTCCCGCCGGGCCGCCACGTGCTTGGTCTGGCCGATCCCTACGACGGCCACCGGCTCCTTGCTCATCGCGGATCCCCTTCGAGTACGGCGACCAGGTTCTGCTGCAGACAGGGCCCGGAGGTGGCGTGGGCGAGGGCGCGGTCGGACTCGCCGCGGTGGATGCGGGCGGCGGCCTCACCGATGCGGATCAGTCCGGCGGCCATGATCGGGTTGGCGGCGAGTGCCCCGCCGGACGGGTTCACGCGTACGTCGTCGCCGAGCCGCAGCGCCTTGCGCAGCACGACCTCCTGGGAGCTGAACGGCGCGTGCAACTCGGCGGTGTCCACGGGCCGTTCGAAGGCACCGGCCCGCTCGGCGGCGAGCCGCGCGGACGGCGAGTCGGTCAGGTCACGGACGCCCAGGCCGTGCGCCTCGATGCGGTGGTCGATGCCCCGGATCCAGGCGGGCCGGGCACACAGCTCCCGGGCCCGCTCCCCCGCCGCGAGGATCACGGCCGCGGCGCCGTCTCCGATGGGCGGACAGTCACCGGTACGCAGGGGCCGTACGACGTACTCCCCCTGAGGTACCGAACCCCGCAGCTGAGCATGGGAGTTGGCGTCCGCATCCGCCCTGCCACGGGCGCCGACGGCAGCCAGCGCGGGCTCGTCGGTCGCGCCCGCGTCGATGAGGGCCTGGGCCTGGAGGGCGGCGAGGGCGACGGAGTCCGGCCAGAGGGGGGCCACGTAGTAGGGGTCGAGCTGCCGGGTCAGCACGTCCCGCACGGAGCCGGGTGAGGACTTGCCGTACGAGTAGACGAGCGCGGTGTCCGCGTCCCCGGTGAGCAGCTTGGTCCAGGCCTCGTACAGGGCCCAGGCGCCGTCCATCTCGACGTGCGACTCGGAGATCGGCGGCCAGGCGCCGACGCCGTCGAGGGCGAGGGTGAAGGAGAAGGCGCGGCCGGCCAGGTAGTCACTGGAGCCGGAGCAGGTGAAGTCGATGTCGGCGGTCTTCAGGCCGGTCTGTCCGAGCACGTCGTGCAGCACCGGCATGAGCATCTCGACCTCGGAGAGCTCCTCGCTGGTGCGGCGGTGGTCGGTCTGTGCGAAGGCGACCAGTGCTATGTCACGCATCACAGCAGCTCCTTGTACGTCTCGTAGTCCGCGTCGGGTTCGCCGTTGGGCCGGTAGTGGTCGGGGAAGCGGGCCCCCTCGGTCCACACCGGCTCGACCCTGAGTCCCATCCGTACCTGGTCGTAGGGGATCCCGCCGATCCGGCCGTGCAGGGCGAGGCCGGCGCCGTCGAGGGCGATGTGGGCATAGACGTACGGCACCTCGATGTCGAGGTTCTTCGCCTTGATGTTGACGATGCAGAAGGTGGTGACCGTGCCGCCGGGACCTACCTCGACCTGTTCCGATGTGGCCACCCCACATGTGGGGCACGCACCCCTCGGCGGGACGTACACCTTCCGGCAGGAGGGACAGCGCTCGCCGAAGGTCCGCCGGGACGACAGCGCGTCGATGTAGGCGGACTGGGCGCGGCCGGGCGAGTAGGTGTAGTCGAGCCGGGCGGGCGCGACGATGCCGTGGATGGCGTCCTCGAACTCACCGCGGTGCCCGGAGAGTTCGGCTGCCTCGCCCTCGTACGGCTCGAAGCAGGCGATGTCGGTGATGGCACCCGACCGTTCCTCGGCCCAGCGGACCCGGACCCGCATGCCGGTGTGGACGGCGTCGGGGCCGGCGGCGTCGAGGGCGTGCAGCAGGGCGGTGTCGGCACCGTCGAGCCGGACCAGGACCCAGGCGAAGGGGGTGCCGAGGGGCTGGCCGCGGCGGGGTTCGTGGTTCCAGGCCCAGGTGGTGACGGTACCGGTGGGGGCGACTTCGACCAGGTCGCGGATCTCCTCGGCGGTGACAGGGTCGTACTCGACGGGCGGCACGAGGACGCGGCCGTCGCCGGTTTTCACACCGAGGACGACGCGTTCCCGCAGGCCGGTGAGGAAGGCGCTCTGGACCGGGCCGAGGGACCGGGTGAAGGGGAACTCGACGACGAGGGGGGCTTTGAGGACTTCGGGCATCGGGGGCTTGCCTCCTTAAGGTCGGTGCGGGTGACGCCCCGTCTTTTAGGGGCGCGGGGAACTGCGCGACCAGCCACATACGGCCCGCAGCGTCCGACGCACCCCAGGCATCACTCGCGCTTGTAGACGGCCGGTCGCTTCTCCGCGAAGGCGCGAGCGCCCTCCTTCGCATCGGCCGTGTCGAAGATCGGCCACCCGCGCTTCAGCTCCGCAGCCAGCCCGTCGGTCTCGGTCAGCTCCGCGGTCTCGTACACCGACGCCTTGACCGCCTCGACCGCCAGCGGCCCGCACGCGTTGATCTGTTCGGCGATCTCCAGCGCCTTCTCCAGTGCCGAGCCGTCCGGCACGACATGGCCGACGAGCCCGATGCCGGCCGCCTCCCTGGCGGTGTACGGCCGCCCGGTGAGCAGCATCTCCAGGGCGTGCGTGCGCGGAATCTGCCGCTGCAGCCGCACCGTGGACCCACCGATCGGAAAGAGTCCCCGCCGGACCTCGAAGAGACCGAACGTCGCGGACTCGCCCGCGACCCGGATGTCGGTGCCCTGGAGGATCTCGGTGCCGCCCGCGACGCAGTGGCCCTCGACGGCGGCGATCACCGGTTTGCGCGGGCGATGATGGCGGAGCATCGCCTTCCAGTGCAGGTCGGGGTCGGCCTTCAGCCGGTCGCGCAGATGCTCCCCGGCCATGCCCTGTCCGGCCAGCGCCTTGAGATCCATCCCGGCACAGAAGGCGCCCCCGGCCCCGGTGAGCACGATCGAGCGGACGCCGTCGTCCTCGTCGGCCTCGATCCAGCCGTCGTACAGGCCGACGAGCATGGAGATCGAGAGCGCGTTCCTCGCCTCGGGCCGGTTGAGCGTGAGCACGAGTGTGGCGCCCTCGCGCCGCACGGTGAGGTGTTCCGTCCCACCCATGGACCGTCTCCCCTCCGAGAGGATCGTCTCCCCTCCACCAGAACGAGAACAGGTTGCAGTAGCCGGGGAGGCACTTCAAGGGTTTTCTGACAGACAGTCAGATTTCTTCGCGCGAACCCTTCACACTTGCCGCGCCCTTTGCTCTGATGACCGCGAACGGACAGGTGCGCCTTTCTTCGTCACGGTCGCCGGGGTCAGGAGGAGCGGTGGAGTACAACCTTGCCGATCTGTTCGAGTCGGTCGTCGACGTGGCTGCGGACCGCGAGGCGCTCGTGTACCTCGACCACCCCGGAACGGGCGCGGAACGCCGGCTGACCTACGCCGAGTTGGACGCCGCCGCCAACCGCATCGGCCACCATCTGATCGACAGCGGCATCCGCCCCGGCGAGCATCTCGGCCTGCACCTCTACAACGGGGTCGAGTACCTGCAGACGGTGCTCGGCTGCCTGAAGGCGCGGGTCGTACCGGTCAATGTCAACTACCGGTACGTCGAAGAGGAGTTGGTGTACCTCTACCGGGACGCGGATCTCGTCGCGCTGGTCTTCGACGCGGAGTTCGACGACCGGGTGGCGGCGGCGCTGCCCCGGACGCCGAGGCTGCGGCACCTGATGCGGGTGGGTGAGCCGGTGGACGCGGGGCTCGAGGCCCTCGCGTTCGCGGAGGCCGAGGCCGCCGGGTCGCCCGGGCGGGGGTTCCCCGCGCGCTCGGCGGACGACCAGTTCATCATCTACACCGGCGGCACGACCGGGATGCCCAAGGGTGTGATGTGGCGTCAGGAGGACCTGTTCTTCGCCGGGCTGGGCGGCGGAGCGCCGACCGGTGAGCCGGTGAAGCGACCGGAGGAGCTGGCCGAACGAGTCGCGGCGGGCGGGGCGGGCATCACCTTCTTCCCCACTCCCCCGCTGATGCACGGCACGTCCACGCTCACCACCTTCATCGGCTTCAACTTCGGGCAGCGGGTCGTGATCCACCGCAAGTTCGTGCCCGAGGAGGTGCTGCGGACCGTCGAGAAGGAGAAGGTCACCAGCATGTCGCTGGTCGGCGACGCGATGCTGCGCCCGCTGATCGACGCCCTCAACGGACCGATGAAGGGCACCGACTGCTCCGCCATGTTCAGCGTCTCCTCCTCCGGCGCGATCCTCTCCGAGACCGTGCGCCGGCAGTTCAGCGAACTCGTCCCGAACGCCATGCTGCTGAACAACTTCGGGTCCTCCGAGTCCGGCTTCAACGGCACCGCGACCGAGGACTCCGGGGCCGGCAGCGGCTTCCGGGTCCGTGTCAACTCCCGCACCCAGGTGGTCGATCCGGCCGGCCACGAGCCGGTGGCGGTCGGCGAGATCGGCCGGGTCGCGCAGAGCGGGCACGTGCCGCTCGGCTACTACAACGACCCGGTGAAGACCGCCGAGACGTTCTTCGAGAAGGACGGCCGGAGGTGGGTGCTCCTCGGCGACATGGCGACGGTCGACGCGGACGGTGTCGTCACCGTGCTCGGCCGGGGCTCGCAGTGCATCAACACCGGGGGCGAGAAGGTGTATCCGGAGGAGGTCGAACAGGCGCTCAAGTCGCATCCGGACGTGTACGACGCGCTCGTCGCCGGGGTGCCGGACACCACGTGGGGCAACCATGTGGCGGCCGTGGTGCAGCTGCGCGAGGGCGCCGAGCCGCCCTCCCTCACGGACATCCAGACCCACTGCCGTAACCGGCTGGCCGGGTACAAGGTCCCCCGTCAGCTGGTGATCGCCGAGGCCATCCAGCGGTCGCCGAGCGGCAAGGCGGACTACCGGTGGGCGCGGGAGGTGGCCGTGGCCGCCGACCGGTAGGCCGTGCGGGCAGCGGGGCAGGACCCGCCGGGCGCGCTCTTTGCACGCGGTTGACCCGGACGTTTGAACACCGGGTTACGTCAGGCCGTACGCGAGGTTGGCGGTTCCTGACCTGCGGGCCCGGTCCCGCCGTGCCATCACCGGGCTTCGCACGGAAGGACTTACGGGTGTCGCACCTCACGCCCCCTCGCCAACTGCTGGACGCGGACGCGTCGGCACCGGACCCGGCGGCGGGAACACCGGCCGCGCCGGCGGAAGCCGGGGCCGAGCCGGACGCCCCGTCGGGCGTACACCCGACGGATGACGGGGCCGAGGCCGAAGCCGGCACTCGGGCTGAGGCGAGCGAGCCGGGCGGGGATCCCGAGGCGGTCGAAGAGGCCGACGCGGACACGAGCCCCGGAGCGGAGGAGCAGGAGGAGCAGGAGGACGAGGCAACCGGCGACGAGGAGCGCGGCGAAGCAACCAGCGACGAGGAGCGCGGCGAAGCGGCCGGGGAGACCACTGACTCGCTCCCTCCCGCCGCCGACGACGAACGCGCTTCCGAGGGCGCCGAGCCGCACACCGGCCTCGCCACGGCCGGGGACGAGACCGAACCCGCCTGCCAGGCCCCCGACTCCGACCGCCCCGGCTGGTTCGGCCGGTTCCGCCGCCACCCCCGCATCGCAACCGGTGTGCGGGTGGGGACGAGTGTCCTGGCGGGTGCGTTCGTGCTCGGCGCGATCCTCGTGCCGGACCGCCTCGACCGGTTCTCCTTCCAGACCTTCCTCCGCCTCCCCGTCGAAGCGGTGTACCTCTCGGTCATCCTGCTCGCACTGCCGTCGAAGGCACGACGGATCGCGGCCGTCGTCACGGGGACGCTCCTCGGCCTGTCCACCGTCCTGAAGTGCCTCGACATGGGCTTCTACCAGACCCTGGCCCGACCGTTCGACCTGGTCTTCGACTGGATTCTGCTGACCGACGCGGCGGACTGGGTGAAGGACTCGTTCGGTCACACGGGCGAGGTGCTCGCGGTGATCGGGGTGATCGTGCTGCTCGTCGCCGTGCTCGTGCTGAGCGCGCTCGCGATGGTGCGGCTGGCGAACGTCCTGGACCGGCACCGCCCCGCGGCCGTGACCACCACGCTCGTCCTCGGCACCGTGTGGATCACCTGTTTCTCGCTGGGCGTGCAGTTCGCCGGCATCCCGTTCGCCGCCAAGGGCTACAGCCAGTTCCTCGCCAACCGGGTGCAGTACGTCCGCGACGGACTGGGGGACGCCGACGTCTTCAAGAAGCAACTCGCCGTCGACGCCTACGCCAACACCCCGTCCGACCAGCTGCTGACCGGACTGCGCGGCAAGGACGTGCTGTTCACCTTCATCGAGAGCTACGGCCGGGTGGCGATCGACGATCCGGCGATGGCTCCGGAGATCGACGCGACGCTGAACGAGGGGAACGCCCGGCTCAAGTCAGCCGGTTTCGCGGCGAAGAGCGGCTGGCTCAGGTCACCCGTGACGGGCGCCGGCAGCTGGCTCGCCCACTCGACGTTCCTGTCCGGCCTGTGGATCAACAACCAGCAGCGGTACCGGACCCTGACCACCGGCGACCACGCGACCCTCACCAGCTACTTCCAGAAGACCGGGGCCTGGCGCACGGTCGGCATCGTGCCGGGCGTGCGCAAGGCCTGGCCCGAGGGCAAGTACTTCGGCCTCGACCACATCTACGACTCCACGCACCTCGGTTACTACGGTCCGTACTTCAGCTGGACCCCGGTGCCGGACCAGTTCAGCCTGGAGGCCTTCCAGAAGCTGGAGCACGGGAAGAAGAACCGCGACCCGATCATGGCGGAGATCATCCTGGCCTCCAGCCACAACCCCTGGTCCCCCATCGCTCACATCATCGACTGGAAGGACCTCGGGAACGGCAAGATCTTCTACAAGATCAAGAAGGAGGGCACGAACCCCACGGAGGTCTGGAAGAGCGCGAAGAGCGTGCGGACCGAGTACCGCAAGGCGATCCAGTACTCCCTGGACAGCCTGACCCAGTGGATGCAGCGCTACGGCGACGACAACACCGTCCTCGTCTTCCTCGGCGACCACCAGCCGGTCCCGACGGTCACAGCCGGCAGCACCAGCCGGGACGTACCGGTCACCATCGTCGCCCGCGACCCGAAGGTCCTGGACCGGGTCTCCGGGTGGGGCTGGACGGACGGGCTCAAGCCCGCGGGCAACGCACCGGAGTGGGCCATGGACCAGTTCCGGAACCGCTTCATGAAGGCGTTCGGGCCGCAGAGCTGAGCTCGGCCCAGGTGTCCGGGGCGGGACCGGGATCACCTTCTTCCCGCCTCCCCACCGGCAGGACGCACGGGTGTGCCACCGTCGCAGGGCGGTCCCGGGGTCGTACTCTGTGCGCACGATCTGACGTCGATCATGCACACAGAGTCACGACGGCTGCACGGAAGGACCTCCGGTGTTGCACCCCACGCCCGCCCGGCCGCCGGAGACCGTGCCGTCACCGGCCGGTCCCGGCACGGGCGAAGGCTGGCGGCGGAGGCATCCGCGGACCGCCCGGGGCATCTCGGTGGGGACGACCGCCGGGTCCGCCGCCCTGCTGCTGGCCGTGCTGCTGCTGCCCAACCGGCTCGACCTGCTCGCGCCGCCGGCGGTCCTGCGCCTCCCCGGCGAGGGGATCGTGCTCGTCGCCGTCCTGCTGGTGCTGCCCACCTGGGCGCGGCGGGTCACGGCGGTGCTGGCGGGCGCGGCGCTGGGGGTGCTGACGCTGGTGAAGTGCCTGGACATGGGCTTCTACTGGGCGTTACAACGCCCGTTCGACCTGGTGCTCGACTGGATCCTGCTGGACGACGCGGCGGACTACGTACGGGAGTCGTTCGGCCGGACCAGTGAGGTGCTCGCGATCGCCGGGGCCCTGCTGCTCGCCGTGACCGTGCCCGTGGTGACCGTTCTCGCGCTGGTGCGGCTCGCCGAGCGGATGGCACGCCGGCGTCCGCCCGCGGGGCGTGCCGCTCTGGTCCTGGCCGTCGCCTGGGTCACCTGTGCCACCTTCGGCCTGCGGACCGGCGGCGCGCCCGTCGCCGCCACGCTCGACGCCCAGTTGGTGGACGACCGGGTGCAGGCGGTCCGGGCCGGTCTGGCGGACGCGCGGGTCTTCGCGGCGGAGGCCGCCGTCGACGCCTTCGAGAGGACTCCGCCGGACCGGCTGCTGACGGGCCTGCGCGGCAAGGACGTGCTGTTCACGTTCGTCGAGAGCTACGGCCGTACGGCGATCGAGGACCCGGCGATGGCGCGGCAGGTCGGCGCGGTCCTCCAGGAGGGAACCGCCTCGCTCAAGGCGGCCGGTTTCGACGCCCGCAGCGGCTGGCTGCGCTCCCCGGTCCTCGGAGCGGGCAGCTGGATGTGCCACGCCACGCTGCTGTCCGGACTGTGGATCAACAACCAGCAGCGTTACCGCAATCTGGTCTCCGGTGACCGGATGACCCTCAACCAGTACTTCCGAAGGACCGGCGCGTGGCGCACGGTCGGTGTCGTTCCGGGCGTCCGCCGCACCTGGCCCGAGGCCCGGTTCTTCGGCCTCGACCGCGCCTACGACTCCACGCACCTCGGCTACCACGGCCCGTACTTCAGCTGGACGCCGGTCCCCGACCAGTTCACGCTGGAGGCCTTCGACCGCCTGGAGTACGGGAGGAAGAACCGGCGTCCGCTGATGGCGGAGATCGTTCTCGCCTCCAGCCACCAGCCCTGGGCGCCGCTCCCCCGCATGATCGGCTGGAAGGACCTCGGTGACGGCTCGGTGTTCGGGCCGATCCAGAAGGCGGGCAAGGACCCGGCAGAGGTGTGGAAAGACACGGAGAGCGTACGCACCGAGTACCGCGCCTCGATCGAGTACTCGCTGCGCAGCCTGTTCGGGTTCATGCGGCGCCACGCCCGCCAGGACACGGTCCTGGTCTTCCTCGGCGACCACCAGCCCCGCCCGGAGGTCGTCGCCGGCAGCCCGCGCCGGGACGTCCCCGTCACGATCGTCGCCCATGACCCGGCGGTCCTGGACGGGGTCGCCGGGTGGGGCTGGACACCGGGCCTCAAGCCCGCCGCAGACGCGCCGATCTGGGCGATGAACCAGTTCCGCGACCGTTTCCTGGAGGCGTTCGGGCCACAGGGCCGAAGTCCGGCTCAGTTGTCCAGGAAGTCGACGGTACGGCGGACGAACCACTCGGGGTCGTCGAGCCAGGGGTAGTGTCCGGCGCCGGGCTGCACGGCGACCTCGGCGGTCGGGAAGGCCTCGGCGGCGCGCCGGGCCAGGGCCGGGCTGGGGCCGCCGTCGAGCTCACCGGCGTACACCAGGACGGGGGCGGCCAGGGCGCGCAGGGCGGTCCGGGTGGCGTCCGGGGTGAAGGCGCCCTCGCCGAAGTACCGGTCGCCGGCCTCGTCGTTGGACTGCTCCTCGGCGGCCGCGTCGTGCGCGCGGGCGGCGTCGTCCCAGCGGCCGTAGAAGAACGGCATGAATGCCTCGTCGAAGTCCCCGGAGCCGGTCAGCCACGCCTCCAGCGCGGGGAACGCCCCCTCGAACCAGGGCTCCCCCATCCGCAGCCGGGCCGCCGCCAGCCGGTCCTCGGGGGTGGCCCGCAGGCCGAGGGCCGCGGGGTTGCCGGTGATCAGCGCCAGCCGCCGCACCCGCTGCGGATGGGCCGCCGCGTACAGGATCGCCAGGCTCGCACCGGCCGAGTGCGCCAGTACGTCCATGTGGTCGAGCCCCATGTGGGCGCGCAACATCTCCACGTCGTCGACCAGTCGGTCGCAGCGGTACGACGCCGGGTCGGCGGGCGTGGCGGAGTCGCCGGTCCCCCGCAGGTCGAGCAGGACCAGCCGGCGGCGGGCGGCCAGCCCGCCCAGGTCCCCGAGGTAGGCGGAGGCCCGCATGGGGCCGCCCGGGAGCACGACGAGGGGTTCGCCCTCGCCTCTGACGTGGTAGGCGAGACGGGTGCCGTCGGCGGCGGTGAACGTGGGCATGACGCTGATCTTCGGGGACGGTGGCGCGGCGTCGCAAATGACCGGCGCGACCGGCGCCGTGCATCGGCCCGGCGTGCGCCGAACGTGTGGCAGGGAGCAAGCGCTGTGCTCGCAGGGGGCATGCAGAGACTGCATGCCCCCCTCACGCGGCACGAAAGGTTCGAGATGAAACGTTTCCCGATCGGCGTCCTGGTCACCGCGGCGGTTCTCGCCGCGAGCGGAACGGCCATCGCCGTCACTCGCGACACAGCCGATCAGCCGGACGGGAAGAAGACCGGCCGGCCACCCGTGGTGAAGTCCGCCGCGGCACAGGCGGAGGTGTACACGTGGGTGCACGGCCCGCATGTCGTGGTGCCGCCCGGCCAGGCCCGCAGCACCGAGGCGCTGTGCCCGGCCGGGCAGGTGCCCACGGGCGGCGGCTACAACGGCTTCGACGCGGGCAGTATCAGCATCATGGTCAGGACGAACTCGCCGACGACCCAGGGGTGGAACGTCGCAGGCCTGAACACCAGTTCAACCAGGTCGGTCGAACTCTGGTCCGAGGTGATCTGCGCTCCCGGCACACTGGCCGAGGTCGGGCCACCCGCACCGGTCAGCAAGTGAGCCGGTGAACGCACCGGGAGGATCCGGGGCGTCAGACGCGCTGGGCCGGCTTGCTCACCCGGAACGCGAACTGCCCGCAGAACGTGAGCTTGCGGAGGTTCACCAGGGCCGTGTCCCGCTTGCTCTTGCGGGCCCAGGCGTCGATCTCCGTGTTGAGCGGCGACTCCGTCTGCCAGAAGCGGCCGTACTCCTTCTTCCGCGAGCCGTGGTACGTGCGCATGATCAGTGTCACGCCGTCGAGCGAGGGCCGGATCTCCTCCAGGGCGAGCCCGGCCTCCTCGACCAGCACCCGGAATCCGTAGGGCGTGTAGTTCCAGAGGCTGAAGGAGTGGTACGGCTCGAACTGGGAGGTGCTGCCGATGAACAGCCCGCCCGGACGCAGCACTCTGCTCACCTCCGCGAGCAGTTCCCTCGGCCTGGCGACGTGTTCGAAGACCTGGTGCGAGTAGACGAGCGGCACGGCGTCGGAGCGGAAGGGCAGGTTGACGCCGTCGAAGTACACCACGCTGTCACCACCCGGCGTGCGCTGGGCGGCCTCCGGCGAATCGCGGATGTCGACGCCCACCCAGCGGACTCGGGAGTCGTGCTTGCGGAAGAGCTCGGCCGACGTACCCCGCCCGCAGCCGAGGTCCACCACCCGGTCCGGTGCCCGCGGCGAGCGCATGGCTTCGTCGAGGTAGTAGCGGGAGGTGACCTGGCGAGCGTGGTCGTCAGGGATGCAGTCCTGCATGAGTTCCCACAGGGTCGACATGTCCCCACGTTACGGAGGCGTCCCTCTCCGGGCCACATCCGGGCGGGGGTTCGGGACGGCCGTCATCCCTTGGGAGGAATGCGGCTGCGCGGACGGCGGCAGCAGCCGGCCGATGCCGGACAGGTCGCGGACGGCCACGCTGTTGCGGTCGGCGACCGAACGGCCGAGCGCGTGGTGGGGCCACAGTCCCCCGGCCTGCCGGCGGCTGCGCTCGTTCCACTCCAGGGCCTCGGCGGCGCGCGCCCGGAAGAAGTTGAGCGCGTAGCCGCCGCTGTGGATCCTCAGCAGGAAGAATCCGCCGGGGTACTCCTTGGCGGCACCGACCTCCTGCAGCGTCACCTGCGGGGCGAGGGGCACATGGGTGCGCTTGTTGCGGTGGGTGTGGCCCACATGGTGGAGGAACACACCGGGGGCGGCGGCGTAGGCCCGGAGGATCGCGCGGGCCTGGCGGCGGCCGAGGCGCTGCGCCGGGCTCACCGGGAAGAGGGCCTCCCGTACGGTCAGCGGATGGTGGCCGAAGACGAGGGTGGGCTGTTCCCTGTGGGCCCGCAACCGGCGCCGGAACCAGGACAGCTGCTCGGCTCCGAGGCCGCCCGCGTCACCGCCGTTCCCGCGCTTGTCGTAGGTGTCGAGGCCGATGATCCGCAGTCCGCCCACGTCGTGCTCGAACCAGCCGGGCCGGTCGGGTCCGCCGAACACCCGGTGGAAGGCGGCGCCCGCGCCCTCGCCCGCGCCGCGGTCGTGGTTGCCCCGGACCACGAAGTAGTCCCGGCGGTGGGTGCCGAAGCCGTCCAGGATCCGTCTGGCCTCCGCCAGGTCGCGCGGTCCGCCGCCGGCGGAGATGTCACCGGCGGCCAGCAGCAGCTGGGCCCCGCGGCGGCGGGCCTCGTCCACCACGGCCCGGCTCATGAGCTCCGGGTACGGGGTCTGTCCCGTCCGCTGCGCCACTCCGCGCAGAAAGGGGACTCCGGCGACCAGGCCGGCGACGGTCTCGCCGATGTGGAGGTCGTTGCAGAGGGCGAGGGAGAGCAGGTGGGGGCCGGGCGGGGGCTGCGGGGTGGTGAAGGAGTAGGGGCCGCCGGGTGTGCCGAGGCCGTGGCGGGAGGTGCCGGCCGCGTTGCCGCGCACCAGGTGCAGCGCGGTGGGGATGGCGGGCACGCCTTGGGAGCGGGCCTGGTAGTAGTACGTCTGCCCGGGTTCCAGGCCGGTGAGTTCGACGTGGTGGTGTGCGGTGGGACGGTCCTCGCCCGCGGTGCGGTTGAGGCGGGCCGGGTGGGTGCCGTAGACGACCTCGCCCTCGGTGACGGCGGGCAGCATCCGGCCGGTGCCGTCGTCGGTGCCGGGCAGGGCGGTGTGCCAGGTGATGACGGCACGGTCCTCGGTGAGGGTGACCAGTTCCAGGTGGACGGCGGCGAGCGGGCCGGGGTGCCGGGGGCGGGGTGCGGTGGCGGACCGGAGCAGGGCGGGTGCGAGGAGGAGGCCGGAGCGCAGCATCTCGCGGGGGCCGGGGATGCCCGCGAGTGGGCCGAGGGGGACGGGGAGGCAGCAGGACATGTCTGTGATGTGCACGCCGGCGGTGAACGGCGGACGAGGTGTCGGAAGCCGCACACGGTATGGAACCAGACTTCTTGGGTCCTAGGCGGGCGTTGTGCCGACGCTCACGTCCCGGGGCCTCGCGAGATCCGCCTCCCGGGTCCTCACGTGGCGGGGCCGAACCGGTCCCGCAGTTCCCGCTTCAGGATCTTCCCGCTGGCGTTGCGGGGCAGCGCGTCCACGAACAGGACCCGCTTGGGTGCCTTGAAGGCGGGCAGCTTCTCCTTCACATGGGCGATCAGCCCGGCCTCGTCGATCTCGCCGCGCGGTACGACGACCGCCGTGACCGCCTCGATCCACCGCTCGTCGGGCAGGCCGATCACGGCGGCCTCGGCGACCGCCGCGTGACTGTAGAGGGCGTCCTCGACCTGCCGCGAAGCGACCAGCACACCACCGGAGTTGATGACGTCCTTCACCCGGTCGACGATCGTGTAGTAGCCGTCGGCGTCGCGCACCGCGAGGTCGCCGGAGTGGAACCAGCCGTCCCGGAAGGCCTCTTCGGTCTCCTCGGGCTTCTCCCAGTAGCCCTCGCACAGCTGCGGTGAGCGGTAGACGATCTCGCCGGGCGTGCCGTCGGGCACGTCCTTGCCGTCCTCGCCGACCACGCGTGCCTCCACGAACAGGACGGTGCGGCCGCAGGAGTCCAGCCGCCCCTTGTGCTCCTCGGGGGCGAGCACGGTGGCGAGCGGCCCGATCTCGCTCTGTCCGAAGCAGTTGAACAGGGCGAGTTTCGGCAGCCGTTCGCGCAGCCGCTCCAGGACGGGCACCGGCATGATCGACGCGCCGTAGTAGGCCTTGCGCAGTCCGCCGAGGTCGCGGGTGGCGAAGTCGGGCCGGTTGGAGAGTCCGATCCACACGGTGGGCGGCGCGAACAGGCTGTCCACGTCCCCGGCCTCGACCAGGTCGAAGAGGGTGTCGCCGTCCGGCCCGTCGAGGATGACGTTGGTCGCGCCCACCGCCAGGTAGGGCAGCAGGAACACGTGCATCTGGGCGGAGTGGTAGAGGGGCAGCGCGTGCGCGGGCCGGTCCCCGGCGCTCAGGTCGAGGGCGGCGATCGCGCTCAGGTACTCGTGCACCAGCGCCCGGTGGGTCATCATCGCGCCCTTGGGCAGCGCCGTGGTCCCGGAGGTGTACAGCAGCTGCACCAGGTCCTCGGTACGGGGTTCGGGCCCGTCGTACGGCGCCGCGTCCGCGAGCCGGGCGAGCAGCGAGCCGTCGGCGTCCCGCAGCGGCAGCGCCCGTACGCCGTCGGGGAGCCGGCCGGCGAGGTCGGGGTCGGCGAGGACCAGGGAGCTGCCCGACTGGCCGACGATGTACGCGAGGTCGTCGCCGGTGAGGCTCTGGTTGACCGGGACGTGGACCAGGCCGGCGCGGGCGCAGGCGAGGAAGGCGATCAGGTAGGCGTCGGAGTTGTTTCCGTAGGTGCCGACCCGGTCACCGCGGTCGAGGCCCTGGCCGAGCAGTACGCTCGCCGCGCGCGAGACGGCGTCGTCGAGTTCCTCGTACGTCCACCGCCGCTCGCCGTACCGCACCGCCACCCGCGCGGGAGTGCGCCGGGCGCTGCGCCGCAGCACCCCGTCCACCGTGCTGCCCTGTCCCTGCGTCATGACTCATGATCCTCGGCCCGTCGCCGGGACAGGTCAAGCGACCGGGGCGGCGAGCGCCGAAAACCCATGGGTCCGCTCGGCCGCCTCCTCCCTCACATCGCTCGCGGTGCGACGGCCGGACGGGGCGGGAGCGCACTGGAGTGACCAATGGAATCACAATCGATGCATCATGCATCAAGAGGCGTTCATCCCCGGCGCTTTTTGCTTCAGCGTGCCCCCGTGCGCCCCTTTGGGGAAAGGTTTCCGGAAACCCGGGCACGGTTGAACTGGGCAGGACTTGTCTCGGGTTGTCAGACCCTGGACAGGTTCGCTCATTTCACGCGTCGTACTGGACAGGAGATTTCCATGAACGGTGCCGTGCCTGAACAAAAACGAACGTGGACGACAGGTACTGCTCCCGGCATATTCCCACTCCTCGGTCACGCTATCTCCCTATACCGTCGGCCGCTGGCGTTTCTGAATTCTTTGCCCGCGTACGGGGATCTGGTCGAGATACGGCTGGGCCCCCAGCGCGCCTGGATGGTGTGCCACCCGGAGCTGGCCCACGAGGTGCTCATGGACCCGCACACCTTCGACAAAGGGGGCCCGCTCTACGACCGGCTGGGGAAGCTGATGGGGGACGGACTGGTGACCTGCCGTCAGCCCGCGCACCGGGACAAGCGCAGGCTGCTGCAGCCCGCTTTCCGGCCGTCGCACGCCGCCGCGTACACGGAACTCGTCGCAGAGGAGGCCGAGTCGGTGTGCGAGGGGTGGCAGGCCGGTCGGACGGTTCCCGTCACCGAGGCGGCGATGACCCTCACGACCCGCGTGATCAGCCGGGTCCTGCTCTCCGGCTCACTGGACGACACGGCCTCCGCCCAGGTGCGGGGCTGTCTCGCCGACGTGGTCCGCGGCCTGTTCGTCCGCACGGTCGTACCGGTCGACGCCCTGTTCCGGCTGCCGGCCCCCGCCAACCGCCGCTACCGGCGCGCACTCGCCCGTCTGCACGCCGTCATCGACACGGTGATCGCGGAGCGCCGCCGGGGCCCCGCCCGTGACGACGTCCTGGGCAGTCTGCTGGCGGCCACCCGCGACGACGGGGCGGCGGCCCTCAGCGACCAGGAGATCCACGACCACCTGATCACACTGCTCCTCACGGGCGCCGAGACCTCGGCCCTCTCCCTGGCCGCGGCCTTCAGCCTGCTGGCCCGCCATCCGGAGGCCGAGCAGAACCTGCACGCCGAGCTCGACACCGTCCTCCCGGGCGGCCGACGGCCCGGCCCCGGCGATCTGCCGGACCTCGTCCGGACCCGGTGCGTCGTCTCCGAGACGCTGCGCCACTCGTCCCCCGGCTGGCTCTTCACCCGCGTCACCACCCGGGAGACGGAACTCGCCGGACGCCGGCTGCCCGCGGGAGCCACCGTGCTCTACAGCCCCTACCTCCTGCACCACGACCCGTCGTCGTTCCCCGACCCCGAACGTTTCGACCCCGACCGCTGGCTGCCGGGGCGGCCCTCCGCCGGACAGCGGCGCGCGATGATGCCGTTCTCCGCGGGCAACCGCAAATGCCTCGGCGACGAGTTCGCCATGGTGGAGGTCACCGTGGCGCTCGCGACCATCGCCGGCCGCGTGCGCCTGCGCCATCTGCCCGGGTACGTCGCACGGACACCGCGCCCCGCGATCACCCTGGGGCCGCGGTCGCTGGTCATGGCCTGTGAGACACGTTCGCACGGGCCGTCAGACGCGTCATCGTCCCGCGCTCCGCTCCCCCGCCGCGCGGTATGCACCCGACAGGCACCGGAATCCCGATCGGCAGGTGACCCCAGTGTCGACAACGCATGAGGAAATCAGGTTCGGCGTACCGGGCGGACAGACCGCAGCCAGTCTCAAGGACCTCATCGACATCCGTCTGCACATGCCCTTTCCGTTCCGGCGCAACCCCCATGAAACCGAGGCCTCGGCCAGTGTGGAGTCATGGCTGAGTACGTGGGGGCTGACCGCCGAACCGGGTGTGGCGGCGATGATCGCCCGTACTCGCCCCGCCCAGCTCGCGTCCTTCACCAGCCCCGCCGTGGATCCCGGGCTCCTGCGCATCGTCGCCCACCAGATCGCCTACCAGTTCGTCTTCGACGACCGGGCGGAAGTCGTCGGCCGACGCTCCCCGGCCGGGCTCGTGCCCATGCTCTGCGAGAGCATCGCGATCCTGCGGGACGGCCGGGCGCCCAGCACACCGCTCGGAGCGGCACTGACCGACCTCTACCGGCAGGTCCGGGAACGGTGCACACCCGGACAGGCCGCACGATGGGCCTCGCAGAGCCGCGAATACGTGCACGGACTGTTGTACGAAGCGGTGGCCCAGGCGCACCCCGTCACCCTGCGCACCGCCGACTGCACCTCGATACGGTCGCTGACCGCGGGCGTCGAGCCGTTCTACCCGCTGTACGAGGCCGCGGCATCGGACGAACTGTCCCCCGCGGAACTCCATCATCCGGCCGTAAGGCAACTCAGCCGGCTCTCGGCCGACGCGGCGGTCTGGACAGCCGACCTGTTCTCCGCCGTGAAAGAACAGCGCGCGGGCGAGGTGATCAACCTGGCCCTGGCCCGGCAGCGCGAACACCACTGCTCCCTGCAGGCCGCCGTCGTCCTGGCCATCCAGCAGATCAACAGCACGATCCGCGAGTTCCAGCGGCTCCACGCGGAGGTCGAACCGGAGTTGAGCCCCGCGGGCGTCGAATACGTGGAGGGCATGATCGGCTGGATCCGCGGGTGTTACCACTGGTCCCGAACCGTGCCGCGGTATGCGGACGTGGCGTCGGTTCCCGCCGTGCCGTAGGCGCTCGATGAACCCCGGCGACCGCGCTCCCGGGTGGTGGCTATCAGGGCCTCCTACCCGGAGCGCGGACATTATCCCTTCTGCAGTTCATGATTCACCCGATAGTACTCAGTCCGGCCTGCCCCCACCGCGACAAGGCGTACGCTCGGCTCTCCCCGGGCCGAACGAAAGAAGCCGAACGAAAGAAAGCGGTACGGCATATGGCGACGGAGCCGCGGCAACCGGTCACGGACCAGGAGAACCTGATCGAACGCCGACGGGAACTTCAGGCCCTCGACGCGGCGTTCCGGGAGTTGCGGCGCACCACGGGCGGTGTGCCACGAGCACGACGCAAAGGGCTGCTCGCCTTCACCGGGCCGGCCGGACTGGGCAAGACGGCACTCCTCACGGAGGCACGCGCCCGGGCCATGGCACACAAGTTCACCGTGCTGTCGGGCAGAGGCAGCGAGACGGAACAGGGCTCGGCGTTCCGGGTGGTACGCCAGTTGATGCAGCCCTCGCTGGCGAGGATGGACGAGGCGGAACTCCGCGTCTTCCTGGGCAGCTGGTACGACACCGTCGCCGCCGTACTCGGTCTCGAAGCGACCGGACCCGCCCCCGCGCCGGACCCGACCGGAGTCCGCGAAGGTCTCGACTGGGTCATGACGCGCCTCGCGGTCAGGAAGGCTCCCATCGTCCTGCTCCTGGACGACCTCCACTGGACCGACACCGAGTCGCTGAGCTGGCTCACCTCCTTCGCGCCACGGGTCGACGACCTCCCCCTGCTGATCGTCGTCGCCTACCGGCCCGACGAGCTGCCGGCCGAGGCCGGCGAACTCCGCACGCTCGTGGGAGACCACGGGAACCGCCCCCACAACCTGGTGGTGCTCACTCCTGAGGGCGTGACGCAGATCGTCAGGAGCGAGGTCGGGGAGGCGGCCGAGGACGGGTTCTGCAAGGAGTGCTGGTCGGCCACCGGCGGGAGTCCCTTCGAGGCGGTGGAACTCGCCATCGGACTCGCGGAGCGGAACCTGGGCGGCACCGACGACGACCTGCCCGCGATGCGTGAGCTGGCGGCGGCGATCAAGGGCCCGGGACTGATCGAACGTCTGGAACGGCTGGGCACGACGACCATGCGCTTCGCGCAGACCGCGGCCGTACTGGGTTCGCCCTTCTCGCCGGAGCTCGCCGCGACCATCGCCGTGCTCGGCGACGAGGCCGCCGGCGAGGCGATCGAGAAGTTGCGCACGGCCCGGATCCTGGCCGACGGCCACGGCCACGAGGGCGAGCTCGAGTTCGTTCACCCGCTGATCGCCACGACGATCTACCGGTCCATCCGCACGGGCTTCAGAACCGGTCTGCACAACACCGCGGCGCAGGCCGTCCTCGCCGCGGGATACGGCCCCACCAAAGCCGCCCGACATCTGCTGGAAGTCCCCTGCGAAGACCGCCCCGAGACCGTCGCGTGTCTGCGCGAGGCCGCCCGCGAGTACCTCCGCGCCGGAGCCACCGAGGCGGCCCGGCGCCTGTTGACCCGCGCGCTGCAGGAACCGCCCCTGCCCGAGGACCGGGCCGCCGTCCTGCACGAACTCGCCTGCGCCACGTTCCTGATCGAGCCCACCGCCACGGTGCGGCACCTGCGCCAGGCGCTGGCCCAGCCCGACGTCGACCCCGATCTGCGCGCCTCCATCGTCTATCGGCTGACCACGGCCATGGCCCACACCGATCAGCTGGCCGAGGCCGTGAACGTGGCCGCCGAGGAGGCACGGCAGGCCACCAATCCGCGCGTCAAACTGCGTATGCAGGCCGATCAGTTCGTCTGGAGCATGGTGCGCCCGGACGACCGTGACTCACCCACCCGCTCCCGGACACTGGCGCGCCTGGCCGAGCAACTGCCCGGCCGCAGCCTGGAGGAACGCTACATCCTGGGACTGCGGGCCTGGGACGCGGCCATGCGCGGCGAACCGAGAGAGACCTCCCTCGCGTACGCGGACAAGGCCCTGCGCGGCGGCATGAGCTGGACCGACGAGAACCGGGGGTTCGAGGTACCCCTCTCCGTCGCCCTGGTGTTCATGTACGGCGACCAGCCACGACGGGCGGAGGAACTGTTCGGCAAGGGGATCGCCGAATGCCTGGCCAAGGGCTGGCACGGCTCCCACCTGGCGTTCGGCCAGACCATCGCCGGATACATCCGCTACCGGCGCGGTTGCCTGGCCGAAGCCGAGAACACCGTACGGGAGGGATTGCGGATCGCCGGCAAGGTGGACGGGGTCGTGGCCGCCCAGTGGTTCGGCGTGAGCATTCTGATCAAGACCCTGCTGGCCCGCGGGCGCGTCTCCGACGCGCGCGCGATCGCCGACGGGCACCACTTCGGCGAGACACCGGTCAACGCCGTCATCTACCCCGACCCCCGCACCGTCTACGCCGAACTGCTCCTCGCCGAGGGGCGGCACGCCGAGGCGGCGCGGCTGCTGTCCACGGTCGGGGACTGGCTGGACGCGCGGGGCTGGCGCAATCCGGCCTGGTGCCCGTGGCAGCTGCGGCTCGCGTCCGCGCTCGCCCCCTCCGCCCCCGAGGAGGCGGTCGGCCACGCCGAGGAAGCCGTGCGCCGGGCCCGGGAGTTCGGTGCCGCCTCCGCCGTCGGGCAGGCTCTGCACACCCTCGCCGAGGTGACCGGCGGGCCGGCGGCGGTCGACCTGTACGCGCAGGCCGTCGACCACCTGGAGCAGTCGCCCGCCGCCTACGAACTCGCCCGCGCCCAGATCGGCCACGGCGCCGCGCTGTCCCGCAACGGCCGGCTCCAGGAGGCCGCCGACCGGCTCTACCAGGGGCTGGAAGGAGCCGTCCACTGCGGGGCCGAGGCGCTCGCCGCGCGGGCCAGGGAGGAGCTCTCGGCGGCCGGGATGCGGCCCCTGCCGTTGCGCTACCCGCAGGCGGACACGCTGACCGCGCAGGAACTGCGCACCGCCGAACTGACCGTCCAGGGACACCCGGTGGCCGTGGTCGCCAAGGAGCTGCGCCTCACCGAGCAGGGCGTGCGGCAGCTGCTGTCCCGCGTCTACCGCAAGCTCGGCACCGACGCCGCGGGCCTCGCCGGGTTCCTGGAGGCCCGGCACCGCCCCCGCCCCTGAGGCCCTGAAGCCCTGAGGCACCGGGCCCTGGTCACACCGGCCGGGTGCGCCCCTCCCAGTACGGGTCCCGCAGCCGCCGCTTGTACAGCTTGCCGTTGGGGTCGCGGGGCATCTCGGCGATGAAGTCGACGGTCTTGGGGCACTTGTAGCCGGCGAGTTGTCCGGCGCAGTGGGCGAGCAGGGCGGCGGCGAGTTCCGGGCCCGGCTCCTGTCCGGGGGCGGGTTCGACGACGGCCTTGACCTCCTCCCCCCAGTCGTCGTGCGGGATGCCGAAGGCGGCGGCGTCGGCGACGGCAGGGTGGGAGAGGAGCACGGACTCGATCTCGGCGGGGTAGATGTTGACCCCGCCCGAGATGATCATGTCTATCTTGCGGTCGCGGAGGAACAGGTAGCCGTCCTCGTCCAGGTAGCCGAGGTCGCCGACGGTGAAGAAGTCGCCGATGCGGTTCTTCTTCGTCTTGGCCTCGTCCTTGTGGTAGGCGAAGCCGCCGGTGTTCATCTTCATGTAGACGGTGCCGAGTTCGCCGGGCGGCAGCCGGTTGCCGTCGTCGTCGAAGACCGCGAGTTCGCTGATGGGCCAGGCCTTGCCGACCGTGCCGGGTTTCTTCAGCCAGTCCTCGGCGGTGGCGAAGGCGCCGCCGCCCTCACTGGCCGCGTAGTACTCCTCCACGCTCGGGCCCCACCAGTCGAGCATGGCGCGCTTGACGTGGTCCGGGCAGGGGGCGGCGCCGTGGATGGCGTGCCGCATGGAGGAGACGTCATAGCGTGCGCGCACATCCTCGGGGAGGGCGAGCAGGCGGTGGAACTGGGTCGGGACCATATGGGTGTGGGTGCACCTGTGTGTGTCGATCAGGCGGAGCATCTCCTCGGGGGTCCACTTGTCCATGAGGACCAGACGGTGGCCTATGTGGAGGGACGCGCCCGCGAACTGGAGCACCGCCGTGTGGTACAGCGGCGAGCAGACCAGGTGGGCGTTGTCGTCGAAGGGGCGGATGCCGAAGATGCCGAGGAAGCCGCCGAGGTAGGCCTCTTCGGGGAGTCTGCCGGGCAGCGGGCGGCGGATGCCGCGGGGGCGGCCCGTCGTACCCGAGGTGTAGTTCATGACCCAGCCCAGTTCGCGGTCCGCGGGTGCCGACTCCGGCTGTCCGTCGAGGAGTTCGGCGTAGGGCCGGAAGCCCTCGACCGCGCCGACCGCGTACCGGTGGGTGGCCGGGAGGCCGGCCTCGTCGGCGGCATGGCGGGCCGGGCCGGCGAACCGCTCGTGGGTGAGGAGCACCTTGGCGCCGGAGTCGGCGACGATCCAGGCGATCTCCGGGGCGACGAAGTGGTGGTTGACCGGGACGAGGTAGAGGCCGGCCTGGGTGGCGGCCAGGTAGGCGGTGAGGAACTCGGGCCCGTTGGGCAGGACGACCGCGAAGGCGTCCCCGCGTTCCAGGCCCGCGGCCCGGAGTCCGTGGACGAGCCGGTTGGTGGCCGTGTGCAGACGGCCTGCGGTCCATTCCTCTCCGTCGGGTGCGACGAGGACCGTGCGGTCGGGGTCCCGGGTGGCCTGGGCCCAGAATCCGGCGGGGGGCGTACTGGTCACGTGCCGCTCCTTCCGGCGATGCGGTTGATGCGGTCGACGGCCTGTTCGAAGCCCCGGGTGAGGTCGTCGAAGACGGCCTGGACGCTGCGCTCGCTGGTCATCCGGCCGACGATCTGGCCCACGGGGGTGCCGAGCAGGGGCGCGACCTCGTACTTCTGGATGCGGGTGAGGGCCTCGGCGACGAGCAGGCCCTGGAGGGGCATGGGCAGGGTGCCGGGGCCGCTCGGGTCGTCCCAGGCGTCGGTCCACTCGGTGCGCAGCTGGCGGGCCGGTTTGCCGGTCAGGGCGCGGGAGCGGACGGTGTCGCCGGAGCCGGCGGCGAGCAGTTTGCGGGTCACGGCGGGAGAGGAGAGGTCGGCTTCTGTGGTGGTCAGCCACATGGAGCCCAGCCACACTCCCTGAGCGCCGAGGCTGAGGGCGGCGGCCACCTGCTGCCCGCTGCCGATTCCGCCGGCCGCCAGTACGGGCAGCGGGGCGACGGCGTCGACGACCTCGGGGGTGAGCACCATGGTGGCGATCTCGCCGGTGTGGCCGCCGGCCTCGTAGCCCTGGGCCACGACGATGTCGATGCCCGCGTCCCGGTGCTTCACGGCGTGCCGGGCGCTGCCGGCGAGCGCGGCGACGAGCACGTCCTGTTCGTGGGCGCGGTCGACGACGTCGGCGGGCGGGGAGCCGAGGGCGTTGGCCAGCAGCCGGATCGGGTAGTCGAAGGCGACGTCGAGCTGGGTCCGGGCGACCTGTTCCATCCATCCGGTGATGCGCCAGCCGGACGCCTCCCCCTCGGCCAGCTCGGGCACGCCGTACTTGGCGAGGGTGTCCTTGACGAACTGCCGGTGCCCCTCCGGGATCATCGCCTCGACCTCGGCCTCGGTGACGCCCTCCACCTTCTTGGCGGGCATGACGACATCGAGCCCGTACGGCTTCCCGTCGACATGTGCCTCGATCCAGTCGAGGTCGCGTTTGAGGTCGTCGGGGGCGGTGTAGCGGACCGCGCCGAGCACTCCGAAGCCGCCGGCCCGGCTGATGGCCGCGGCCACGGCGGGAAACGGCGTGAAGCCGAAGACGGCGTGCTCGACTCCCAGGGTCTTGCTCAGCTCCGTCTGCATGGGCGCAGGATGCCGCAGTCGTGCGGCCGACGGAAGAGGTTTTCTGATGCTCCGTCAGATTCCCCGACCGATTCCCAGCCGGTCCTCTCCGCACGCCCTCGTCCGGCGCCCGCACCCTTTCGGCCCTCCGTCCGGCCCCAACCGGCAATGTCTCCGACGATCACGTGACAGCACGAGCTGGCGCCGTACAGGGCGATCGTCGACGCGGTCGCGCCCGCGGCCGTCGAGACGCCCGCGGTGGCGGAAGCCGGATACGTCACCGGTGCCACGTTCGACATCAACGGCGGGGTGCACATGCGCTGACGCCCGGGGTCAGTCGTCCCGCTGTTCCAGCAGCGCCATCGCCGCGTTGTGCCCCGGCACCCCGCTCACCCCTCCGCCGCGCACCGCGCCCGCCCCGCACAGCAGGACGTTGGCGTGCCGGGTCTCCACGCCCCAGCGGCCGGTGCCGTCCTGGGCGTAGGGCCAGGAGAGGTCGCGGTGGAAGATGTTGCCGCCGGGGAGGCGGAGGTCGCGTTCGAGGTCCAGGGGGGTCTTCGCCTCGATGCAGGGGCGGCCGTCGGCGTCCAGGGCCAGGCAGTCGGTGATCGGCTCCGCGAGGTGGGTGTCGAGCTGGGCGAGGGTGGCCTTGAGGAGTTCGTCGCGTACGGCGTCGTTGTCGGCGGTGAAGAGCCGGGCCGGGGTGTGCAGACCGAAGAGGGTGAGCGTCTGGTAGCCGCGTTCGGCCAGGTCACGGCCGAGGATGGTGGGGTCGGTCAGGGAGTGGCAGTAGATCTCCGAGGGCGGGGCGGCGGGGAGCCGGCCGGCCGCCGCCTGGGCGTGGGCGGTGGCCAGTTGCCCGTAGCCCTCGGCGATGTGGAAGGTGCCGGAGAACGCCTCGCGCGGGTCGACGGCGGTGTCGCGCAGCCTGGGCAGCCGCTTGAGCAGCATGTTGACCTTGAGCTGGGCGCCCTCGGCGGGCTCCGGGGCCGGGTCGCCGGTGAGGGCGGCGAGCTCCTGCGGGGAGGCGCCCACCAGGACGTGCCGGGCGGCGGCGACGCCCTCCCCGTCGGCGGTGCGGTAGGCGACCTCGGCGGCCCTGCCGTCCGTCTCGATCCGTACCGCCTCGTGCCCGGTGGCGAGGACCGCGCCCGCCGAGCGCGCGGCGGCGGCCAGCGCGTCGGTGAGGGCGCCCATGCCGCCGACCGGCACGTCCCAGGCGCCGGTGCCGCCGCCGATGACGTGGTAGAGGAAGCAGCGGTTCTGGCGCAGCGAGGCGTCGTGGGCGTCGGCGAAGGTGCCGATCAGCGCGTCCGTGAGGACGACCCCGCGCACCAGGTCGTCCGTGAAGTTCTCCTCGATCGCCACCCCGATCGGCTCCTCGAACAGCGCCCGCCAGGCCGCCTCGTCGTCGATGCGGCGGCGCAGTTCCTCGCGCGCGGGCAGCGGTTCGGTGAGCGTCGGGAAGACGCGTTCGGCGACCTTGCCGGTCATGGCGTAGAACCGCCGCCAGGCCTGGTACTCCGTCTTGCCCCCGGTCAGCCGCTCGAACGCCTCGCGGATCCGCCGCTCGCCGCCGCCGACCAGCAGTCCGGTCGGCCGCCCGTCGCGTTCCACGGGCGTGTACGAGGAGACGGTCCGGCCGCGGACGCGGAAGTCCAGGCCGAGGTCGCGGACGATCTTCCTGGGCAGCAGGCTGACCAGGTAGGAGTAGCGGGACAGCCGCGCGTCGACACCGGCGAAGGGGCGGGTGGAGACGGCGGCGCCGCCGGTGCGGCCGAGCCGCTCCAGCACCAGTACGGTGCGGCCGGCCCGGGCGAGGTAGGCGGCCGCGACGAGGCCGTTGTGGCCGCCGCCGACGATGATCACGTCGTAGGCGCGGGCGGGTTCGGTGGCAGCGGGCATGGTTCTTCGTAACACATGATGATCTAGGTAGGTAAGAGCCATGCCGGGCGCTCCGCTGGGGAGGGGCCGCTTTCGGTGTGCGGGGCGTCTGCGGGTCGCGTCTGCGGGTCGTGTGTGGCTGGTCGCGCAGTTCCCCGCGCCCCTTTGGGGCGCGTTGTGGGGCGCGTTTCAGAGCCGTCCGCCCGATGCGCGCTGTTGGCGGAGGACCGCCACCCTCCGGTACAGCTCCACCGCCTCGGCTCCCCGCCCCAACTGCTCCAGACAGTGCGCCTCGTCGTTGCGGCTGGCCAGGGTGTCCGGGTGGTCGGAGCCGAGGACGCGTTCCCTGGCGGCGGCGACGCGCCGGTACTCGGCCAGCGCGTCCGCCCACCGGCCCAGCCACCCCAGGCTCACCGCCACCTCGCGGCGGCTGACCAGGGTGTCGAGGTGGTCCGCGCCGAGGATCCGCTCGCGGATGGCGCACACGTCACGTGATTCCGCCAGGGCCTCCTCCCAGCGGCCGAGGCGGCCGAGGTTGACGCCGAGTCCGTGGCGGGCGCGCAGGGTCTCGGGATGGGCGGGACCCTGGACGCGGGTGCGGTCGTCGATCAGGGCGCGGTAGAGGGTGAGCGCGTCGGCGCTGCGGCCCAGGCGGCCGAGGCTGATGCCGACCTCGTAGCGGGCGGCGAGGGTGTCGGGGTGGTCGGGGCCGAGGGCGCCGGCGCGGGCGTCGGCGACCTCTCGGTAGGTCTGCAGGGCCTCCTCCCAGCGGCCCAACTGACCGAGCGCGTAGGCGACTTCGTAGCGGGTGACCAGGGTGTCGGGGTGCTGCGGGCCGAGCACCCGGGCGCGGGCCGCGGCCACGTCGTGGGCCATCCGGTACGAGTCCTCGAGGCGGCCCAGCCTGCTGAGGTTGAAGGCGAGGTTGTGGCGGCAGCGCAGGGTGTCCGGGTGGTCGGGGCCGGTCAGCCGCTGCCGGGCGGCGAGGACCGCCGTGTACACCTGGTGGGCGTCGAAGTGGCGGCCCAACTGGCCCAGCACGTAGGCCGTTTCCTGGCGGGCGGCGAGGGTGTCCGGGTGGTCGGCGCCCAGCACGCGCTCCCGGGCGGCGGCGACCTCGGTGTACTCGCGCAGCGCGTCGGCGGCGCGGCCGGTGCGGCTGAGGGTGAAGGCGATCTCGTAGCGGCTGGCGAGGGTGTCGGGGTGGTCGGGGCCGAGGAGGTGGGTGCGTTCGGCGGCGACGGCGCGGTGCACCTCGCCCGCCTCGGCCCAGCGGCCGAGCCGTCCCAGGCTGAGCCCGGCGTTGTGCCGGCCGGCGAGGGCGGCGAGGGCCTCCGGGGAGGGGGCGGGGACCGCCGGGAGCGGTTCCGCGACGCCGGTGACCGGGCGGGCGATCCACTCGCCGGTGAGTCCGGCCCCGGGGTCGGGCGGGGTGGTGCGCAGGGCGGCGCCGGTCGCCTTGTGTCCGGTGGTCATGCCCCGGGTCCAGGACGGCAGCCGGGGCTCGCGGGCGGCCGGTTCGGGGGGCCGGAACCGGGGCTGCGCGGTGACGACGGTCGGGACGTACGTGGGTGTCGTCCGTCCGGAGGTGATCCGGCGGCCCAGCTCCCGGGCGTCGTACGGTCGTTGCTCCGGCCGTTTGGCCAGCAGGTCGAGGACGACCTTCTCGAACCAGCCGGGAAGCTCGGGGCGGTGGCTGCGCGGCGGGGCGGGCGGGGTGTCGCGGTGGCCGACGAGGATCGCCCAGGCGTCCTCGAGGTCGAACGGCGGTGCCCCGGTGGCGATCTCGTAGAGCACGCAGCCCAGTGAGTACAGGTCGCTGCGCTGGTCCACCTCGGTGCCGCCGATCTGCTCCGGGGACATGTAGTGCGGGGTGCCCATGGCGATGCCGGTGCCGGTGAGGCGGGAGGTGAAGCCGATGTCGTGGCCGAGGCGGGCGATGCCGAAGTCGCAGAGTTTCGCGGTGCCGTCGGTGAGCCGCATGATGTTCGCCGGTTTCAGGTCCCGGTGCACGATGCCCTGCTGGTGGGTGTAGGCGAGGGCGGCGGCGACCTGTTCGGCGATGTCGACGACGTCGCCGACGGGCAGCGGGTGGTGTTTGTTGTCTTCCATGAGCTGGCTGAGGTTGCGGCCGTCCAGCAGTTCCATCACCAGGTAGAGGATGCCGTCGTGCTCGCCGAAGTCGTGGACGACGGTGACCCCGCGGTGCGAGAGCCCGGCGGCCATTCTCGCCTCGCGCCGGAACCGCTCCCGCAGGACGCGGGTGAACGCCTGGTCGTGGTGCGGGCCGAGCGGTTTGAGGCACTTCACGGCGACCTGCCGGCCCAGTGACTCGTCGCGGGCCCGCCACACCTCGCCCATCCCGCCCCGCCCGATCAGGTCGAGCAGCCGGTACCTCCCCTGGACCAGCCTGCTGTCAGCCATCGCGCGCCGTCGCCCCCCGTCGCGGTCCGTGACGCCCCCCTGCTCGCCCAGTATGGCTGTCTATCGCCCGACTTTGTACGGTGCAGGGCGTGCGTCCGGGCCGAGCCTCGCGATGGCGTCCAGGATGTGTTTCGGCGGGAGTTGCCAGCGCAGACGTGCGGGAACACAGCGCAGCAGGGTGCCGGTGGCGCGCAGTCGGCGGGTGACGACGGCGGGATCCGGGGCCGGTCTGCCGTACAGCGCGTGGGCGTACGGCGGCAGAGAGGCGTACGCGAGGTGGGCCACGCGCCGCCACAGCACCTCGCGCGCCGGTATCAGGAGGGGGTGCGTGGACGGGCGGAGCAGGAACTCGTCCACCGCGCGTGCGTCGGCTCCGACGGCGAGTACCGGCCGTACGGACTCGAAGTACGCGGCCAGCGCCGCCCGGTCGCCGGGTACGGCGTCGGCGTCCGCGTCCGCGTCCGCGTCGAGGCCCACCAGGCGGGCGCGGGCGCGTTGTTCGGCGATGTACCGGTCGGCCTGTGCGTCGGTGAGCGGGATGCCGGAGCGGCGGGCGACGTGCAGGTACGAGTCGATCTCGGCGCAGTGCACCCACAGCAGCAGGCCGGGTTCGTCCACGCCGTACCGTTCGCCGGTGTCGGGGTCGGTGGCGCCCAGCATGCTGTGGATCTTCCGCACCCGGGCCCCGGCCCGCTCGGCCTCCTCGGTGGTGCCGTAGATGGTGGTGCGCACGTACTTCGCGGTCCGCATCAGGCGGCCCCAGGCGTCGCTGCGGAAGTCGGAGTTCTCCATGACGCCGCGCACCGCGCGCGGGTGCAGTGCCTGGAGGTAGAGCGCCCGGATACCGGCGATCCACATGACGGGGTCACCGTGCAGGTGCCAGGTCACGGAGTCGGGGGTGAAGAGCCCGGCATCACCGTCCATACCGGCAGGCTAACGCCGTACCCGTGGCATCCCCAGTCCGATCCACGAGATGATCTCCCGCTGGATCTCGTTGTTGCCGCCGCCGAAGGTGAAGATGACCGCCGAGCGGTAGCCGCGTTCCAGGTCGCCGTGCAGGACCGCGCCCGCCGAGCCCTCCTTGAGCGGTCCGGCCGCGCCGGCGACCTCCATCAGCCGGGCGTAGGCGTCGCGGCGTGCCTCGGAGCCGTAGACCTTGACGGCGGAGGCGTCCTGCGGGGTGAGGGTGCCCTCCTGGACGGCGGTCACCATCTGCCAGTTGAGGAGCTTCATGGCGTCCAGGCGGGCGTGGGTCTGCGCGAGGCGGCGGCGGACCCAGGGCAGGTCGATCACCCGGCGGCCGTCGGCGAGCTTGGTCTCCATGGCCCAGTGCTGCACGTCGTGCAGGGCGCGGATGGCCATGGTGCCGTGGGCGGCGAGGGTGACGCGCTCGTGGTTGAGCTGGTTGGTGATCAGCCGCCAGCCGTGGTTCTCCTCGCCGACCCGGCGGGAGACGGGGACGCGGATGTTCTCGTAGTAGCTGGCCGTGGTGTCGTGCGAGGCGAGGGTGTTGATGACGGTGCAGGAGTAGCCGGGGTCGGTGGTCGGCACCAGGAGCATGGTGATGCCCTTGTGGGGCGGGGCCCCGGGGTCGGTGCGGGTGGCGAGCCAGACCCAGTCGGCCGTGTCGCCGTTCGTGGTCCAGATCTTCTGCCCGTTGACGACGTACTCGTCGCCGTCCCGCACGGCCCTCGTCTTCAGGGCGGCGAGGTCGGTGCCGGCGTCGGGCTCGCTGTAGCCGATGGCGAAGTCGATCTCCCCGGAGAGGATGCGGGGCAGGAAGTACGACTTCTGCTCGTCGGTGCCGTACCGCATGATCGTCGGGCCGACGGTGTTCAGCGCCATCAGCGGGAGCGGTACGCCGGCCTGGGCGGCCTCGTCGAAGAAGATGAACTGTTCCATCGCGGTCAGGCCGCGCCCGCCGTACTCCTTCGGCCACCCGACCCCGAGCCAGCCGTCGGTGCCCAGCCGGCGGACGGTCTCCCGGTAGAAGCGTTTCTGCGCGGCCGGGTCGGCGTAGCGGGCGTAGGCGTTCTCCGGCACCAGGCCGGCGAAGTAGGCGCGCAGTTCGGTGCGCAGCCGCTGCTGCTCGGGCGTGTGGTCGAGGTGCACGGCGCCTCCAGGCTCCCCAAGGGCGGTCCTGACGGCGCACACCGTAGAACGTGTTCCAGAAATAGGGAATGGCGGCGGCCCACCGCGACCGGTGTCAGGACAGGCCGGGCGCCAGCGGACTGCCGTGCAGGGAGCCGAGCACCTCGGGGCCCAGGACCTTCAGCAACGGCTCGGTGAAGACACCGTCCACGAGGACGAAAGCCATCCGGGCCGCCGTGTCCGTGCGGTTCTCCCAGCGGTGGTCCGTGCCGCGCTGGATCACCACGTCCCCGGCGCGCAGCACCCGCTCTGAGTCGTCCAGGACGAGGACGACCTCGCCGTCCAGGACGATGCCGTAGTCCACGGTCTGGGTCCGGTGCGTCGGGGAGACGCAGCCCGGCGGGAACTCGTTGACGCGGATCTTGGTACCGCCGGGGGCCGGCGGCACGGTCAGGTCGCGCTCCGTGGGCTCGGACTCGTCCGCCGCGAGGGGTGCCGGTACGGAGTCGGTGTTCCACATCTCGTAGAAGGCGGCGCCGTCCGGAGCGGTGCGGATGACGGGCGGCTCGCCGTCGGAGAGGAACACGGAGGTGCCCGTCTCGTCGTGACCGGTGACGATCCGGCGGGGCGGCTGGCTCATGGCGGCGCTCCTCTTTCTGGCACGCGGGAGGCTGGGGACGGGACGGTACTGCTGTCACGCTAGGCAGCCCGGCGGTGCGGCGGAAATGCGCATCGGCGATGCCAGGCATCGGGTCGGCGGTTCCCGCCGGACCGGGCCGTCGCGTTGCCGGCCAAGTCGCCCGCTTCGGGGTTGAGTTGGGCGAGGGCGCGTCTCAACGGGGTGGTGCCGGTGGGCGGGGCGTCGGAGACCGGCAGCTGATGCCGCGAGGTCGGCGACCATCGTCCCGCCGGTCGCGCGGGCGCCGCAGTGGTCCGCGGCTCCCCACTCCACCGCCGCGACCACGGCAAGGAGTGCGGTGATCACCGGGCACCCGGCCGACTCAGGTGGCGGCCGACGACCGCCGGAGAACGGCCACCTGCGCGCGCTCCGACGGTAGTTCCGGCCGTGGATCACTGGGCAGTCCCCCGTTCCTGGGGCAGGCCCGGTCCGCTGCTCGGGGACTGCCGGTCGCTCATCGGCTGTCCGGGACCGCCGGTGGCGCCTCGGTGCCGCCCGCGCCGGACCGGGCGGCGGCATCGCCGGTTCCGGGCCTCCCGGTGTCAGCTTTCGGGCCCCTGGTGTCAGCTTTCGGGCCCCCCGGTGTCAGCCGAGCGCCGCCGTGAAGTCCGTGCAGGCCGCGGCGCACGCCCGGCAGGCGGCCGCGCTCGGCTCGGCGCCGGGCCTGGCGTCGAAGGCCCGCGCGCAGTCGAGGCAGACCGTACGGCACCACTCCAGCTGGACGCGCAGAGCGGCCGCGTCCTGGCCGGTCTCCTCGGTCAGCGCCCGGCAGGTGGCGTCGCACACCTCGGCGCACATGATGCCGGTGCGGCGGTACCGTTCCGCCGCGGCGGTCCCGCCCGGATCCAGCACGCCGGCCCGCAGCACGCACATCCGGGCGCACTCCGCGCAGGCCTGGGCGCACGCGAACCGGTCCTCGAGGAACCGGTACACGTCCTGCTGCGAAGACGTCCAAGTCATGCGGCCCGGGTAACCAGCACGCGGCGCCGGCAAACACCGCGCGCACGGGCCGCGGATCAGTCCTGTTCCGCGCGGATGATCACGACCGGGCAGGTGGCGTGCTGGGACACCTGCTGGCTGACGGAACCGAGCAGGGCGCGGGCGAACCCGCCCCGCCCGCGGCTGCCGACGACCAGGGCCTCGGCGCCCTCCGCGGCCCGCAGCAGTACGTCGGTGGTGTTGCCGTGCACCAGGTGGGAACGGACCGAGTCCGCCTGGTCCGCGCCGAGCACGTCGGTCAGTTCCTGCCGCATCCGGTCCCGGGCCTCCTCCGCGTCGACGTCCATGTCCACGGCGGGCCCCGACCATCCGTACAGCCCCGGCAGCTCCCACACGGCGACCGCCTCCACCACGCCGTCGACGAGACCGGCGTACCGCAGGGCCCAGCGCAGGGCCGCATAGGAGGACGGCGACCCGTCGACGCCGACCACGACCCGTCGCTCGGTGACATCCCTGTCCATGCGTTGCACCTCTCATCGGGCGTTCGGCCGGCCCCCTCCTCCACGCTGCGCGACCGGCGGCCGCACCGCCAGAGAAGTGCGGCCGGCGGCATGACACGGCCCGCCGGCCGCCGCGCTTGCGGGGCCCGGTGAATTTCCGGGCCGGTCGGCCCTAGTGGAGCGGGCGTTCCCGTGGTGTGCTGGAGGTGACGGGAAGGACCCGCAGTGACGCGGAGAAGCGGTCGGCCACGATCGCGCACCGCGCAATCAGGATCCGCGAGAAGTGGATGGCGTCCTTCCCGCCCTCTCGTGATCGGCGGGATCCGAGGAGGCAACCATGCACGGCAGCCCGCACACCGTCGGCGACGTGATGACCCGCAACCCCGTCTCCGTCGGCCGTGACACCCCGTTCAAGGACGTCGTCGCGCTGATGGACCGGTGGAAGGTCGGTGCCCTCCCCGTGCTGGAGGGCGGGGGCAGGGTGGTCGGCGTCGTGTCCGAGGCCGACCTGCTGTTCAAGGAGGAGTTCCGGGACCGGGCCCCGGGCCGGTTCGTCGAGCAGGCACGGCCGGCCGACGTGGCCAAGGCCGTCGGGGTGACCGCCGGGGAGCTGATGAACGCGCCCGCGGTGACCGTGCACGCCGACGCCACCCTGGCGGAGGCCGAGCGCATCATGACCCGGCGCGGGGTCAGGCGGCTGCCCGTCGTCGACAGCGAGGGCGTGCTCAAGGGCATCGTCAGCCGGGCGGACCTGCTGAAGGTGTTCCTGCGTGCGGACGAGGAACTGACCGAGGAGGTGCGCCGGCAGGTCGTCGACCGCCTGTTCCCGCTCTCCGCCGACCACATCCGGGTCGAGGTCACCGAGGGGGTCGTCACCCTGACCGGCTGGATCGACAGCCCGGAACCGGCACCGGTCGCCGAACGGCTGACCCGCGCCGTGGAGGGCGTGGTCGACGTGCACTGCCGCCTCTGCCCGGTCTCCGTACGCGACGATCAGCACTGACGACGCGCGGCCGACTGCCCCGGCCGCCGCCTCCGCCTTCGCTGCGGCCTCCCGCTGTCGCCCGCTGTGTACGATCAGTCACCAAGTGCGTCCGGTTCATACCGTTCTGGGTGGGGTATCCCTTTGCTATGAGTACGGAACCGATGCAGCTGGCCGCTCCCAGCGGCCTTTTGAGTCTCGCGCTCTTCGTCGTGGCCGTGGCCGTGCTGGCGATGCTCGCCGGGGGCTTCTGGCTGGGCAACCGGGTCAAGTACCGCGAGTCGCCCCGGCCACGCCCCGAGGAGCAGCCGAAACTGCCACCGGAGGGCGCGGTGCGCGAGGTCCGGGAGAACCGGGAGTCGGAGGAGATCCCGGTGATGCCCAAGGGCGGCCGTCCGCTCACCCCGTACGAACTCAGCAACCAGCAGACCAGGCCGAGCGCGTCGAAGGACCGGCCGCGGTGGAGTCAGGGCTCCAGCGGCTCGTTCGGCGGTGGCGGGCTCGGCGCTCACTGACCCCCGGGCAGCCCACCGCACCGCCCTCCGGTCAGTCCCTGGACAGACCCCCGGCCCGCGTCGAGCCGCCCGACGTGGGCCACGTTCCCGAGGTCCTCGGCGTCCTGGCTCGGCGTGGCCGTGAACCAGGCGTCGAGGATCTCCTTGAGCACCGGCTGCGAGGTCAGGCGCAGGCCGAGGGCGAGGACGTTGGCGTCGTTCCAGCGGCGGGCGCCGTCGGCGGTGTAGGCGTCGGCGCAGAGGGCGGCGCGGACGCCGGGCACCTTGTTGGCGGCGATCGAGGCGCCGGTGCCGGTCCAGCAGCACACCACCGCCTGGTCCGCGGCGCCGGCGGCGACGTCTCGGGCGGCCGCCTCCGAGGAGACGGCCCACTGCGGGTCGGCGCCGGGTTCCAGCGCGCCGTACGTGCGCACCTCGTGGCCGCGGCGGCGCAGCTCCTCGACGAGGAGGCGGGCGACGGGTTCGTCCATGTCGGAGGAGACGGAGATCCGCATGCCCCGGAGCCTAGTCGGTGGACGTCGGCGGCGCGGTGTCCGTGCGGGCCTCGATGGCGGTGAGGACCGAGGACATGTCGAGGCGGGCGTTGCCCAGCCGTACGCTCTCGCCGTAGAGCTCGCTGCTGAGGTCGAGCATGGGCGTGGCGATCCCGGCCGCGCGGGCCGCGTCGGCGATGAGCCGGGTGTTGGCGTAGGCGTCGGCGGTGGCGGCCTGCACCGTGAAGTCGTGGGCCGCGAGCATCGGGACCTTGACCCGGGTGATGCCGCTGCCCAGCTGGCCGGAGTCGACGACGGCGCGGAAGGTCTCCAGGTCCAGGCCCTGCCGCTGGGCGAAGTGCACGGCCTCGGCCAGTGCCGCGAGCGTCGTGTCCAGGTAGAGGTTGACGGCCAGCTTCATCAGGACCCCGGACCCGGCCGGACCGCAGTAGACGGTCTCCCGGCACATCGGGGCGAGCAGCGGCCGTACCTCCGCGACCGTGTCCGGGGCGCCGCCGAGCATCGCGACCAGTTCGCCCGCCTCGGCCGGCTTGCGCGACCCGGAGACCGGCGCCTCGACGAAGCGGCCGCCGGCGGCCTCGACGTCGGCGGCGAGCCCCCGCGCGTACCCGGGTGCCGTCGAGCCCATCGACAGGACCACCCGGTCGGCGACCAGTTTCGCGAACTCCGGGCCGCCCCGGCCGAGGACCGTGTCCGTCACCGTCTCGTCGAGCAGCATGACGATCACGACCCGCGCGTGGGCGAAGACCTCCTCGACGCTCGCCGCCACCCGCGCCCCGACCGCCCGCAGCGCCTCCGCACGTCCGGGCGTCCGGTTCCACACGATGAGCGGGGTGCCGGACCGGGCGAGGTTGAGTGCCATGGGCTGCCCCATCACCCCGAGCCCGACGAAGCCGTACATCGGGGCACCGGGGCTGCCGGTCGCTCGCGTCATCGTCGCGACTCCTGGTCGTCGTGCGGTGGGTGAGGATCACCGGCACTGTACGGCGGCCGGACGAGGGACGGGTTCGGGCCCTCGTAGGGCGCCGGGCCCGGCGAGAGGGGCAGTCAGCCTTCGGAGACGTTCGTGGTGAGCAGGCGCAGCAACTGCTTCGCCGTGGCGTCCTGCTCGGGCGTCAGGCCCATGGCGTCCCCGATGGCGACGGGGACGGACCGGGCTCGGTCCCGGAGCCAGGCGCCGTCCTCGGTCAGCCGGACGGCGACGGACCGTTCGTCGTCGGGGCGCCGTTCCCGGGTGACCAGTCCACTCGCCTCCAGGCGTTTCAGCAGCGGGGAGAGCGTGCTCGACTCCAGCTGCAGCGCGGCGCCGAGCTCGCGCACGGAGACCGAGTCCTGGTCCCAGAGGAGGAGCATCACCAGGTACTGCGGATAGGTCAGCCCCAGTTCGTCCAGGAGCGGCCGGTAGCGCGCGGTCACCGCGCGGGAGGCGGCGTACAGCGCGAAGCAGAGCTGGTCGTCGAGGAGCAGCGAGCCCTCGGCCGGCTCGGCGGCGGTGCGGTCCACGGGGCGACTCCTGGTTCCGGTGGTTCCTGCGGTGTTCACAGCCGTTCACCACCTTAGCTTTCCGGTCCTCTCGACCCTATGGAGCCCAAACACTTCGCACCCGATCATATCGGACACAAATAGATCGACAAAAAACAAGTAGCGCACGACTTAATCGCGCGCTACTCTTCTTCTCGTGCCGCCACCCCGGCGAAGACCGCCGGCCGCCCTGTGCGCGGCACCCGAACCGAGGAGACCGCCATGACCGACGCCACGCCCGCCCGCCCCGTGCTGGAGCCCGCCGCCCAGGCCTTCGCCGAGGCCACCGCCAACCCGCCCTACCTCTTCGACCTCGCCCCGGCGGACGGCCGCAAGGCCGTCGACGACGTGCAGTCCGGCGAGATCGCCAAGCCGGCGATCGACGAGGAGTGGGTGACCGTCGAGGGCGGCCCCACGGGTACCGTCCGGGCGCGCGTCGTCAAGCCGGCCGGCGCCACCGGCACCCTGCCGGTCATCATCTACATCCACGGCGCCGGCTGGGTCTTCGGCAACGCCCACACCCACGACCGCCTGGTCCGCGAACTCGCCGTCGGCGCGAACGCCGCCCTCGTCTTCCCCGAGTACGACCTCTCCCCCGAAGCCCGCTACCCGGTCGCCATCGAGCAGAACTGGGCCGTCGCGAAGTGGATCGTCGAGCAGGGCACCGCCAAGGGCCTGGACGCCACCCGGATCGCGGTCGCCGGTGACTCGGTCGGCGGCAACATG